>JBOHJQ010000027.1:0-37140 GCA_050728655.1 Methylocella sp.
ACGAGGTCGTCTTGCAAATTCCGATGGAGCCCTTCGATTTCCCGCGCGACAATCCCGGTCCGCACACGCTTCTCGCGGGCGCCGGGAAGGCCGCGAATAGCGACAATCTGAAGTGGCTGATGAGCCGGTTCAACGGGTATGCGGGCGTCGCGAATTTTCTCGGCGGCAAACTCACGGCGGATGCAAAGGCTTTGAAGCCGGTCTTGCGGGAGATCGCTGCGCGCGGCCTATATTACATCGATGACGGGACGTCCGCGCAAAGCCTTGCCATGACGCTCGCGCCCGGTCAGGCTCTTGCGGCTGCGCGCGCCGACGTTGTCCTCGATTCGACGGCCGACCCCGAGGCAATCGAAGCGGCCCTCGCGCGGCTCGAAGCAATTGCTCGCGACAAGGGCGTGGCGATCGGGGTTGCGAGCGCGCTTCCGCGTTCGATCGCAGGCGTCGGCCACTTTGCCCGCGCGCTAGAGGCGCGTGGCATCGCGCTCATCCCACTAAGCGCGGCCATGCCGAGCCAGCAACCTGGCTTGGCGATTGGATCGTCGACGATGAGGTAAGGCGGCAATGGACGCTTTAAATTACCGCCCTGGCGTCGGAATCATGCTCTTCAATCGCTCCGGGCTCGTCTTCGTCGGGCGCCGCCGCAACAAGAAGATCCCCGAGCACCTGCGCCAAGGGCACGAATGGCAAATGCCGCAGGGCGGAATCGACTCCGGCGAAGCGCCCTATCAGGCGGCCTTGCGCGAGCTGCGCGAGGAAACCAACGTGTCTACCACGACGTTTCTGGCGGAGTCGCCAGAATGGTACAGCTACGATCTGCCGGACAGTATCTTGAAGAAATCTTCCAAGGGCCGATTTCACGGCCAGCGGCAGAAATGGTTCGCGCTGCGTTTCGACGGCGACGAAAACGAAATCGACATCGACACCCCGGCCGGCGGACAGCGGCCCGAATTCGACTCGTGGCGATGGGAGTCGATCGGCCGGCTCGCCGCCCTGATCGTTCCGTTCAAGCGGCCGGTTTACGAAAAAGTGGTCGAAACATTCGGCCATCTTGCCGAGCCATTTTGCGCAATAGACCTTTGAACGCGGCGGCGAAACGAGGTCGCCGAGACATGCGCAAGACAGCTACGAGAGGGCATCGTCAAGCTGCGCCGAGACCTTCGAGAGTGGCGGAAGGGCGGCATGAAGGGCATCTTTTCAACCCTCCGCTATCCGGGTTTCCACTTTCCAGCCGAAATCACCGGCCGCGCCGTGTGGCTGTATCGCCACTTCGCGGTGAGCTTTCGCGATATCGAAAATCGTTTGGCTGAGCCTGGGATTATCTTGACGCGCGAGACGATCCGGCAATAGTGCCGACTTTTTAACCAGAATTACACCAATCCAATCCGCCGGCGCGGGTCCAACCGGGCGACAAATAACTATTTATTCCGGCCGGCGCCGCGGGTATTTTCGGATGAACTCCGCCACCGTGGCTAAAGCCGGTTCCGCGATTGCCTGCTGGCGCGACGTCCATTTTTATGGCGGCCATTCGTCGCGCCGCTTCGCAGGACGATCGCGCGGATTCGCGAGAACGTGGGCGAGGCACGCCTGCGGATCGACATCGCTTAATTCGCAGGCCCTGATCGGCGTGGGAACCGCCGCCGCCTCGTGCTCACCGGCGTCCGAGCCGGCAAACGTCCAATTGCCCCCGAGAGGCTAACGATTCTGTGACTGAAGCCCGTGTCAGCATGCCTAACGAGGTGAACCGGAACGCATTGGTCCCGGTGGCAACGAATATTTCCTCTGCCTGATACCCCTGGCGGCGCCGCACCTATCTTGGGGCGGCTCTGCACGTAATCTTGCCTCGGCGCGACAATCGCTTAAATTGACGGTAAACTGAGAAGCTAGGCAGGGACGCTGCGCGAGACCGGAAACGATGACGTTTGTTAGCTCTGTCGATATCGCGGGCCGCAAGGCCGGCCATATCAAATTGCATGGGCCGGAGGCGTTCGCCGGAATGCGCCGGGCCGGACAGCTTGCCGCCGAAGTGCTCGACCTTCTGACCGCACATGTGCGGCCCGGCACCCCCACCGACGCTCTCGACACTTTCGTTTTCGATTTCGCGATGGCGCATGACGCCTATCCGGCGCCGCTCGACTATCGCGGTTACCGCAAATCGATCTGCACTTCGATCAACCATGTGGTTTGCCACGGCATACCCGACGGCAAACCGCTCAAGGAAGGCGATATCGTCAATATCGACGTGACCTTGATCCTCGATGACTGGCACGGCGATTCGAGCCGCATGTATCTTGTCGGAGAGGTTCCGCGCCGGGCGCAGCGCCTTGTCGAAGTGACCTATGAGGCGCTTATGCGTGGCATGGCCGCAGTCCGCCCGGGCGCTACGACCGGCGATATCGGTGCCGCGATCCAGGAATACGCTGAGACCGAGCGCTGTTCCGTCGTGCGCGACTTTTGCGGCCACGGCCTGGGGCGCCTGTTTCACGACGAACCCAACATTCTCCATTACGGCCGGCGCGGCGAAGGCGTGCTGCTCAAGCCCGGCATGTTATTCACGATCGAGCCGATGATTAATCTCGGCCGTCCGCACGTAAAAATCCTTTCCGACGGCTGGACCGCGGTGACCCGCGACCGCTGCTTATCGGCGCAATTCGAACATTCGATCGGCGTGACCGAGACCGGATATGAGGCATTCACCCTTTCGCCGAAAGGTCTGCATCGTCCGCCCTATGACGCCGCTGGGATGAACGGCGCATGACGAAAGAGGAAACGGCCTCCACCGCCAACCCGCCGCATTACCTCGGCCACCGGGAGCGGTTGCGCGACCGGTTTCGCAAAGGCGGCGCCGATGCCTTGGGCGAGTACGAACTGCTCGAACTCATTCTTTTCCGCGCCATGCCGCGGCGCGACGTGAAGCCGCTCGCGAAGGCTCTCGTCGTCCGCTTCGGCTCGTTTGCCGAGGTTGTGTCGGCGCGCCCCGAGCGCCTGCGCGAAATTGACGGGCTGGGCGACGCCGCGATTGTCGAACTGAAGATTATCGAGGCGGCGGCCCAACGTCTCGCCAAATCCTCGATCGAAAAGCGGCCATCGCTGTCGAGTTTCGCCGCGGTCGTCGACTACTGCCGCACCGCGATGGCCTTCCTCGACCACGAGGAATTTCGTGTGCTGTTTCTCGACAAGAAGAATCATTTGATCGCCGACGAGGTTCAAGGCGTCGGCACGGTCGATCATGCTCCGGTCTATCCCCGGGAAATCATGCGCCGGGCCCTCGAGCTCAGCGCTTCGGCCATTATCCTCGTACACAATCATCCATCCGGCGATCCACAGCCTTCGACCGACGACATCTATCTCACCCATCAGATCATCGCGGTGGGCAAACCCCTAAAAGTTGGCGTGCACGATCATTTGATCATCGGCAAGCACGGCCACGCGAGCCTTAAGGGATTGCGGCTGATTTAGAGCCTTCCCCGATTGGAGCCGTTGCGGTCAAGCTGTCCGGTCGAATCTTTTTTGGTTTCGTCCCGTTCGCCCGGATCGCTCGCGTCTCGTCGCGGCCGGTGCAAGGGCCGCCGCATGATGGCGGTCAGGAAGGCGAGCGGCTCAAAAAAAGATTGGTGGTGTGCAAATCAGAGCAGCCGGAATTCATCAAGTCAGCCTGAATTCGTCGAATTCCTGGTCATCAAATTTCGGTTTGTTCTCATGCATATGCGCCTCGCGGCTTTTGCCTTCATCGCAGCGGTATTGCTTGCGCCTGGCAGGTCGGAAGCAACGTCGTACAACTGGGGGTCAGGTTTTCTCAATCAGGGCGCGGATTGTATTAAGGACCAGTGGGGCGGGATATCGTGCTCGTCTGCAGCTGCGACTTGCCAGTCGATAGGAAACGCCTACCATTCAGATTACTATTTCTTAACTCCAACAGACTCTGTCACACGGCTGATTTGCCGGTATACTTATTTACACTATCCATACTGGGTATATGTACAAGCGTTCTGTCCTTCTGGCGTCATCCCGGATAACAACACGCCATCTGGCTGCTCGCCGATTAATGGAGCTATGCCTAATAAGCTTATCGGGGGCAGCAATAATAACAGTTGCCAATGCGGTGCTCCAAACAGTCTTGGTAATGCTTTCGGCGGAGAGCCTATAAACATTGCTTCAGGCAATATGTTCTACTCCGTCACGGACTATAAGACGGCAGGACAAAACACGCTCGATTTCACGCGCTATTACAACAGCCGCAGCAATGCATTGATAACCTTAGGCGCAAACTGGCGTTCAACCTACGATCGATTTATCTGGTTCTACTCCTCGTCTTCCGTTGGTGTTCAACGTGCCGATGGCCAGACCCTCAGATTTACGTTGAATGGAACCACTTGGATTTCCGACACCGACGTTGATGACACGCTCACCAATTCCGGCTCGACCTGGACTCTGACCGCTCCAAACGACACGGTGGAAACCTATTCCAATTCAAGCTCGATAAATGCCGCCATGCTTAACATAATACAGGCACGCAATGGCTATACCCAAACCCTGACCTATAACGCCAGCAATCAGCTTGCCTCTGTTACCGACTCCTACGGCCGATCGCTGAATTTCAACTATGCCCCTAGCGGTCTGTTGCAGACGCTGGGCACGCCGGATGGCAGGACGTTCACCTACGGGTATACCGCGACAACCAGCGCCCAAAATCTCACCTCGGTCACGTATCCGACCTAGCCTGCAACCAGCAATACTTATGTCTACGAAAACCCCAATCTGACCAATACTCTTACCGGGGTTATCGACGAGAACGGCAACCGCTATGCCACATGGACATATGACGCATATGGGCGCGCTTTAACGAGTTCGCTCGGCGGGTCGCCGGCCGCCAACCTCACCACGGTCACTTACAATGATACCGATGGCAGCCGCACCGTCGCCAATGCTCTGAGCGCGACGGATACCTACACGTTCATCACGCTGCAGGGCGTGCCGAAAGTGGCCCAGATTAGCCGTGCCGCGACATCCACGACCGCCGCCGCGACGCGCACGTCCACGTATGATGCCAACGGCTTTATGGCGAGTTCCACCGACTGGGACGGCAATCTCACGACCTTTGTCAATAATGTCCGCGGCCTGCCGATGACGGTCACCGAGGCATCCGGCACGCCGCTCGCGCGGACGACCGGCACGACTTGGCATTCGACCTTCCATTTGCCGACCCAGATAGCGGAGCCGAACCGGAGCACGGCTTTCGCCTATGACGCTCACGGCAATTTGCTGACCAGGACGATAACGGCGGGCGCGTCTACGCGCAGTTTTGCTTACACTTACAATGCGACTGGCGAAGCGCTGACCGCGGCCGATCCGCGCGGCAACGTCACTAATTACGGCTATGCCGCCAAGGGCGATCTTTCGAACGTGATGGATGCGCTGGGGCATGTGACCAGCATTCCGAGCTATGACGCCAATGGCCGTCCGTTGACGATCATCGATCCGAACGGCGTCACGACGAGCCTGACTTATACCAAGCGCGGCTGGTTGACCTCGCGCACCGTCGCAACGCTCAAGACCGTCTACGCCTATGACAAGGCCGGGAATTTGACCCAGGTGACGAAGCCGGACGGCTCCTATCTGATCTATACCTATGATCTGGCGCATCGTCTGACGGGGATCGCGGACGCCGCCGAAGACCATATCGTTTATGCGCTCGACGCGTGGGGCAACCGGACCAGTGAACAGACGTTCGACCCGTCCGGCATGCTCGCGCGAACACGCTCTTATGCTTTTGACGCCCTCAACCGGCTGAAAAAGACGATCGGAGCGCAGGGTCAGACGACCGTTTACGCTTATGACAAGCAGGGCAATCTGACCGCGGCCACCGATCCGAATAATAATGCAACCAATTACGCTTACGATGCGCTCAATCGTTTGGCGGAGGCGATTGACCCGAACGGCGGAACCACATTCTATGGCTATAACGCTAACGATCATCTGACTTCGGTCATCGATCCGCGCAATTTGCAGACCGGCTATGGCTGGGATGGACTCGACGATCAAAAGCAGCTTGCAAGCCCGGATACCGGCACGACCAACAGAACCTTCGACGCCGCCGGCAATGTCACCACCTCGACCGACGCGCGCGGCAACATGACCGCCTACAGCTACGATGCGCTAAATCGCGTCACCAAGGCGGCCTTCGCCGACGGCACGAGCGCCGCTTGGCAATATGATCAGGGCGCAAACGGCATTGGGCGTCTGAGCACCATCGCGGACGTGACCGGCTCGACCAGCTACTCTTATGACGCGAATGGCCATGTAACGCAGAAGCAACAGACCGTCGGCGCGGTGACCCTGACTTCGGCCTATGGCTATGACGCCGGCGGGCGTTTGGCGAGCATCGCTTATCCGTCCGGCAACCAGGTTTTGTATGCCTACGACGCCGCGGGCCGGGTAAGCGGCGTGACGGCGAACGGCCAGACGCTGGCCGCCGGCATAACCTACATGCCTTTCGGCATGGCCTCGGGATGGACGGCGGGCAACGGCGCTTCCTATCGACGCACGATCGATCAAGACGGGCGGATTAGCGGTCTGGCGCTGCCCGCAGCCGACACTATCGCGCTTAGCTATGACATGGCGAGCCGCATCACCGGCATTACCGAGACCGGCATTCCCGCCGCGAGCTTCACTTATGACGCGCTCGACCGCTTGCACATTTATGCGAGCGGCGCGGCCACCCAAACCTACACCTACGATGCCGACGGCAATCGAACGGGTTATCTCGACAATGCAACGCCGCCTGTTTCGCTGACGTACAATTACGATACCGCCAGCAATCGCTTGCTGAGCATCGGCTGCAGCTGGACGGAGAGCTTTGGGTATGACGCCAATGGCAACATGCTCAGCCATTCGTCGCCCTTCGCCGATTACAGCTACGAGTACGACGCGCGCAACCGGCTCGCCCTGTCCTCTTCGGGCGCGATTGGCACGGCGGAGCTCATCAATGGCCTTGGCCAGCGGGTCGGCAAGGCGGGGGACAATGCGCCGGTCTTCTTCGTCTATGACGAAGCGGGCCATCTCATGGGCCGATACAATGCCACCGGCGCCCTAATGGAGGAAACCGTGTGGCTCGGCGATCTGCCGGCCGGGGTGCTGTCGCCGAGCGGGAACTTCTATGTCGCGCCGGATCATCTCGGGGGCCCGCATCAGATCACCGATGCCAGCGGGAACGCGGTGTGGCTGTGGACCCATGACCCATTTGGCAATGGCGACCCGACCGGCGCCTTCACCTACAAGCTCCGCTTTCCGGGGCAATTCTACGACGACCGGGCCAAGCTGCATTACAATTATTTCCGCGACTACGACCCAAGAACGGGGCGCTATATCGAAAGCGACCCCATCGGGCTCGCGGGCGGGATTAATACATATGCGTATGTCGGAAGTAATCCGTTGGTGAGGACCGATGCTAGAGGTTTGTTGACGGGGACATTCCTTGATAAAAGATATGATGAGGTACTTGGGATCACACACTGCTGGTACACAACGCCCTTGGGGGATTACGCAATTGAGTGGACCGCCGGCTTATGCTCTTGTCCCGATACGACTGTAGCGCCATTCTAGTCGTGACAAGGTAAATATCCAGTGTCCAGTATATCAATCTCAAAAAGCGCGACAGAGAAAATATTAAACGATAGGGACATTCACTCTCAGTTGGGACGCCCTGTAGTTCCATATTTGCTTCATTATCAGCGAAGCTATTCAACATTGAACGACGGCCGCATCATCGAGCACGGCTCGGGTCTTGCCCTGTCATTCATCGACCACTACGACCCAAGTGACGATCAATATTTATATATTGACCTTGGCAGCAACTGCACCGTTGTGGTTGGACCTTCAACATTCTTCCAAGCTGGAGCGCATTATATCGATTGGGTTGACCGGAAATTCAAATTAACCAGTGTTGCCAGGAAACAATGCACGGATATTTACGTCGACGATCCAAATAAGCTCCCAGGCATTGGGTCAGACATGCCAGGTCGTATAAGGCGATGTATCAGGGAATGTATGGAGCGCACCGGTTGCTATGACTTTTAGATTGGACGGAGGTTGTCTTGGATAAAACTGTAGCGAGTGATTTGATGAAAACTTTACTGGAACTTAGCGCATCTATGAATACGGTTGCCGCTCTGATTGAGAAAATAGACGACGAGAAGCAGAAGCTGATTCTGCGAGGGGGAATCGCTGATTTGATGGGCGCTGTTTATACTGATTTGATGCGTCCCATTATCCGAGAATATCCAGAGTTGAATCCAGACTAAATTGATGACTCAATAGCGCGGTCTGTCGTAAAGGCGGCAGCTGGACGGAGAGCTTTGGGTATGACGCCAACGGCAACATGCTCAGTTATTCGTCGCCCTTCGCCGATTACAGCTACGTGTACGATGCGCGCAACCGGCTCGCCCTGTCGTCGTCGGGCGCGATCCTTCTTCCCGCCTTTGCGGCGCTCACCTGGCTGTTCCTGCTGTAGCGCGCGACGGCGGGGTTGTTCCCTGCTTGCGATCAACAATCTTCCCGCGCGGCGCTATCGGCCGCCGCGACAAATGCGCAAATCCGGTCAATTGTTTCGTCGTCGAGCAGAAGCGGCGCATGGCCTTGACCCTCGACGATGAGGATCTCCGCGCCGGGATGGCGGCGGACCATCTCGTCAAGGGTGTCCACCGAAAGAAGATCTGAATTCGAGCCTCTGAGGATCAGCAAGGGCACGCCACGCAAACCGTCGAACTGCGGCCAGAGTGTGGCAAGCGGCTGTTCGAGATCGAGGCTTTCGAGCGGTTTCATCAGATTAGCATCGTATCGCTGGCGAATGCGTCCCACCGCATCAGTGAAGGTTATTCTGGCATAAGCTTCCCAATCGGCCTCGCTTAGACCGTTGAAACGCTCGCTCATCGTTTCCTTGAGGAGATCGACGGCATCCGGCACCGAACTTGGCACGGGTAGCTTGCCGACATGGCCACGGATGCGGGCCATGCCGCGCGGCTCCAGAACCGGGCCAATGTCGTTCAAGACGGCACCGCGAATAACCGCTGGGCGCGTCGCGGAAAGCCGCATCGTGTGCAAGCCGCCGCGCGAGGTGCCGATGAAGATCGCGGCCTCGATCTCCATGGCGGCGAGAACCGCCAGCACATCGGCGTGTTCGATTTCGAGACTGTAATTCTTCCAGTTCCGGTCATACCCGGAAAGGCCACGGCCGCGATAATCAAGGGCCAGCACCCGTCGCTTGGCTCCTTTCAGACCGGCGGCGAGCGCGCTCGCCAAGCGGCCGAAATCCGCCGAATCGCGGGTGAGCCCAGGCAAGCAGACGACGGGGACGCCGGGAGAAAGCATCGAGCCATATTCGCGAACGTGAAGTTTCAACCCATCCGGCGCGGCGTAAAAGCGGCTTTCGAAAGGAAGCTCCACTGTGCTCATGCAATCACTCTTGCCCCGCTCGCGTGCCGGCGAAGATTGAAATGATTTGTTAATCAACCGGACAAGTCAAAGGAACTTATATCCAATCCTACCGTTACAAGGCGATGAACGCAAAACCCGCAAGACCCCGCCATGTCGTCCTGATCGTCGAGGACGAAGTCTTGGTGCGTCTGAGCGGTGCGGATCTTCTCGCCGAGGCCGGCTTCGAGGTTTTGGCGGCGGCCAATGCCGACGAGGCGTTGCGGATTCTTGAGGCGACGCCGGCGGTGCGCGTGGTTTTCTCGGATATCGAAATGCCCGGCAGCCTCGATGGCCTGGGCCTCGCGCGCCATATTTGCCAGCGCTGGCCGAGGATCGGAATTGTTCTCACCTCCGGCCATCGCATCCAGGCTGACACCATTCCGCGCCAAGGCAGGTTCCTGCCAAAGCCTTACGATGGTCGAGTCTTGGTGCGGCACATCGACGAAATTGTGAATCAATGACGATGCTGCGCAAAGCAAGCCGCGGAAGCCGCCCTGGCGATCCACAGAGCGAGGCCGCGACAAAAGGGTTACCCGGCCGACAATTTCATGTCCCGGAAGGCAGGGCAGACCGTGTTGCGCCATTCGTTGCGGGCCTGATGAAGATCGGAATGGCAGACGCCGCAACAGAGTATTTCGATCTTGACGTCCTTTGGTCCGGAGTCGCGGCGGTTGAATGAGAAAGCGGCGAGCGGCTCGTTTTCGTTCCGAGTGGCGAAACCCGTGCATTGGAACATGTCGGCTATCTCTCTCCTGACGCGATGGCCAATCAGCGCCAAGCGTCAGGCAGGACGGCCAGAAGGTCTTCCTGGCTGTCAAGAGCATGGGCGGCGAAAGCGAAGCCGCCTGGCGGACGCTCCTCGATGATCTCGTTGAAGGTGGCTTGAAGACGCCGGAGCTCGTCATCGTCGAAGGCACTCCCGGCCTGGAGAAGGCGTTGGCCGCGCTGTGGCCGGATGTTTTGGTGCAACGCTGCACGGTTCACAAGCATCGCAACCTTGGTGCCCACGCGCCGGAGCGGCTGCACGACGAAATATAGGCGGATTACAAGGACATGATTTACGCCGACACGAAGCAGGAGGTCGAGGCGAAGCGCAAAGCTTTGATCCGAAAGTGGCGCCTGAAAAGCCCAGCGCTCCCTGCCAGCCTGGAAGAAGCCGGCGACAAGCTCTTCACCTTCACGCGGTTTCCGAAAAGCCAATGGCAATCGATCCGGACCTCGAATGCGATCGCGCGTTTGCAGCACGAGTTCAAGCGGCGGATCAAGACTCAAATCGTTCTGCCATCGGCGGCAACAGCGGCCATATTGTTCTGGGCTCTCCTGGCTTCGGGGCAGATCACAATGCGCAAAGGCGAGGCTGCCAGACCTTCAACGAAAAGCCTTCCGGTCAAACGATTGATCTCGCCGCTTGATCAGGTAACCTCGCCATGCTGGAGATCGCGCCAAACAAATTCCAACCGAAATCGCGACGGCGCCCCACGCGATACCGTTCTGGACTTCACCGCCGCCGTACGCTAGATTCAAAACGTCACATGAATGTGTGATGGGCACATGTTCGAGGGAGGAATGCCATGACAGCCATTCATCGCCGTGCAATGTTAGGGGTCATACTGGGCGGCGCCGCAGCCGCTACCATGGGACTAGCGGTCTTGATGCCGGCCCCAGCCGAATCCGCACCATTAACAATGGCCCCGGGCCATGCTGTGGAGACAGAAAATCCTGTCGAGAATGCGATATGGGTACGCCGCCGCGTCCGGGTGTGCTGGTGGCGCAATGGACGTCGAGTGTGCCGCTGGCGCCGTGTGCGCCGCTGGCACCGTGTGTACCACTGGTGAAGGCCCGGCCGGTGGGCGGCGATTAGGCGTCGCCCACCGGCCTATTCATGGAAGTTGGCGACTTTGCTACCGGGGGAGTGGAGGTAATCAATGCCCGCTGCCGCTGAGCCGGTCCATCAGGGCGAGCAGCAAACCGGAGACGACGAACGCGAGGAGGATGCCGACACTCCAGCCCAGCTCGCGGTTGTCGATCTCGGCCACATGCATGAAGTCCTCAAGCATATGAACCGCCGCAATGGCGATGATCGAGGTCATCAGCTTCAGTTTCAAGGCGCCGAAGCCGACCTTGCCCATCCAGTCGGGCCGGTTCCCCTTCGTGACGTCCCCGAAACGCGAGACGAAGTTCTCGTAGCCGGCGAACATCACCATGACTAGCAAATTGCCCATCAGTGATAGATCGACCAACGACAGAATGCCTGTGATCAGCCTGTGAACGTCTTCGGTGCCTGTCTGGCGTGCCAGCTCCACCGTCTTCTGCGCGAATTTGCCGAGAAGCAGCAGCAGACTTACGGCCAGCCCAAGATACATCGGCGCCAGCAGCCACCGGCTGGCGAAGATCCCACGCTCGATCGCGCTCGCCAGCTTTGAATGGCCGGCGTGGGCCTCTCCATCCGGTGATGGGGGCGCGTCGCTCGGGCTGGTCATCTACCTTCTCCAGGGGCGCGAGGCGGAGGCCAGGAAATTGGCGAGACACGGTTAACCGGCAAATTGGAACGGCGGAGCAGCGCCGCCATACGGGACCGTCATCCCCGAGCGAATCCTCACAGTCATCCCGCCAGAGAGTCATCGAACACTAACAGCATTCTGCCGATGCGGCGGCGGCAGCGGTGCAACTTCCAGCCTTATAAGACCCAAGTGAACCTGTTGGAAAAGCCCAGCGCATTTGCGCCGTTGCAATAGAATACGTTGAGGCAGACAGTGCCAGAAATGCGATTGCCGACTGCGTCCTTGTCGCAAGCGATTTCCGGGCACACACTGATTTTTTTGCTTGGTATACCAGCTCCATATTGCCGTTTAGATGCCGGCGCCTGAAGGCTACGGTCGGCGCCGGCGATGTCGCGCGTCATTCCACGATCCAGGGTAGATCAGTGTGAATTCTCCATATGGTGCGCGCGGCGTCGATGCTCCCGCTCGCGGCGTCGATGCGCACGGCCTCGCCCCCCCCCGCCCTTCTGTCGCCGAATATGTTGACGCGCGCCCCCCCCTCGATGGAGAGCTACCCCCCCGCCAGGGCCGGGACTCGGCGTTGGCTGGGCTTCGGCCTCCGACGGCACGACGATGGTTGCCAACGGTGCCGCGATAACACCGGCGGCCAGAAAATTCCCTAAGAGAGAGCCGAGAAGAGAGCGTCGAGACAGCATTTCTTTGTTATCCTTCTAAGTTGAAAGGCCGAACACAAAACAGATTGTGACAAGGACGGCCATTTTTACCGTCCGGAACACGCCATGTTTAGCTCGGTCTCGGTGATGGAACGCGGTCTGAAATATCGCGCGGCACCTCCGCCGGCAGGTAAACCAAGACTCGGCCATTATGCATCGCGTTCCAATTACGTGTCAATGCCGATGAAGCTGCCGCCGCCATAACGGGTTTTCATCGGACGCATCGCCGCGCGCCGATAAACATGGAAACTACGCTAGATCTGGGAGACCTTTTGCGGGCCGCCGCGCGGCGCGGCGTGTGCCCGTAATCAAACGGCAGGGTCGCGATAACGACCTTCTTCGACGACTGCGCCGAACGTTGCCGATCCGAGACCCACCAAGGTGCATCGGCCATCTCAGAACAAAGCGAGCGCAGAGCCGACCGCAATTACCGTGACAAGCGCGCGATCACCGCGCCCGCGATGCCCGCCATGACGATGTCGAAATAGCGGTTGTTGTGGGTCGATCCGCACACCGCGATAGGCGGCATCGTCACCGGTGTGTTTATCATGATCTGCGCGGTCAGTGTTCATTCCTCGAGCGCTGTGGTCGCCCAGCCTTGACTCAAAACTATTGGCACGAGTATGATATTTAGCCATCTTCGGGGCTACCATCCGGCACTTCCGGCCGATTCTTGGGACAGTGGTTTCTATGATGCCGCGCTAGACCTAGATTGCCTCGAGGGTGTTCTGGGGGCGGATGGCCTTCGCGATAACGGACGGATTGCTGGCGCCTACGGTTGAAACGCTGATCGTCATACCGGCGTCGTATGTCATGTGGTTCCATGGCAAAGAGCGCAACACGGCAAGGGCACGTGCCTCTCGCGTGTCAGACGAAATCCTGTCGCGCAACAGCGTTCACGCATTGAGATCGTCAGACTGAGGGCAGGAAATGAGCAATGAGCAAGGCGTTGCGACAATTGTGGCGGACGCCGGACGGAATCGCGTCGTTTCCGCCGTTTTCGCCGTGGTTCTTGTTTCCACCGCTCTTTATTTTGGCCGCATCGTGTTTGAGCCGGTCGCCTTCATGCTGTTCGCCATGGCGCTAGTCGAGCCTTTCCAGACGGCGGCCGAGGTCAGATTTGGGAAGCCGATTGCGCTCATCCTCACCATTCTTTTGACCCTCCTCGTCCTTTCGATTCTGATAGGAGCGATTGTCTGGAGTCTTGGCGATATTGTTCATTGGGGCTTGGCCAATGTGGAACGCTTCCAATCCCTGTACAAGCGAACAATGCAATGGCTTCAGGACAAAGATCTTTTTGTAGGTGATTTAGAAAGTCTGGGAGCATTCTCCTTTGCTGGCGTGTTCCAGACCGTCGCGGGGTACGTCAATTACCTTTTCGGTTTTGCTCTTGTCGTCTTTCTATTTCTGGCGTTTGGTCTGGCGGAAATGGATGATTTCAAACTAAAACTTATCGCGCTAGACAAGAAAATGAGCGGCTGGAGCTTGTTGGAAACGAGCGGCAAAATCGCCTATAAAATCCGCAAGTACATGCTCATTCGCACGCTGGCGAGTCTCGCGACTGGCTTGGCGGTCTTTCTCTTCACACTTGCCATCGGCCTCGACCTCGCCGTCGCATGGGGCGTCTTATCGTTTGTGTTGAACTACATCCCTTATGTTGGCCCGCTCGTGGCCGTTATCCTTCCCGTGATTTTCGCAACCGCGCAATTCGAATCCTGGCAGCTGGCGGCGGTCATTTTCGGAAGTTTGTACCTGATTCAATTTGTGATCGGCAACTACCTGGAGCCGGTCCTGACGGGCAACGCGCTCGCCATTTCGTCCTTCGTGATGCTGTTCGCGTTTTTAATTTGGGATTTTCTGTGGGGCATGCCCGGCTCTTTTATCGGCCTCCCCGTAACCATCGCGCTTTTCACGATCTGGGAACAGAACCCGTCGACGCGTTGGATCGCGAATCTCATGTCAACATCTGGCGCGGCGTCCGACGCTCAATTGGCAAAGACCAGCTGAGTCTGGGGTCAAAGTCGTGGGTGTTCACTGCGGCTTTTTATTGAGACCGCAATTGACACTGGCGACAAGCGCGCTAGTGTAGAGGATGTGGTTCGGACCCTTGATGGCTGGTTGTTCAGGATTGGATTGCCGATGAGCGAACCGAAATTGACACACGATACGGTTGATCCCCCGGGCCGGCCCCGCAGTGCGAGCTTTTTGCGGCGGAAGTTGCCTTACGTCGCCGTTCTGGCGCTGGCAATTTTTGGCGTGGCCTATTCCAACATTTCGCACCAGCCGCTCAATGGCTATTGGGAGTTTTTGGCTGTGGCCATCGGATCTGTCTGCGTCGCCACAGGATGGCCGCACGTTCCCGACAGGCAAGCTCGCTTACGGTTGGTGTGGACGCAAGCCGCCCATTGGGTGACTTTCTTGGTTACGATGAACCTCGTGCAAATGCCCGGTTTTCAGAAGTTGCTGCCTGTGCCGGCGACCAGTTTGGTGCTTTTGATGTTGCTGGCGCTCGGCACTTTTCTCGCGGGAATCAATATCCGCTCCGTGGAAATCTGCTTTCTTGGCCTCGCCATGGCTGCCGCCGTGCCGGCGATCGCATGGCTCAAACAATCCGCACTGTTTTTGCTCTTGGCCGCCGTGCTTCTCATCGGGCTTGGCATAACCTTCTGGCCACGCGGGAGCAAAAGCTAAACCGCCTAATCGCCGCTAGCTGAACTGGAGCATCATCACACGCGAGCGACCCGTGCGTTGATACAGCTGGGACGGCGGCGCATAATGCTCCGTGATCCGGCTCCTGTGCAAGTAAGGAGACTTTCGATGTCCGATCTCGTCGTCATTGTCTATCCGTCCCTGGAAAAGGCGGAAGAGGTGCGAAAGCGCCTGTTCCAACTGCAGACCGAATATCTGATCAAACTCGGGGATGCGGTCATCGCCACCAAATCCACCGATGGCCAAATCCAATTGCACCAGATCGTCAATACGACGGCGTCTGGCGCTGTTTCGGGCACTTTTTGGGGCTTGCTGATTGGGGTGCTTTTCCTCAATCCGCTCCTCGGCGCGGCAGTGGGCGCGGCGAGCGGCGCGCTCGGCGGCGCGCTGACGGACTTCGGCATCAATGACCAGTTCATGACGCAGCTCGCAGAAAGCATCCACCCCGGTGAATCTGCCTTATTTGTGCTCATCAAAGAAATGACCGCGGACAAAGTGATTGAGCAGATCAAGCACTATGGCGGTGTCGTGTTGAAGACGTCCCTCGCCGACGCCAAGGAACAGGCGCTTCGCCACGCTCTCGCGGGTCACGTGGAGTCCGATGCGGCCGCGCCTGCGGCGGGCGCCTCGTCCTGACCAAGCCCGAGCGTTAAGACATCAAGGCGGCGGCGTTGCCGCCTTGATTGGCGGTTCGGCCGCGCTGGCGGTAATGCCCTCTTCAATTCTCTCGATCATATAAGGAAAGAAGGGGTTCGAGGACATGCGAAGCAACGCATCCAAGCTGACGATAAGCGTGCCCCGCTCGCCACGCGGGGCAATTGCACCGAGGTTGACGCCGAAATTCTCGGCCGGATCCGGCTCCATTCCATAAAGCGAATCGCTGATTGGAAACGGCAGGGCGACATGCGAGAGCGAGAAGACGCCCGGCGGATAGGACAGCCCCAAGGCGCGAGATTGTTCGACGACGGCGCCGGCTTCGGTCGCTCGCTCGACGACCTCACTGGTGTCGAGGTTCGCATTGGCGATGATCGTCGTTCTGAACAGCCGCGGCGGCGGCGGCAGAAGACGCGCCAACGCGGTGTCCGAGGCGGTCCGCAACAGTTGGCCGAACTTGGCGTTCCGGTTCAGGTCGAAAAGCACGAGCTCGCTGCCATTCGATGGAAGTTGGGCATACAAGGCCGAGACAATTGCCCGCGTGCTGACGGTAAAGTCGATGACGGATTGAAAGGTCAGGAGCGGCGCCAGGCGATCCAAGCGTTTTTCCCGAGCAAGCCGCGTGATCTGTTGCTGCAGAGCGTCGCTCAAGCGAGAGGTTTGCCGCGCGCCGTTCACCGGAAACGAATTATATTTGAACGGATTGAACTCCGGCACCACGCTGAGCCAAGCGGCCTTTGTAAATGCCGGCAATATCGCCGGCAAGCCAGCCAATCCCACGAAGCGCGCAAATCGCGTGATCCCGATCATCGGCGCGATGAGCACGAGTCGATCCGGCCGCGCCAGCTTCGGATCCTCGATGGCGTCAAGCGCATATTTCAACGCGAGGGCGCCGCCGTTGGAGAAGCCAATCATGTGCAATGGGAGCGATGGACCGATGCGCCGTTTCGCTTCTCTGACAGCGAGCCGCGTCGCCGCCATCCAGTCTTGCCACTCGATGTCGGTCAAGGCGCCCGGAACGGTGCCGTGCGCTGGCAGCCTGATCGCGATCGAGACATAGCCGCGCTCGCGATAGCGCCGGGCGATATGGCGCAAACTATAAGGAGAATCCGTCAGCCCGTGCAAAAACACCACGGCTCCGGCTGGCGGTCCATCGGGTTCGAGCACATAAGATCTGTTCCAATCCTGGGAAAAGCCTTCTGGATAGACGGGACTGCCCTCGAAATAGCGATTGACCGGAATGCGCTCGCCCGCGTCGAGCTTTTGGCTGACTTCACGCTTCACCTCCGCGAAAATCTTGTCTTCAGCGTTGAGATAATCAACCCAATTGGCGCCATCGATGGCTTTGGCCTTCATCTCGTGCGGCACGAAGGTGTGCCACGGCTCGAGAGGGGCGCCGCGTTGCGAATGGTAGACGCGGACAGCCAGCAGCGTCACGGCGATTACGGCGAGCAGCAGTGCGGTCCGCTTCATGAGCTTCATCAGCCGGCCACGCACGGTCCCGATTCTCCTTCACAATCATTGCGCCAACGCTGCCGGCGGGTATTCGCCTTCAGCCAATCGTGTCGAGCGCAAACAAAACACGATAGCCACACCTTGTCGATAGCGGTTGATGCTGTGGACGACAATTCGGACACAAAGCCAAGTGTTGGGACATAGCGCTGAGCGAGGCATGAAAGCGACGCGCTATTTGAAGCCCGAAAATTCTGAGCTATTATCGCGAGACTGAAAGCGACCCCTGGAATTCGTTACTTCGAGGCCGCGATGCGTTTTGCAGTTCTGATTCTGGCCTGTGGCGCTTTGGTGGGATGCGCCGGCAGGCCCGCCGGCGTTCTCACTCCAGTTGCAGCGAGCGCATCCAATGCGACGCGGGCTAATCTTCTCGTCGCAACCACGCGGGCACCTTCAAAGGACCAAGGCATACTCTTCTCGGGGGAGCGCGCAACCGGAACTTCCTTGACCGAGATTGCCGTCTCCATCCCGCCAGATGCGCAGCGGCAGGTCGGTCAAGTGCAATGGCCAGTTAGCTCGCCCGCTGATCCGGCGAATGACTTTGCCGTGCTCAAAGTAACCCCCCTCGGTGACGGGCGGCAGGAGCAGGTCTGGCTCAAACAGCATTTGCCGCGCAATCGGCGCGTTCTTGTCTTTGTGCATGGCTTCAACACTCATTTCGATGACGCTGTCTATCGATTTGCGCAAATCATCCATGATTCTGGCGTGGATGCGGCACCTATCCTGTTCACATGGCCATCGCGGGGGAGTGTTTTCGCATATGGCTACGATAGGGAGAGCACGAACTTCTCGCGCGACGCGCTCGAAGAAACCCTTCAGCGCGTGGCAAAAGATCCGGACGTTGGCGAGGTAACCATCATGGCGCATTCCATGGGCGCGTGGCTTGTCATGGAATCTTTGCGTCAAATGGCGATCCGGGACGGACACGTGGCGCCGAAACTCCGCAATGTCATTTTCGCCTCGCCTGATCTCGATTTCGATGTGTTCACGACGCAGTGGCGGAGCTTGGGGCCAAACCGTCCCCGGCTGACGATTTTTGTGTCCCGGAACGATCATGCTTTGCGGGTTTCGCGCCGTCTTGCTGGCAATGTCGAGAGGCTCGGGCAGATCGATCCAACGGCCGAGCCATACCGCTCCGCGCTGACAAGCTCCGGGATAGTCGTGATCGATCTGACGGGATTGCGAGGCTCGAACCCTCTCAATCACGCGAAATTCGCCGACAACCCCGAGGTCGTCCAGCTGATCGGCGAAAGACTCATCGGCGGCCAGACCATCACGGGTTTTGATGTCAGTCTCGGCGAGCGAATCAGTGAGTTCGCCATGGGCGTCGGCGAGACGGCGGGTGGCGCAGCGGGTGCCGCCCTCAGTGGTCCGATTGCCCTTCTCGATCCCAATACGCGACGAACCTATGGTGGGCAGCTTGGGCAATTAGGGCGTGCCGTCGATGAAACCGTCGGCTCGGCGACAGATCAGTAGCGCCCCTCAAGGCTCAAACAGCAGCGCCGCAGCCAGAGTGAAGGCCACCGCTAGAAGCGACAGGACCAAATCCATCGATGGCCAAATACAATTGGGCCAGGTCGTCAACTCAACGGCGTCCGGCGACGTTTCGGGCAGTTTCTGGGGCTTGCTGATCGGCGTGCTTTTCCACAACCCGCTTCTCGGAGCGGTTTTAGGCGCGCGGGCAGCGCGCTGACAGACTTCTGCATCAATGACGAGTTCGTGAAACAACTCGCAGACAGCCTTCATCCCGGTTTCGCCGCCTTAGCCAAACGTCAGAGCTTGGCCTGGATGTTAAGAATAGTCTCAGCTGAGGCCGGTCCCGTCTCGCCTAAACGAACCCGGTAAACGCTGAGATTTTCGATCACCCGTTGGACGTAATTGCGGGTTTCGGTGAAGGGAATTCGCTCGACCCAGTCGATCGGATCGACGCCGGGTTTGCGGGGGTCGCCATAGGCGTCGATCCACTCCTTGACCCTTTTGCCGCCGGCATTATAGGCGGCGAAGGTCAGGATGTACGAGCCCTTCTGTTCGGCCATAAGCTCGCCGAGATGCCGCGCCGCGAGCTGGGCATTGAATGTCGCGTCGGTGAGGAGCCGCTTTGGGTCGAAGGCGACCCCCGCGTGCTCGGCGGTCCTTTTCGCGGTCGACAGAATCATCTGCATCAAACCTTTGGCTCCGGCCGACGAAACGGCGGATGGCTCGAAGGCGCTTTCCTGGCGCGCGACCGAATAGACGACTGATGACGCGGCGGAATTCTGCAAAGGCTCGAAGACAGGCACGCCATAGTCCGGGAAAGCCAGCGCATCGATCGGCATGCCGCGAAGGCTTACGATCTTGCCGAAGCTAAGCGAAAGGTGCGCGTCGCGCTGCTTTGCAACGAGGCTGGCCAGGGCCGCCACTTGGGTCTCGTCGGCAAGGTGACGCGCCGCTTCGATGACAAGCGAAGCCGCCAAATCCTTTTCGCCAGCGGCGTAGAGAAGTTCGATCACCTTGATCACGTCTTCGCGGTCCTCTCCCCTCGCCTCGTTGGAGATCGCGCGGATCGGCAATATGACCAGCCCGAGCTTGCCGCGCGCGAGCTGGCCATAATAAGTCGTCTGATAAACCGCCGCCTGCTCGTAGAACGTGCGGGCCATTGTCTCGGCGTCGTCCGCAGAGCTTGCCTCGGCGGAGCGGCCCTGCCAATACGCCGCTCGCGCCCGCGACATTGGGGTCTCGGCGAGCTTGGCTATGGCGTCGAAGTGCCCGGCCGCGCGCGCCGGGTCGTTAAGGAAGCGAAGCGCGATCCAGCCGGCGTGAAATTCGGCCTCGATCCGCATTTCGTGCGATACCGCGGAATGTTCGGCGCACAGCTTGTAGGCGGTCGTCGCGTCGTTTTGATCGAGGAGTTTTCTGGCGAGAAGACGGCGTTCGATCCACCATTCGTCGCCGTCAATGAGACGCGAGAGATCGCGTGGAGCAGCCAACATAATGTCGGCCGCCGCGCGGATCTTGCCGGCGTGGCGCAGTTTATGGATCTGCGCGAAGAGATAGCCCGGATCGGTGCGAAGAGGCAAGGGAACCGCGGCGAGAAGCTTGTCGCTTGGCCCTTCGTTGATCACGGCGGCGCGAGCCTTGGCGAGCGCCAGCACATCGGGCCCGGCCAAGGCGGCGGCGCGAAATGCCCCGGCGATCTGCTCCTTGTAGAGCAGGCGATCGGCGCGAAATTTATGGTCGGCTTTGTTCAAATAGGTGCCGAAGTCCGTTTTCACCTTCGCTTCGAGCTGGGGGTTGAGGTCGGCTTCGCGCCACACAGCGCGGACCAGGGCGGCAGCCTCGCTCGTCTTGCCGTCGTCGGTCAAAACCCGCGCGAGAGCGAGCTTGCCCGCCGCAGTCTCGGGATCCGCGCCGCTGAAAAAAGTCTTGATGAGCGCGCTGCTTTTGCGATCACCGAAGAGGGCTTCCTCGCTGCGCTTCTTCAGCCAGTCGAGCGCGGGCCAGACCGGATGCGCCTGCATGAAGGCCTGCAAACGTTCGAAGCCGGTTTCGCGCGGCAAGCTCCGCAGCGCGATCCATTCAAGCGCCGTCTTGACAATTTTGTCTTTTGCGGTCGCAGCCGCGCCGTCGCCACGCGCAAGGTCGCCGGCCCTATAAAACGCGATCGCCTCGGCCAGGCCCGTCAGGTCACGTTCTTGGTGCGACATGAGGTCCGGCGACAGCGCGCCAGCTTGCGGCGCCGCCTTGGCAACAGGCTTGGCGAGATCGCCCTCGCGCGAACCAGTCTCATCGTTAGGAGACGCCGGTCCCTTGGAATCGCGCTCCGCGGCGACAGGGAGGGAAATGGACGACGGCTTCGCGCGGTGACCCGCCACGAAGAGCGAGCGTTGCCCCGCGGTCCATCCCGCGGCGAGGGCACAAATCGCTACAGCGCCGATTCCAGGGATGCGCCCGAAACGGAATTGCCCTGCGAGCATGGTTCACCCACTCCTACAAAGCGGCGCTGAAACGGACAAACCTGAACCATTCTTTCTTAACAAATGGCAAACAAAGCCCCTTCGGCATGCCGCCGCCTTGACAGTTGGCAAGCCCCAGTCTCGGCTCAATGGCGGTCCGGTCTCGACAAAAGAGGCCTTTTCGAGAGCTGATTCAGAGTCTATGTCTCATGTTGCGCCCATGCTTTGGATTTGCTTGCGCTCGCGCGCCTGTTTGCTGACCAGACCTTGCAATTACGGCGTCACTAGGACGGAACTTCGGAAAGGCAAAACTGTGGCATTTGGGAGACAGACGGCTTTCAAGGGTTCGATCACCGCGCTTGTCACGCCATTTCAAGATGGGCGCTTCGACGAGGATCGTTTCCGTGCCCTGGTCGATTGGCAGATCGTTAGCGGCACGCACGGTCTCGTGCCGGTTGGAACGACGGGGGAAAGTCCCACCCTGTCGCACGAGGAGCACCGCAGGGTCATCGCGGCCTGCGTGAGCGAGACCAAGGGGAGAGTTCCGGTCATCGCAGGAGCGGGGTCGAACAACACGCAGGAAGCGATTGAACTTGCACGTTTCGCGGAAGCCGCCGGCGCCGACGGCCTTCTGATCGTCACACCCTATTACAACAAACCGTCGCAGGAGGGTCTATTTCACCATTTCAAGGCGGTCAACGATGCGGTCGGCATTCCGATCATCATCTACAATATTCCGCCGCGTTCTGTCGTCGACATGGCGATCGATATTATGAAGCGGCTTTACGAGTTGAGAAACATCGCGGGCGTCAAGGACGCGACCGGCAATCTTGCCCGCGCGGCGCTCCAGCGCCATGCGCTTGGGCCGGATTTCATCCAGCTTTCGGGCGAAGACATGATTGCTCTCGCGGTGATGGCGCACGGCGGCCATGGCTGCATTTCGGTCACCTCCAATGTCGCGCCGAAACTTTGCGCGCAAATGCAGGAGGCGTGTCTTGCGGGCGATTTCGGGGCGGCTTTAAGGCTGCAGGATCAATTGACCCCGCTGCACGCTGCTTTGTTCGTCGAACCAAATCCCGCGGGTCCCAAATATGCGCTCTCTTTGCTCGGCAAGATTCTTGGCGAAATACGGCTCCCCATGCTGCCGGCCTCGGAGACGGCGCGAGCCGCGATCAAGGCGGCGATGATCCATGCCGGGCTCATTCATGCGTGACAAAGCGCAACCGCGCGGGTGTGGTTAGATGATACGTTATGCGAGGATTCTTCGAACAATTGCCGTCATTGCCGCGATTATTGGCGAAAGTTCGCTGTGGGCTCGATCGAGCGAATTGGTTCGTCACGATATTGTTAATTCCGAAAAGACGTCAGGAAACGAAAAATTGATGTTCAGGATTAGTCAATTGCCCGGTTCCGACCAATCGATGGAAACCATAGCGGACTCGGGCCACGCTGACGGCGGGATAATGCTCGGCGCGGAAGCCCAGCGCATCGTTCTTAGTCCCACCAGCGAGCGTCTCGCCGCGCCGAGGGCGTCTCTCGCCTCTCGCCTGCGCGCCCTTGCGTCCGACCATGCTCTTTACGTCATATTCGACGGCCTCACTGCACAGGGCTCGCCGGAGACTGTTTACAATGTTTATTTTGATCTTGAGGATGGGCCGCCGGCCAAAGGCGCGTCGGATCCGCGCTACATTGGAACGCTCCATTTCTTCGATGCGGTCGGCGCGTCCGTGGAAAATGCGAAAGCAGCCGCCTTTAACGTCACGGAAGTCATTCGCAATTTGCAGTTACGCGACCCGGAAAGCAGAGTTATCAGCGTAACGCTTATTCCGATTGGGACTCCAGCGAAGGGCGCCCATCCGGCGGTCGCCGAGATCAGGCTAGTCATGAAGTGAATTCGTAATTTTTGATTGCCCGCCGTTGTCGTTAAGTATAAGCTAGCTAATGTAACTAGGCTGTTAAATGACGTTAGTACGTTGTTTCCTAAGGAGAATTGACATGCCTAACCTCACTCGCCGATCTGTCCTCGCCGCCAGCGCCGGAACCGCGGGAATTTTCGTTCCCGAATGGTTTGTGGAAATGGCAAACGCGCAATCAAGAGTTTACACGCGCTACGACGTTGCCAGTCCCAAGGGTCAAGAGATGCTCAAGGCATATGAGGACGGCGTCGCCAAAATGCATGACACGGCGCAATTTCCGTTCGGCGATCCACGCTCTTGGACCTTTCAATTTTATACCCACTGGCTGCCGCCCGGCCCAAGCGGCAACTACGGTCTTTCAAGCCAGCAAAAGGCCGAGATGGTCAAGAAGGTTCCGGCCAAATTCCAGCCAATCGCTGGTGCGATGTGGAACAACTGCCAAGCGCATAGCAGCAATCCAGCTGATCGGACGCAATTTCAGGAAACCTATTTCTGCCCGTGGCACCGTTGGTATGTCTATTATCTAGAACAGATCATCCGCTTTGTGACCAATAGACCCGAATTCTCGCTACCCTACTGGAATTACCTCAGCGGCAAAATCGAAGACCTCTCCATCCCGAAGCGGTTCCGGGACAATAGCTCCAGTCCGCTTTACGTTGCCAATCGCAATCCTTGGGTGAATGCGGGCGAACGCATCGACACGCAGAATCCCGGCTCGCTGAATCTGGCGGCGCTCAGAGAGCCAAGGTATATCGACTCGCCGAATGGCAGTATAGGCTTCTGCCCGCAGCTCGACGGCAATCCGCACGGATTGGTGCATGTCTATGTCGGCACTGGCACGAATATGGGCAATGTTGCCTATGCCGCGAACGATCCGATTTTCTGGTTGCATCACTGCAACATCGACCGCCTCTGGGAAAGCTGGAACCGGGTGCCGGGCCGCAACAATCCAGCTTGGGATCGCAAGTTCCCGTTCGCGGACACGAAGGGCGATCAGGTCAACTCCCCGGCGTCCGGAGCCAATCGTGTCGCGATGCTCGGCTATCAATATGACAGCTACGCCGCCCCGCCACCGCGCGCGGCCGAAGTCGCCGCGTCGGAGCAGGAGCTGCGCGCGGCGGAGGCGCAGCCTCCCTCCACATTGGCGACAAGCACAAGCCCAATCGCGCTGGGCGCCCAACCGGTGCAAGTTGCGCTGGCGCCGCAGGCGGCCGCATCCGAAGCGAAGCCGGGAAACCTCGGCTTGCAGGCCCAAAACTTGGCGCCCGGACGGCAAATCTATCTCGTCGTCCACGGCCTTGCGGCGGATGTCGATCCCAATGTCACCTACAACGTCTATCTCGATCTGCCGGAGGGCGCGACGCCGACCGGCGCGAGCGATACGCATTATATCGGCACGGTGAATTTCTTCGGCGCCGTGGGGTCGAGCGGAGAGGGTGCCGAGGCCCATTTCCATAACTTGACATTCAACATCACCGATACTTTGCATGGCCTGCGCGAGGCCAACCTATTGGCCGGCTCGGAAAACGCGATCACCCTCGTTCCAGCCGGAGTACCTGAAGAAGGCGCGAAGGCGAAGATCGGCGCGATCGAGCTGATTGAACAGTGATCGAAAAGCTTAGCGTGATCGAACCCGACTCTCATTGTGCAGCTAATTGTAGGCTCCTATATGGACAATCCAGTTTAGATGACGGCCAAGCCGGAGCGCCCGCGAAAAATCGCCGCGGACAACCGGCGGGCGCGCTACAATTATCAAATCGGCGAGATTTTTGAAGCGGGCCTGATGCTCACCGGGACCGAGGTAAAATCCTTGCGCGCCGGCAAGGCGACCATCGCGGAAAGCTATGCGAGCGTCGATACAGCCGGCGAGGTTTTTCTCGTCAACGCGAATATCCCGGAATATTTGCAAGCCAACCGCTTCAACCACGAGCCGAAACGGCCGCGAAAGCTGCTATTGAAATCGCGCGAGATCGCCAAGCTCGCGCAGGGCACCGAACGCCAGGGCATGACGATCGTGCCGCTAAAAATCTATTTTAACGAAAAGGGCCGGGCGAAAATCGAGATCGCGCTCGCCCGCGGAAAGCAACTGCACGACAAGCGCGAGACGGAAAAGGCGCGCGACTGGAACCGCGAGAAGGGCCGGTTGCTAAGGGAGAAGGGGTGACGGTGGCGGTCGTTTGGCAAGAAAAAAGCCTGTTGTAAGAGCAACTCCCGGGCGCGGGCCGTCATCGCGAGGAGCGTAGCGACGAAGCAATCCAGCACTTGTCCTCGATCATGGCTTGTTTCCCATTGTTCGCGCGCCGAAGCACAGGCCATGAAAAACCCCGCCGTCTACATCATGGCGAACAAGCGCAACGGCACCATCTATACTGGGGTCACGTCGAATTTGTCGCTGCGGGCGTGGGAACACCGTGAGACGCTGGTTTCTGGCTTCACGGCGCGCTACGGCTGCAAGGTGCTGGTGTGGTTTGAATTCCACGATTCCATGCAGGACGCCATCGCGCGGGAGAAACAAATCAAGGCCGGCTCGCGCAAGAAAAAAGCTAATACTAATCGAAGCAAACAATCCCTTTTGGCAGGACCTTTATGAAGATCTGGCGTGAGCCGCGTTCGCCCGTCGTTGCGGCTGCCCGCTCCGTCATTGCGCCCGCGAGCCGAAGGCGAAGCGGGAAGCAATCCAGGGGCAACGGCTACTGGATTGCTTCGTCGCTACGCTCCTCGCAATGACGACCCATCGGGGCCGCCGCCGAGGGCGGTCGCAAAGCGAGTGTTGACAAGCGTGGACCCGTCTCGCCGATAATGCTCGCCACGAGATGAAAGTTAGAAGCTCCAAGTCGGAAACCGTCGCTTTTTGGAATGACTACGATGCAACCGCACCCTATGACTTCCGTGATGCAACTCATCGTCACCGTCTCCGCACTAGCCATCGCGGCTTGTGCTATTATCTTCACAGTCTTGACGTGACGTGAACATCGCAACGCCGATCTTGTGCGGATCGGCATTGGTGTTTTGCGGGTGGATCCGGAAAAGGGAAAACAGATTAGTGCGGCACGGGAATGGGCGCTTGATCTTATCGATGCCAATGCGGGCGATGTGAAATTTTCTCCGGAGGCCCGAGAACGACTGCTTACTGAACCATTGGGATACGCGGGCTATACTGATTATGGCTACTCCGATTATTCCCCAGTTAAGCCCGGCCCGCGCCGCCCCTCGGCTGAACCGCCGAAGTAGTCACCGATCGATCCCACCACCTCTCTTGCCGCCTCGCGTTTGAACCCATGTCCCACAACACTTTTGGCCATCTTTTTCGGGTGACGACTTTTGGCGAAAGCCATGGGTATGCGATCGGCTGCGTGGTCGATGGGTGCCCGCCGCTCATCGCGCTCGAAGAGCAAGACATCCAGGCGTTTCTCGATCAGCGGCGTCCCGGCACCTCGCGCTTCACGACCCAGCGGCAAGAGGCCGATCGAGTCAAAATCCTCTCCGGCGTTTTTCATGATGAAAAATCCAGGCGCCAGGTGACGACCGGGACGCCGCTCGCGCTATTGATCGAGAACACCGATCAGCGCTCCAAGGATTACGACGCGATCAAGGACACCTACCGGCCCGGCCACGCCGACTTTACCTATGATCTCAAATATGGAATCCGGGACCATCGCGGCGGCGGCCGTTCTTCCGCGCGGGAAACGGCCGCACGTGTCGCGGCGGGCGCGATCGCCCGCAAAATCATCGATAAGGTTCGGATACGCGGCGCGCTCGTGCAAATGGGTCCGCACGAAATCGATCGCGCCAATTGGGACTGGGACGAGGTGGCGAAAAATCCCTTTTTCTGTCCCGACGCCAAGGCGGCGGCGTTTTTCGAGACCTATCTCGATTCCATCCGCAAGGCAGGGTCCTCGATCGGCGCCGTCATCGAGATCGTGGCGGAAAATGTGCCGCCGGGCTGGGGTGCGCCAATCTATGGCAAGCTCGATGCGGAAATGGCGAGCGCTCTTATGTCGATCAACGCGGTTAAGGGCGTCGAGATCGGCGACGGCTTTGCCGCCGCGGCACTTTCGGGCGAGGCCAATGCTGACGAAATTCGCCGCGGCAACGACGGCGCGCCCAAGTTCTTGTCGAACCACGCGGGCGGAATTCTCGGCGGGATCTCCACTGGCCAGCCCATTGTCGCGCGTTTCGCGGTCAAGCCCACGTCCTCGATCTTGCAGCCGCGCCGGACGGTGGATCGTTTCGGCGCCGAGACCGAGATCGCGACAAAAGGCCGCCACGATCCTTGCGTCGGAATCCGCGCGGTCCCGGTTGGCGAAGCCATGGTTGCTTGCGTGCTCGCCGATCAATTCCTGCGCCATCGCGCCCAGGTCGGCGAAAGCGGGAAATGGCCCTTTGCGCCTGCACCATGAACGCGAACGGGTTGGAGGAAGAATTGGCTGAAGTGGAGATCCCGCCCGTGCACGGCGTTCCGTCCTCCGCTCGCGCCCGCGCGGAAAAATTTTGCGAGGTCTATGGACTCGAAGTTCCCATTCTGCTTGCGCCGATGGCGGGGGCGTGCCCGGTGGCCTTGAGTGTGGCCGTCGCCAACGTCGGCGGGATGGGTGCGATGGGCGCTTTGTTAACGGAGCCGGCAGGGATAGCGGCATGGTCCGACTCATTCCGGCGCGAGAGCCAGGGGAGTTTTCAGCTCAATCTCTGGGTTCCGGATCCGCCGCCCGCGCGCGATTCGGAGGCCGAGGAAAAAGTCCGGCGTTTCCTGGCGAAATGGGGTCCCGAGGTTGCGCCGGAGGCCGGCGATGCGTCCCCGCCTGATTTTGCGGCGCAATGCGCGGCATTGCTCGCGGCAAAACCCCGCGCCGTCTCCTCGATCATGGGGCTCTTTTCGCCCGAATTTATCACCGCCCTCAAGGCGCGCGGTATCGCCTGGTTCGCCACCGCGACGACCGTCTCCGAGGCGATCCACGCCGAGGCGGCGGGAGCGGATGCGATCGTCGCGCAAGGGATCGAGGCAGGCGGCCATCGCGGCGCCTTCGACCAAGCCGCGGCCGAGCGGCAGGGCGTGGGATTATTTGCCCTCATCCCCCGCTTCGCAGACAGGCTCTCCCTCCCGGTGATCGCCGCGGGCGGCATCGGCGACGGGCGCGGGCTCGCGGCGGCTCTGACACTCGGCGCTTCCGCTGTCGCGATCGGCACCGCTTTTCTGCGCTGCCCGGAAGCGAACATAAATCCGGCATGGGCGACAGCGCTTGTAGAGCTTGAACCGGAGGACACGGTGTTGACCCGCGCCTTTAGCGGTCGACCGGGACGAAGCGTCAATAACGCCTATGTCCGGGCCGCCGCCGCGTGTGTTGCACCCCCGCCCGCGCCCTACCCCGTCCAGCGCGCGCTGACGCAGGCCATGCGCGACGACGCGCAGACAACGAACGACAAGGAACGGCTGCAAGCATGGGCGGGACAGTCAGCCGCGATGGCGCGCGCCGAACCTGCCGGAGAAATTGTGCGGCGCATCTGGGAGGAGACAAACGCCTTGTTGCCTTAAGGCCGCCCGAGCATTGTGAAACCCAATGCGCCACCATAATTTATCATCATCGGGAACGGGGCCATGGGGCCCGACGAGGCTGCCGCTATGTCCCATTCGGTCACGGAGGCGATTGAGGCGATCGCGCGCGGCGAAATTGTCATCGTCACCGACGACGGCGACCGCGAGAACGAAGGCGATTTGATTTGCGCCGCGTCGCTTTGCACGCCGGAAAAAATGGCCTTCATCATCCGCAATTGCTCCGGCATCGTCTGCGCGCCGGTGACCGCCGCCGACGCCAGAAGATTGAACCTGCAGCCGATGGTGGCGGCCAACGACGCGCCGAACGCCACCGCCTTCACGGTATCGGTCGATGTCAAGCACGGCTTGACCACTGGGGTTTCAGCCGAACAGCGCGCTAATACGGTTCGCGGTCTCGCCAACTGCAATATGGGGGCCGACGATTTTGTCCGCCCCGGCCATGTGTTTCCCCTAATCGCGAGGGAAGGCGGGGTGCTCATGCGTTCGGGCCATACCGAGGCGGCGGTCGATCTTTGCCGGCTCGCGGGCTTGCCGCCCGTGGGGGCGATCTGTGAGCTCGCCAATGACGACGGCACCGTCATGGCCGGTCCGCAAATCGAGGCGTTTGCGGCAAATCATGGTTTGAAACGGACCTCAGTCGCCGATCTCATCGCGCATCGCCAGTCGCGCGAAAAAATCGTCGAGCGGGTCAGCACTTTTCAAGTCATGGGTACGAGCGGCCCGCTCACCGGCCATGCCTATGTCACGCCTTATGATCCCGTGCGGCATTTCGCCTTCGTCCAAGGCGACATAGGCGATGGCCGCGATATTCCCACTAGGCTGCATCGGATCGATATTATTGCCGATGTAATCGCGGGCGGCGACAGCATCCGCAAGACCTTCGCGGCGTTCAAGAAAAACGGCCGCGGGGTGTTCATCTTTTTGCGCGACGGCACCGCGGGCGTGCCGCTCAATATCGCCGGCATTGAGAGGCCGGATTCCGAAACCAAGCGCATAAAGGAATGGCGCGAAATCGGTCTCGGCGCCCAGATCCTGCGCGATCTCGGGATCTCTTCGATCCGGCTGCGCACGCCACGGCCAATGACCTATGTCGGCCTTTCCGGCTTTGGCATCGAAATTTCATCCACCGAGGGGTTGGATTAGGGTTCCGCTCTACTCAGTGGGTATAGGGCCGGCCGAACGGAAACGGAGGTTCTTCGTCATCATCAGCACGCCCGTAATAGCCGCCGAAGAATGGCGTTCCTACTCCGTCGACCGGGTTGAAGACGCCGTAACGATAGCCCTGATTCGCCGGAACCCAATAATTGTAGCGCGCGGCGTCGGCGGCGATCGCGAAGAGAACGGGGTTTTGCCACGGCGGGCGCCGGTTGCGCAGGCGATAGCGCCAAGCGCCAATGCGATACGGAAGCGGCAGCGGATAAAAGCCAAGACCGCTGTCGGGATCGCCGACTAGGGTAGCAAAGCGGGTCCTGCGACCTCTAAAAACGCCGTGCGCGCGACGCCCGTAGAGTCTGCTGCCGTACCCGATGCTGCGGATATAGCTGCGGTGAAGCGTGCCGCTGACGTGCCTATGATCGACAGTTCCTTTAGACGGCGAGGGCGCCCGTGCGGCCGCGGCAGATGCACATGCGAAGGCCGTGACGATCGCGAGAACCCATCCCTTCCAGCCACGACGCATCGCTCTAATCTCCAAACTTTGGCGCCTCATGAGTGGCCAATGCGCACCCTAATCCTTATCGCAATACTTCGCTTGCCCCAAATCCCAGCTTCGTCCCCCACCATGCGCAGCACAAAGTGCGTTTGCGCACTATTCCGGTCAATTTCCCGTTCATGCGCCCATCAGCGTTTGGACATGCGCGGCGGCGGAGCGGGCGAGCCCTTCGAGATCGTAGCCGCCTTCGAGAACCGAGACGATGCGGCCGTTGGCGTGTCTCTCCGCGATCTCCGTTAACCGCTCGGTCGCCCAGGCAAAATCCTCCTCGACAAGATTGAGACCGCCGAGCGGATCGAGGCGATGCGCATCGAAGCCGGCCGAGATGACGATCAAATCCGGGCTAAACGTTTTTACGCGAGGCAATAGCACCGCTTCCATCGCCTCCCGGAACACCGCGCCATCGTCACCCGCTCTGAGCGGCGCATTGACGATATTGTCATGCTCGCCGCGCTCGTCGCGCGCGCCGGTGCCCGGAAAGAGCGGCATTTGATGCGTTGACGCATAAAGGACGGAGCGATCGGACCAGAAAATTTCTTGGGTTCCATTGCCATGATGGACATCGAAATCGAGGATAGCCACCCGTTCGGCACCATGCGCTTCTTGCGCGTGGCGTGCCGCGATTGCCGCATTGTTGAAGAAGCAAAACCCCATCGGCGAGGCTATCCCGGCATGATGGCCCGGAGGACGCATCGCGACAAAGGCATTTTTGGCGCCGCCGCGCATGACTTCATCGACCGCTACCGTGGCAGCGCCAACGCAATGCGCGATCGCATCAAGACTTTGCGTGCTCATCACGGTGTCTGGATCGAGGTGGACTCTTCCCCGCGCGGGTGTCGCAGCCTCGATCGTGTCAACATAGTGCGCGGGGTGAACACGCAAGATTGCCGCGCGATCGATTCCTGGCGCATCCGCCCGGATCAGCGCCGCGAAGCGCTCGTGTTCGAGGGCCTCCGTTATCACCCGGATACGGTCTGGACGCTCTGGGTGCCCAGGCCCGGTATCGTGATTAAGATACGATGAGTGGCTCAAGAAAAGCGTGGTCACGTAGAAAAACTCGTTGGACGCGTCGCCGGCGCAATGGGTTTTACTGGGGCGCGTTCCCCGGATTTTGCCGGTTTACAAGCTAAAAGCCAAGTTTAAGAGTGTGACCAATATCCGTCTCTGCGGCGCTGCCCGTCACTTAGGACGTTCTAAGCCTTCTGTCCATTTGGCAACGCCGCGCTAGAATTGTTTCGACCCCGGCGGCTTCGGCCCGCGCGCCCGGCCATGCGAGATAACGGGGGGAACTTGAATTATATTGGAGTCGCCGATGCCAATTCCGGGCAAGGGGCGGATTTTAGGAGGACCGAGTGGCGCATAACTTGCTCGGCGAAATAGACAGCTTGCTGGCCTGGCGCGCGGGCGGGCGGCTTCTTGTCGGACGCGAGCGAATCGCCCTGCTCGAAGCCGTGATGGAGCACAAGAGCATCACCAAGGCGGCGGAAATAACAGGGTTCAGCTACAAGACCGCCTGGGATGCGGTCAACGCGATCAATAATCTTCTACCGCGCCCGGCGTTCCTCACCCACACCGGCGGCTCGCATGGCGGCGGCGCCGAAGTTACCGACGAAGGGCGGCGATTGATCCTGACCTTCCGCCGTCTCGAAGAAAAACTCGGCCGTATTTCGACGGCGATCGCGGCGGAAGGCCTGGAGCATGACCAAGACCTTCTATTTTGGGGCATCGGTCTGAAACTTAGTGTCCGCAATGCGCTCTTCTGCAAGATTGTCAAAATCACGCGCGCTCCGATCAATATCGAAGTAAAGCTCGAAGTCTTGCCCGGCCTCATGATCACCACGGTCGTTACCAATACGAGCGTGAATGAACTCGGCCTCGCGCCAGGCCGCTGGTGCGTCGCGATGGTCAACGCCTCTTCCGTCATGCTGGCGCAAGAGCGTGGGGCACTACGCATCTCGGCGCGCAATAAGATCGCGGGAAGGGTGGTCCACCGCATCGATGACGGCGCCGACAGCGAGGTCACCATCGATATTGGCGGCGGCAAGACCATCACCGCGGTTGTCACCCGCGAGGGCGCCGACGAGGCCGAGGCCACGACGGGCGCGCAAGTCCTGGCAATCTTCAAGACCTCCCATGTCATTCTCGCGAGCGATTGAGGGAAGACTGTTCGTCGCCGGCAATATCGACGCCGATCTCGATTTTCCCTGATCGGCTCATATGATCCCGTTGACAACTTCGGCGCATGCCAGCCAGACGTTTGCGCCATGGCGCTTCGCCACGGGCATGGGCGGCGCGGCCAGCCCCATTGTTCAGCCGTCAATTCGCCCCGTCGGCTCTAGTCGTGACGGTCCCGGTTTTCTTCATCCTCATTATTGCGGAGTGCCTTAATTGTCATGGGAACTCAGCCGCGCGTCGGCGATCGCTTCGATTAGGGCCGCCATATCTTGGCTTGGGTCGCTAGAAGTTTTGCCCAGCGAAAGATACTCGACCGTCACGTTCGTTTGCAGCGCGCGCAAGATGAGCTTGAAGACGAGCCACACGGAGCGGTGTCGAAATTCCATGTCGAGAGTAATTACCGGCAAACTATTCCAATCGAGTTCGAATTCCGCGCCCCAACCGAATGACAATGTTCCGGGTTTAAAAAACAGTTCCACCGATGAATTTACGATATCCTGAATATTGGCAAGTTTTGCAGCGTGGATATAGGCGACGTAATCCGCGACGTCGACCAACCGCAATTCGGCGGCAACCGGTTCGAAGGCCGTCTCAAGAGCATTCGCCAGAAGTTCGACTTGATCGTCCCGCTGACCTAACAAGATATGAGATGCTCTCTTTTCGCCGATGCCTTGTGAGAGCTTTTAGCATACAGAATGTGAATCAATTCAGCTACCGCTTTATAAAATTCAGGGAGAATGGCCCGATCGACTTCAACGCTGTCGTGCACGGATCTTGCCAAAGGATTGTCTTCAACGATTGGAATTGAATGTTGCTCGGCCGAGCGTGCCACGTTTCGAAACGCCAAAGGTGAAGCCCAAGACAGCTACGCCATTCGTACGCCAAGCAATAATGGCCAACTGCCGCACGGCAGTCGAGTCTGGCGCTCATCGGAACTTCAGCTTTTGCGAACCGTAGATCAACTGGCAGGCGGCCGGGCCGTATCGAACAGAGACTCCAGGGGAGCAATTGGCTGCGTCCGCGACATAATCGGCGTCCGCAGGTTCGCCGTAGCCGGTTCCCTGCGGCATAACACGCTTCGGCCACACAATCGGGAAAAATCATGCCGAACCCAACGCGACCGATCGGCAGCCTTCTCGTCCTCGGCGGCGCGCGGTCCGGCAAAAGCCGCTACGCGCAAAGACTCGCCGAAGCCTCCCGCCTTCGGCCCGTCTTGATCGCGACGGCGCAAGCCCATGACGCCGAAATGGCCCTGCGCATCGCCTGCCACGCCGCCTCACGCGACGCGCGCTGGACTTTGGTTGAAGAGCCCGCCGCGCTTGGCTTGGCGCTCCGCCGCGAGGCCCGGAACGACCGGATCGTGGTGGTCGATTGCGCGACACTTTGGCTCAGCAATCTTCTCTTGAGAAATGATAATCTGGTGACCGCGACGCAAGATTTGGCGCAAACCGTCGCCGGATTGTCGGGTCCGGTCATTTTCGTTTCGAACGAGGTGGGGACCGGAATCGTGCCGGAGAACCCGCTTGCCCGCGCGTTCAGGGATGCCCAAGGTCTGCTCAACCAGGCGCTGGCCGAGGCTTGCGACGCGGTCGTTCTGCTCAACGCCGGGATTGCCCTCTGCCTCAAACCTTCGCCCGAGCCAAAGTTCCGCTTTTAACGCCCTTCTTCCGCAGCGGCGTTGCCAAAGCGGAGAGGGCGGAATAATGTCACGTAAATCCACGTGAAATTTGCGATATTACAGAGTAGTTGCGTGAAAAATCCCCTGTCCCCGCATTTGCGCCGGCTCGAATCGGAGGCGATTTTCATCATGCGCGAGGTGGCGGCGGAGTTCGAGCGCCCGGTGATGCTCTATTCCATCGGCAAGGATTCGAGCGCGATGCTGCATCTTGCTCAAAAAGCCTTCTTTCCGTCGAAACCGCCGTTTCCTCTGCTTCACGTCGATACCACTTGGAAATTTCGCGAAATGATCGCTTTTCGCGACCAGGCCGCGCAACGGGCCGGGATGGAACTTCTCGTCCACATCAACAAGGATGGCCTCGCGCGGGGCATTTCGCCCATTGCCTCGGGCTCGTCGGTCCACACCCAGGTGATGAAGACCGAAGGGCTGCGCCAGGCCCTCGATCTTTGGCATTTCGACGCGGCGTTTGGGGGCGCCAGACGCGACGAGGAAAAAAGCCGGGCCAAGGAAAGGATTTTTTCGCACCGCTCCGCCGGCCATGCCTGGGATCCGCGCAACCAACGGCCCGAACTCTGGCAGCTCTACAACACCAGGATCAAACAAGGCGAATCGATGCGGGTGTTTCCTCTTTCGAACTGGACCGAGCTCGATGTCTGGGACTATATCCTGGCCGAGGACATTTCCGTCGTGCCACTCTATCTCGCCAAGGTGCGTCCGGTAGTCGACCGGGACGGCGCGCTGATCATGGTCGATGACGAACGGCTGCCGCTGCGCCCTGGCGAAGTTCCGCGCATGGAGCGGATTCGATTTCGCACGCTTGGCTGCTACCCCCTGACCGGGGCGATCCGCTCGCAAGCCGCGACGCTGCCCGAAATGATCGCCGAAATGCGCGCCTCACGAACATCGGAGCGGGAGGGTCGCCTCATCGATCACGACGAATCCGGCTCGATGGAAAAGAAAAAGCGCGAGGGCTATTTCTGATGCTCGACGCGGTGCAAATAAACCCCCGGTCTCTTCTCGAGACGGCCGCGCGTCCCACGCTTAGATTGCTGACTTGCGGCTCGGTCGACGACGGCAAATCGACGCTGATCGGCCGCCTGCTCTATGAGCAGAGCCTCATTTTTGACGATCAGCTCGCGGCGCTCGAGCGCGATTCCCGAAAACACGGCACCGATGGCGCCAATATCGACTTCGCGCTGCTTGTCGACGGGCTCGAGGCCGAGCGCGAACAGGGGATCACGATCGATGTCGCCTACCGTTATTTCTCGACCACGAAACGCTCCTTTATCGTCGCCGACACGCCCGGCCATGAGCAATATACCCGCAACATGGCAACCGGTGCGTCCGGCGCCGATCTCGCGGTTCTGCTCGTCGACGCGCGCAAGGGCCTGTTGACCCAGACCTGCCGGCATGCCGCGATCGTGTCGCTGACCGGCATTAGGCATGTGGTGCTTGCCGTCAACAAGATCGATTTGACCCGCTTCGACGAGGCCGGTTTCGCCAAGATCGCGGCCGATTTCAGACGGTTCGCCGCCGCGCTCGATTTCAAGACGATCACGCCGATTCCGATTTCGGCGCGCCATGGCGACAACATTTCAAGCAAGAGCGTCAATACGCCTTGGTATCGCGGCCCGGCGCTGCTCGATTATCTTGAAACCATCGATGTCGTGGAAGACGGGGCCAGTCGGCCGTTTCGCTTCGCCGTCCAATGGGTCAATCGCCCGCATCTCGATTTTCGCGGTTTTTCCGGGACCGTCGCGAGCGGAACGCTACGTCCCGGCGACGAAATCGCCGTCGCGGGTTCCGGCCGCCTCTCGCGGGTCGCGCGCATCGTCACCGCTGATGGCGACCTTCAGTGCGCGACGACCGGCGATGCCGTCACCCTCACTCCGGCCGACGAGCTCGATATCGCGCGCGGCGATATTTTGTGCGATCCGAAAAACCGGCCCGAGGTCTCCGACCAGTTCGCCGCGCATCTCATTTGGATGAGCGATGGCAAGCTTTTGCCTGGCCGCTCCTATCTCATGAAGGCGGGCAGCAGGACCGTTCCCGTCTCGGTGACCGAGCTCAAGCATCGTCTCGATGTCACTACGCTCGGCGAACTCGCGGCGAAAACCTTGAGTCTCAACGAAGTCGGCTTTTGCAATCTCGCCACGACCACGCCGGTCGCCTTCGACCCGTATAAGGAAAATCGTACGACCGGCGGTTTTATTCTGATCGATCGGATCACCAATGCCACGGCCGCTGCCGGGTTGATCGCTTTCGGGCTTCGCCGCGCGACCAACATTCATCTCCAGGGCCTCGCCGTCGCCAAGCAAGATCGTGCCCGGATCAAGCATCACCAACCGGCCGTTTTGTGGTTCACCGGACTCTCCGGCTCGGGCAAATCGACAATCGCCAATCTCGTCGAATCCCGGCTTTACGCGCATGGCGTCCACACCATCATGCTCGATGGCGACAATGTGCGGCACGGGCTCAACAAGGATTTGGGCTTTACCGAGGTCGACAGGGTCGAAAACATCCGCCGCATTGGCGAAGTGGCAAAGCTCATGACCCAAGCCGGGCTTATTGTGCTTTGCTCCTTTATTTCACCGTTCCGGGCGGAGCGGTGAAATAAAGG
>JBOHJQ010000028.1:0-36158 GCA_050728655.1 Methylocella sp.
CACCACCGGGCTCTTCGTGCACGCCCTCGGCCGGTTGGAGCACCTCGCCGCGAATGGGCGAGCGCGCGTCTTGCTCGACATAATGGGCGGAAATGTGCCCGCTCTGATCGATCGCTCGGCACTCGATGCCGTTTGAGCGCGGCGCCGCGCCATGGTGTGGCGTTATCATTCATTGGGAACGGGTGGGACGCAATGTTTCACCCGAACGGCGGTAGCATGGTCGAAGACGCCCTTTGAAATGCGGTTCCCGCGAGACGGCGTCAATAAAAGCTCTACCTCTCGCGGAACACGCGACAAATGAAAAATGAAACCGGATGAACCCGCAAGCTCCGTGGTGGGCGGGAAGACAAGGGCCCGCCCGCGGCGCGCCGATGCGTCCTTGCGCCGGATTTGGGATAAGGATCCAATCGACGGAGCGTTGTTCTTCGCTTTAGTTCTCGCCCTGGCCTGGGTGCCGCTGTGGCTTGGGGCTAATCGGCCCTTTGCTTGGGGCGTCGACGCGATCCTCTTCCCGGGTCTCGCGTTGGTCTATGAGATCTCCTTGCTCCTCCGCGGCCGGCGCCATCCCGTCGGCGTTAGGCGTCTCGCCGCGCCTGTGATGCTGCTGTCGGCCGTCGTTGTTTGGATGTTCGTCCAGATGTCGGCGTCGGTCCCTGCGGCCTTGCAGCATCCGATCTGGGCGATGGCGTCCGATGTCCTGGAGCGTCCGCTCGATGGCGGCATCTCTGTCAACCGCGACCTGACCTCTCTCGCTCTTCTTCGTCTGTCAACTGCGGCGAGCGCCCTGTGGGTCTCAATCCAGCTCTGTCGCGACGCCGATCGCGCGCATCTCCTCATTCATGCGGTCGGGGCAATCGTTGCCCTCTATTCCACCTATGGTCTCGTCTCCTGCGCGCTCTTTTCGGGCGCCATTCTCTGGTTCGACGTCGAGAAGGAGATTGGTTTCGTGCGGTCGACATTCGTCAACCGCAACTCCTTCGCCACCTACGCGGGCCTCGGCCTCATCGCGACCACCGGCATGATCTTGCGTCTCTATCGACATGAGGTGAGGGCAGAGGCCGGCTCGCTGTCGCATCGTTTCGCCCTTTTCATCGAGGCGACCGGACGCCGCGGCTGGTTTCTCTTGGGAACGGGATTGGTCACTCTCGCCGCCCTGCTCGCCACCGGCTCGCGCGGCGGCGTTGCTTCGACCGCGCTCGGCCTCTCCGGCCTGCTCGCTCTCACCTTCGCCCGCCACAGGCGCCGCGGCGGCGAGCGTATCGAGGCGGTTTTCCTCGTGGTGGCGGCCGTCCTTGCCTGCTTAGTTCTTTTCGGCGACCTGTTCGTCGGACGCATCGCTTCCGGCGGCTTCTTCGACGACGTCACCCGGCATGGTGCCTACCTGATCACCTTGCGATCGATCCTCGTTTCGCCGGTTCTCGGTTTCGGCGATGGCACTTTCGTTGACGTCTTCCCGATGTATCGCGACCGTTCGATCGACGTGATGGGGAGCTGGGACAAGGCGCACGATACCTATCTGGAGATTTTTCAGGGTCTCGGTCTCGTCTTCGGGACAGCGCTCCTTGCCGCTCTCGCGTGGCTCGTCTATCTTTGCGTCGCCGGAGCCTTGAAAAGGCGCCGCGACGCTGGGCCGGCAGTCGTTGCCAGCGCCGCCGCTCTCCTTATCGCGGTTCATGCGCTGGTCGATTTCAGTGTCCAGATGCAAGCCGTGACCTTGACCTTCATGGCGCTCCTCGGCACGGGCGTCGCCCAGTCCGCGAGTTCCGCCGACGTCGTTTCCGATTGAATCTCCGGTTTTTAGCCACTCCGCCAAACGGCGGCGATTGAGCAAGGATGGATCGATGCTAGATCCGAAACCACACGATCAGAGTCCGGGCGCCGACCGCGACGCGGAAGGTCTCGATCTGCACGAGATCGTCAATTTCCTGTGGCGACGCTGGAAATTCATCGCTGGCGTCACGGCGCTCGCCGCCCTAGCCGGAATGGTCTTTCTCGCCCGTCAGACACCCGTCTATACGGCGAATGCGCAAATATTGCTCGATTCACACCATCCTAAGCCTTTCGTCCAGGACCAGATCCAGTTTGACCTGGCAAACGATTATTCGATGATCGAGAACCAGATGGCAATTATCCGCTCGGTCGCGCTGCTGCGGCGCGTCGTCGAAAGAGAACGGCTCGTCGCCGATCCCGAATTCGGAGCGGCGCCGAGCGGCGGCTCCTCTCTTTTCGCCGGCATCCGCTCCATCTTTTTCAAGCATGCGCCGCCCGAGCCGGGCTCCGATCCTCCGAAAACCGCCGAGCAAGACAGCCAAGTAGGCGCCGTCCCTTTCGCTGCGATGGGAACGATCGGAGCGCTCCAGGGCGCCCTCTCCGTCACCCGCGTCGGCCAGGCCAGTCTCATGAATGTCGCCTTCACCTCTGTCGATCCGGCGAAAGCGGCGCGTCTCGCAAACGCCATCGCCGACGCCTATGTCGTCGACGAGCTCGACGCGCGCCTCGAGGCGGCGACGCGCGCCTCCGCCTGGTTCAGCGACCGTCTCGTCGACCTGCGCAAGCAATTGCGCGAGTCCGAGGAGGCGGTCGCTCAGTTCCGAGCCCAGAACAATCTCATGCAGGCCAGTGCGAACGCGACGCTCAGCCAGGAGCAGCTCGGGCAGCTCAATATGCGTCTCGTTGCGACCCGCGCCGAGACTGCCGAGAAGAAGGCCCATTTCGATCTCCTGCACAAGATCGAGAGCAATGGTGGCGATATCGCCTCTCTGCCCGAGGTGATGAACTCTGACGCCATCGGCGGGCTGCGCAAACAGGCGGCGGACTTGTCGCGCCAGGAGGCGGATCTCCTGGCGCGCTACTCCGCGAAGCACCCGTCGGTGGTTAATGTGCACGCGCAGATGCAGGATACGCGCCGCCAGATCGCCGCCGAGATCGAGCGCATCGCGGCCAAGATCGACGACGAATACCAATTGGCCAAGGCCCGGCAAGACGCGGCTGAAAAGAGCCTGCAGGAGGCCACCGGGCAAACGGGTCTCGATGCGTCAAAAGCAATCACGCTCCGCGAACTCGAGCGCACCGCGGCCGTCAACAAGAGCCTGTTCGAGGACTTTCTTCAACGCTCACGCGTCACCAAGGAGGAATCGACCTTCGAGGAACACAATTCGCGGGTCATCGCCCCGGCGCTGCCGCCGGGCGGCCCCAGCGCGCCGAACAAGATGCGAATCATGGCGATCGCCGTCGTTTTGGGGCTGATGGCTGGCGTCGGCGGCGCCGCCGCGCTCGAATGGCTGAACGCCGGCTTCACCACGCCGCGCGAGGTCGAGGACACGCTCGGATTCCCGCTCCTGGCCTCGATCTCCAGGATGCTTCCGAGCGATTTGACCATCGATGGCGCCGTGGTGGCGATCACCGACTATCCGATGCTGAGGCCGATGTCGCCCTTCAGCGAGGCGGTTCGCTCGCTGCGCAGCGGCATCCAGATGGCCGACGTCGATCGCCCACCGAAAGTCCTGCAGTTCACCTCGACCGTTCCCGGCGAAGGCAAAACGACCCTCGCGCTGTCGCTCGCAGCGTCCGCGGCGCAGGCGGGCGCGAAGGTCCTTTTCATCGACTGCGACCTGCGTCATCCTTCCTCCTCTCGCTTCCTCGGGCTCCAAAACGAGAAGGGTCTCGTCGACTATTTGATCGGCGAGGCGGAGCTGCAGGACGTTGTCCACTATCGGCAAAGAGTCCGCCACTGGATGCTGCCCGCCGGCGGGACGACGCAGAATCCCTCGGATCTCCTCGGCTCCGAACGCATGAGGAAGCTGGTCGAGCAGTTTCGCGCGAAGTTCGATCTCATCGTCTTCGACACGCCGCCCACCGGCCCGGTGATCGACCCGACGGTGGTGGCCCGCCACCTCGCGGACAAGGTCGTCTATGTCGTCCGCTGGGCCTCGACGCCGCGCGGATCGGTGCAACGTTCCGTGCTGCAACTGTCGAGCCACGCCGAGATCGCCGGTGTCGTGTTCAACTACGTCGACGACGCGCAGGCCAGGAAATACGGCGGCGGCACCTATTCCTCTTATTATGGCGGCGGCCACCAGTATGCGGAATACTACCGGGGGTGAGCACATGTTCGCTGGCCGCGAACTGCGTCTTCTGACCGCGTTCGCGGTGATCGGCACGTCGTTTTTCGCCCTGTCAATGGGTGTCCAGCTCGCGCGATTCGCTCTCACCGAAATGTCGGCTGGCGGCGAGACGCGAATCCGCCTGACGACTTGGACGCAAACGCCGGGGATCGCTATCCTCGCCCGCCGAGATCTCGCATCAGAGCCTGGCGAGGCCGCCGACGCGAACGAGAGACTGGCGGCGACAGCGGATCTCCTGTCTCGCGCGCCGCTCGATTCGGCCGCCTGGGCCATGTTGGCGGCGTTGCGTTTCGCATCCGGCGCACCTGCGGAGAAGGGCGTGAGCGCCTTGGCGATGTCCAATCTGACCGGTCCCAACGAGGGACGGATTATGGCGGCGCGCGCCGTTCTCGCCCTTCCGCTGTGGCGGGTCTTGTCGCCCGCGAGCCGCCGTTGGGCGGTGCGCGATCTCGTCGGCGGCTGGGCGGAGGTTAGCGAAGCCGGACTCACGGTTTTGCGCGCCTCCTTGCGTCAGCAGGCCGCGCAGACACGTGAGGAGATACGGGCGGCCTTGTTGCTCGCCGGCGACGGGGCAACCCCGGTCGCCGCGGCGCTCGGGCTTGGCGGAGCCTTGCGGGATCCCGCACCGACAGACGGTCGGCGATAGGCCGCGCCGCGGGGAGCCGAAACAGGCGGGACAAGATGACGGACGGGAGCACCGGTGGCCTTGAACGGCCGGATTCGGTCGGCGCGGATGGCATTCAGGTCGCATCGCGATATGGGATCAACGCGCCGCCTTGGGCTGGTCGGCCGCCGGTTTGAAGCGCGCGAGGAATGACGTTATCGCACATGAGCTACAGCGTGAACGTGTCGTCCTCTTGACCTCCTGACCGACAATGTCGCGAATAGCTGGGAAACGACCTGATCGAAGACGAAACGCGCATGCTTAATGGAAAATCCGTCCTCGTAACAGGCGGAACCGGATCTTTCGGGAGGACTTTTGTAAGGACGGTTCTTAAACGCTACCCAGACGTTCGCCGTCTCGTGGTGTTCAGTCGTGACGAACTGAAGCAGTTCGAAATGGCACAAGTTTTTGATAATCAAAAATACGCGGCGCTTCGCTATTTCATCGGCGACGTTCGCGACCCCGATCGGCTGAGGCGTGCCTTCGAGAGCGTCGACGTAGTCGTGCACGCCGCCGCGATGAAGCAGGTGCCGGCGGCGGAATACAACCCTTTTGAATGCATCAAGACGAATGTGCTTGGCGCGCAGAACGTCATTGAGGCCTGTCTGGAGGCAGGTGTTCAGCGGGTTGTGGCGTTATCGACAGACAAAGCGGCAGCCCCGATAAATCTCTATGGTGCGACAAAACTCTGTTCGGACAAGCTGTTCACCGCCGCCAACAATATCAAAGGCCAACGTGATATCAGGTTCAGCGTCGTTCGCTACGGCAACGTCATGGGGAGCCGAGGCTCGGTCATCCCTTTCTTTCTCGAGCAGCGCAAGACGGGAGTGCTGCCGATCACCGACCCCGCGATGACGCGATTCAATATCAGCATCCAGGAGGGTGTCGACTTGGTCCTGTGGGCCATAGACAACGCTTCAAGCGGCGAGATCTTTGTGCCGAAGATTCCGAGCTACCGGATCGTCGACGTGGCGAAAGCGATTGGCCCCAACTGCGAGCACCGGATCGTTGGCGTACGTCCAGGCGAAAAGATCCACGAGGAAATGATTACGGCGAGCGACAGCCTCAACACGGTCGACCTCGGTCGCTGCTTCGCGATCCTGCCGTCGTCCGGAGGGCACTCCATGAAAAGCTATTGTGAGAAGCATGCTGGGCGGCCGGTTCCGCTCGGTTACTGCTACAATAGCGGCAGCAACGGTGAATTCCTGTCGGTCCAACAAATTCAGGCGCTCGTTCACGAACATCTTGCCGATGAGTTCGGACATAAGCGCTCAGGCGACGGCACATGATTCCGTACGGACGTCAGGAGATCACGGAAGACGACGTCGACTCCGTCGTCGCCGTGCTTCGGTCTGACGTTCTGACGCAAGGGCCGGTCGTGCCCGAGTTCGAATGCGCGGTCGCGGCCTATTGTGGCGCCGCCCATGCGGTGGCGGTGAACAGCGCGACGTCCGCGCTGCATATTGCCTGCATTGCGCTGGGGCTCGGACCGGGAGACTGGCTTTGGACAAGCCCGATCACCTTTGTCGCTACGGCCAATTGCGCCCTCTACTGCGGCGCGCGGGTCGATTTCGTTGACATCGATCCGAGAACCTACAACCTCTGTCCGCTTGCACTCGAGCGCAAGTTGACCGACGCCGAGCGCGATGGCCGTCTCCCCAAGGTGCTGGCGCCGGTGCACTTTGCGGGCCAACCTTGCGACATGGCGGCTATTCATGCACTTGCACAACGTTATGGTTTCCGAATCATCGAGGACGCCTCGCACGCCATCGGGGCAAAATACCGGGGGGAGCCCGTCGGCAACTGCCGTTATAGCGACGTCACGGTCTTCAGTTTTCATCCGGTAAAGATTATCACGACCGGCGAGGGCGGAATGGCGCTGACCAATAGTTCCGAACTCGCCGGCCGCATGGCGCGACTGCGCAGCCATGGGGTCACCCGCGACCCTGCCGCGATGACCCGCGCGCCCGATGGCGCCTGGTTCTATCAGCAGATCGACCTCGGCATGAATTATCGCATGACGGAGCTTCAGGCGGCACTCGGATTGAGCCAGCTGTCACGGCTGGATGACTATGTCGCGCGTCGTCACGAGCTTGCGCGCCGCTATGATGAAAAGCTCGCTTCTCTGCCGATAGTGCTGCCGCACCCGTCGAAGGACGCTCGATCCGCGTTTCATCTCTATCCTATCTGGATCGATCCATCGGAGATGAATCGGAGCGCAGTGTTCGACCGAATGCGCCGGTCGAATATCGGCGTCAACGTTCATTATATTCCGGTCTACACCCAGCCGTATCATCGGCAGCGGCGCACGTTCAGCTCCGCTGATTTCCCGGTTTCGGAGCGATATTATGCGGGCGCGCTGAGCCTCCCGATGTTCGCGTCCATGACAGAGCACCAACAAGATAAGGTCATCGCGGCACTTGCCGAGGCGGTGCGCTCCTGAAGACGACGGTCATCCTCCAGGCGCGCGTGGGATCGTCGCGGCTACCGGGAAAAGCGCTCGCCAAGCTGGGCGACCGCACGGTTCTCGCGCATTGCCTGTTGCGCGCCGCCGCCGTGCCCGGCGCCGATGCTGTGTGCTTGGCGACGAGCGAGCTCGCCGTTGACGATCCCGTCGCTAGAGCCGCGGCGCAGTCGCCGGGCGTAACGGTCTTTCGCGGGCATGAGACCGATGTGTTGTCGCGCTACGCCGGCGCCGCGCGCGCGACCAATGCGGACATCATACTGCGCATCACATGCGACTGCCCCTTGATTGATCCGGTCGTGTGCGGAGAGGTTCTGGCGCTGCGTGCCAAGACGGGGGCGGCATACGCCGCAAACAATCTTACCAGGGAATGGCCGCACGGACTGGACTGCGAAGCATTCACGCGTCAGGCGTTGGATGCGGCCGATCGCGGGGCGGCGGCCCCTTTCGATCGCGAGCATGTGGGGCCATGGATGCGACGCGCCGCGGGGGCCGCGGCAGCGCATCTTCCCGGGCCCGGCGCGGCGGCCGCCCGCCATCGCTGGACACTGGACTACCCGGAGGATCTAGCGTTCCTTCTGGCGCTTTGGCCGCATTTGCCGGCTGATCGCATCCCATCCTGGCGCGCCGTCGTGGCGGCGCTCGGCCGCCATCCGGAGATCGTGAAGATCAACGCGAAGCTTGCAATCAGCAAATGAAGGACAATGACGCCGCATGAGCGAGACGGAGCAATCCGCCTTCTGGCGCGGCCAATTCGGCGACGATTATGTGCAGCGTAACCCGCTTGACGCGACGGCGTTGCGCAACCGCGTGGCCATGTGGGCGCGCATTCTGGCCCCCTTGGCTGGATCGCCCGCGAGGAGCATTCTCGAAGTCGGCGCGAATATTGGGATCAACATGGCGGCGCTGGCGCAACTCTCGGGCGCGGAGCTTCATGCGGTGGAGCCAAACCCGACTGCGCGCGAAATGCTCGCAAATTCCGGATTTGTGGACAAGGCGAAAGTACACGACGCCACCGGCGACGCTCTGCCCTTTGCGAATGATTCCATCGACATGGTCTTCACCTGCGGGGTTCTCATTCATGCGGCGCCGGAGCGCCTGGAAGCGGCCTGCCGCGAGATCCATCGTGTCGCCAATCGCTATATCGCCTGTATCGAATATTTTTCGTCTGCCCCCGAGGAGAAGATGTATCGCGGCCGCGAGGGCAAGCTCTTCAAGCGAGATTTCGGCGGCTACTGGTGGAACCTCTATCCCGAACTGACCTTCGTGGACGGCGGATTTTTCTGGAAGCGGGTCACTGGCCTCGACGATTTGACCTGGTGGCTGTTCGCGAAAAACCAGCGCTGATGCTTTCGATCGCGTTCCTTTGCAACGCCTCGTCCCCAATTGGCGGCGGTCATGTCATGCGTTGCCTCGCGCTCGCTGAGGAATTGGCGGGCGGCGGCGCAACTGTCCGTTTCGCAGTCAATCAAGACGCGCCGCATGTTGTCCCCTCACTCGAGCGGGCCGGTTTTTCGCTCACGACGGGTCGTACGCTGATCGAGGCGGCGCGGATTGCCGGCCGGCAGGGCCGCGTTAACGTGGCCATCTGCGATTCCTACGAAATCGATGCCAAATTCGAACGCTCCATGCGTAAGTTGGCGGCAAAAGTCGTCGCTATTGACGATCTCGCTAATCGGCGGCACGACTGCGATCTGTTGATCGATGCAAACTACGGCCACACTGCCGAGGACTATCGCGGCCTCGTTCCCTCTGGCGCGACTGTTTGCGCCGGCGCGCATTATGCCTTCTTGCGTCAGGAATTCGCCGCGCTGCGTGAAACTTCGCTCGCCCGCCGGGCGACAGTTGGGGGCGTTGATAGAATTCTTGTATCGCTCGGCCTGACGGATGTCGGCGGCGTCACCGCGCGAGTCGTCGCGGCACTGCTGAGCACGCAACTGAAAGCTCGAATCGACGTGGTGGTCGGGCCGGCAGCGCAATGTCGAATCGCCTTAGCGGAGATGACGCTGCGCGATTCGCGCCTCGCGCTGCATGTCGATCCGGCGGATATGGCCCACCTCATGACGAACGCGGATATCGCGATCGGCGCCGGCGGCACGTCGAGTTGGGAGCGCTGCTGCCTCGGACTGCCGACGGTGCTCGCCGTCCTCGCGGACAACCAGCGCAAAATTGCTGAAAAGCTGGGTGAGGCTGGCGCCGTGGGGCTGGCGCTTGGTGTTGGTGAAGATCTCGTTGCCGAGATTACGCAAAAGGTTATGGAGCTATCGAACGATGCGAGCGCTCGACGCCGGATGAGCGGCGCGGCGGCAATGATCGTCGATGGTCGCGGCGCAACACGCGCCGCCGAGGCGATCTACACGCTCATCAAGCGCGACGCGCATGCGGACGATCGGCAGTGCGCTTAGTTCTGCGTAAGGCCGCGGCCGGTGACAGCCGGGATCTCTGGCTGTGGCGCAATGACGAACAGACGCGTCGATGCTCTCGCACGACGGATGTTGTGGCCTGGCCACGTCACGACGCATGGTATCGCGAAAAGCTGAAAGATTGCGGCAGTCAGATTCTTGTCGCCTTCGACGCCGGAGTTCGAATCGGCATGATTCGTTTCGATCGAATCGAGAAGGATCGCTTCCGCGCCCATATCGCCGTAGCGCCGGCAGCTCGCGGACATGGACTTGGCCGCGAGATTTTGCGGTTGGGATGCGATCGGCTCATTCAGGACCATGCGGATGCAACAATTGTCGCGGAGGTTCGAATCGAAAACATCGCTTCGCGACGCATTTTTGAAGCCAACGGGTTCCACCGGAGTCTGGACCAACAGCAACCGGAATTGCACATCTATGTGAAAGCGCCGGCCGAGTGCAGTTGACCGAGCCGAAAAAACCGAAAGAGGCGATAATGGTCGAGCCTGAAATCTCGATCGACGGCCGCACGATTGGCCCTTCGCATCCGCCCTATGTCATTTGCGAAATCTCCGCCAACCACAATGGCAGCTTGGAGCGCGCGATTAAAATGATCGAGGCGGCGGCTGAGACGGGCACGGACGCGATCAAGATCCAGACTTACACCGCCGACAGCCTGACCATCGATTGCGACAGGCCCGAATTCCAGATCAAGGGCGGGCTGTGGGACGGCTATAGCTTGCACAGCCTCTATCAGGAAGCTTCGACGCCCTATGAGTGGCACCCCGCGTTGTTCAAATGCGCGCGCGAACTCGGAGTGACGATTTTTGCGACGCCCTTCGACGAGTCCGCCGTCGAGCTGCTCGCCTCCTTGGGTGCGCCAGCCTATAAAATCGCATCATTCGAAGCAATCGATTTGCCGCTCGTCGCACGCGTTGCGCGACAAGGTAAGCCGATGATCATTTCGACCGGAATGGCCAGTCTCAGCGAGATTCAGGAGGCGGTCGCCACTTCGCACAGCAATGGCGCTGACGGGATCGCGCTTCTGCATTGTGTGTCGTCCTACCCCGCGCCGGTGGAGGACTCCAACATACGCACCGTGCCGCACCTGGCCGAGACTTTCGGCGTCATTTCCGGCCTATCCGATCACACTCCGGGCGTCGCCGTCGCGGTGGCGTCGGTGGCGTTGGGCGGCTGCGTGGTCGAAAAACACTTTACGCTGTCGCGCGCGGATGGCGGCCCCGATGCGGCGTTCAGCCTCGAACCTCACGAGTTCAAGCAATTGGTCGCCGACTGCAGGGACGCGTGGAAGGCGCTCGGACGTGTTCACTATGATCTCGAAGGCTCCGAGAAAGCGAGCCTCGTCTTCAGACGCTCGCTTTATGTCGTCGCCGATGTGGCGGCGGGCGAGAAACTGACCGAGCGCAATGTTCGCGCCATTCGGCCAGGAAACGGACTTGCGCCGAAGCATATCGGCAAAGTGGTTGGCAGACGTGCGGCGCGCAATTTGCAGCGCGGGCATCCTCTCGGTTGGACGGACGTTGAGTCGAGGGAATGACGCGCATTACCCTCATCGCGGCCCACTCGAAGCTTCCCAGCGTCGAGGGCCGAATAGGTCTTTTATGCGAGACGGCGCCCGACGGGACACTGACGACGCGTTACCCGCAAGCTTTGCTTATTGGCGAGCTGATCGGCGATTTCTCCGAAACGAAGCAACGAGCAAATGATCTCGCCGTAAGACTCCTTGCGGACGAGCCGCGGCTTCGCGGCGTGCAGCAGCTCCGCATTTTCGAAGAAGTCGTCCTCCTTGAGTTGCAGCACATCTTCCACGCCATCAATCTGCACGAAAGGCTCTGCGCGCTTGGGATCGGCTCTTGTGCGTTCCCGGAGCCGTCGCGTTACGCAGCTGTGCTGAAGTCGCTCGGCGCACTGACTGGCTCCGCGATTGCCGTCCACGTGCCGCGCGTTGCCCGGTCGCCGATCGTTCGGAGCCTCAAGCGAAGCGCGCGCCGGTTAATGGTCTCCGGCCAAGCGCGCGAAAAGATCTGGCGAGAACTGCGCCTTGTGGGCGAAAAGATTGATCCGTTTCATATACTTCCGATATGGCGCACAGCGCAAGGACATTGGCGTCGGGGTGAAACCTGGTTTTATTCGACGGCCTTCACATTTACCAAAATTGGCCATTTGTACGAGCCGCATTTCCCGCAGCTCTTTCGCTATCTTGTCGAAAATCCCGCGACGGGCGGCGCGCCGCTCAAGGAGCAAAGCCGCGCCTCTACGTCGATATATGAATTCGGCCGCGCCGAATTTATTCCAAAGTCCGACGAACTCGCGGCTGCGCAAGCCGCCCTTCGCAATCATTTGGCGCAAGCGCCTCTTCAGGCGCGCGACAGCCTTGCGCGCGACCTTTTTTTTGACAGCCCTTTCGTTGCAGAATTTTTCGATAGAATGCTGGCGCAGGGGCTTTATGCGACCGCACTGTTCGATAACTGGATCGAACACGTGCAGCCCGCCGCTCTTGTCGTTGGCAATCCGGTGTTCGAGGGCTACGCCTTGCACGCCGCCAGAAAGCACGCGGTCCCGACCGTCCTATTGCAGCACGGGATACTCGGAGACTTTTGCCAGTTCGTTGATCCGCCAGCAGATCACTACATCGTTCGCGGCTGGTTTTGGAGAGAGTTCCTTTCAGCAACGGCGGCGGCGAAAGCCAAAATATTGAACCCTGCCGAGCCTGCCGTTACGCGATTAGCCGACAGCGCCGGTCGGCGTGCGATCCTGTTCCTAACCGCCCCTTTCAGCATGCAAGAATTCTGGCCCTCCACCGATCTCGACGACATTTTACGAACCCTTCTGCAAGCGGCATTTGCAACCAATGCCGAACTGATCATACGCGTGCATCCGTTGGAATCGCTGGGTGACTATAGGGCCAAGGTGCGAGAACTGCGCTCAACATTGGCGCCCCTCTCCAAGGTCACATTAAGTCAGGGGGCAAGCCTCGATCCCATATTGGAGCGTTCGGCGGTGGCCGTTACTTTCGCGTCGACCGCTTTTCTGGATTGCCTGCGGCATCGCGTGCCGGTCGTCAGCTTCCGCTGGCACGACTTCAGCTTCCGTCGTCAGCTCGAAGAGCAAGGGGTGTTTTATTTTGCGGAGAGCCTTGCCGAACTGCGGCAAATCGTGCAACGCGCGGTTCATGGTGATCTGCTCCCGTTCTCCGGCGACATTGAGCCGTTTCTCGCGAGCACGCCGGCTAACGAATTGCGGCAGGGACTGCGATGCTCATTGAACTGATGCCAAGGACGGTCGGCAGGTCATGCGCGTGATGCCAGTCCGAATTCTTGTGCCGCGACTCGTCGACGCCGCGCAGACCAATCCACAAAATCTGAACGCAAAGTCACTTCTGCCCCGCTTCAGCGATCGGTCCTGTCAATGGGTAGCCATGCACTACGGCGATCCTCTTCCGGACGTTGCGAACAATCGCCTCGTAACCCTGACGCGGCTTTGGCGCGGGCGCCTGTGGCCGTGGCATATGATGATCTTGCTGCTAAGCAGTGTCGATGCGATTTTCTATCCGGGCATGGAGTGGTTCGACGATCATGCGTTGAGGCTGCGGCGTCGATTTTCCCGGCGCGCGCCGATTATCACGATACTGGAAGGATTTCCCGGAGACGCCGAGCGGGAAGCTACCCTGAGCAAATGGGCCGGCCACCCCGTATTTTGTCATCGCGTCGAGAAAAAAGTCGTCGAGCGTATCGATCGCATGCTTCGTCATGCCGATCATATTATTGCGATCAGCCCTTTCGTCGCGAAGATGGGCTCGCGATTATACGGCGATAAATTTTCGGCGCTGCCCTTCGGGATCGATACGAAACTCATCGCCGCGATATTGCCGGCGCCAAAGGCCCATACCGCGCCACATCTCTCCACTGTCATCAGCGTCGGACGTGTGGATGACCACAAGCGACCGGAGATGTTCCTAAAATTGGCGGCGCAATTTCGCGCTGTACGTTTCCGCTGGATCGGCGAGGGGCGCCGGCGGGAGGCGCTCATCACGGAAGCGGACAGGCGGGGTCTGGACAATCTGTCGTTTCCGGGCGAACTCTCTCCCGACGGCGTGATTGGGGAGCTAAAGGCCGCGGACATTTTCGTTATGCCGTCGAGATCTGAAGGCGTCCCGAAAGTCACACAGGAGGCCGCCGCGTGTGGCCTACCGATAATCGTTTTCGGCTATTATGAGCCGCCCACCGTTATCGACGGCGAAAACGGCTACCGCGTATGGCGTGACGACGAATTGGAGTTGCGACTAATTCAATTGCTTGATGACGGCGCTAGGCGACACGCCATGGGAGAGCGAAGCATTGAGCTTGCAAGGACATGGGATTGGGACCTGGTGGCGAAGCACTGGGAGGAAGAAATCCTGCGAGTTATCGGCCACCGGCGTGGTCAATGAAAATTCTCGGCATAGCGTGTGCGTGGGACGATGGCCGAAAGTCCAGGCGATAGAGTGCCCGCGATGAAAATCAGCACATCAGCTGGCGCAGGCGATGCTGCCGGAAAGTCTTTCTGGGACTCCGCTTGGTCGAGCGCCAAGCCGATGGCGTACGACGGACCGGTGTTTCAGTTCTCTAATTTGGCTCGCAAGTTCATCCCGGATGGGCACGGAAAGAAAGCCATCGAGCTTGGCTCCATGCCTGGGAACCATCTGGTGTATTTCCACAAGGAGTTCGGATTCCACGTCACCGCGCTGGATTATGTGTCAGACACGTCGTTGCTGCGGGATACGTTTGCTAAGAACAATGTCACGGAATACGAGATATTAAATTGCGACTTGTTCAGCGTGAACCTACAAAGCAACTTTGATTTGGTTTTCTCCAGCGGCCTGGTCGAACATTTCGATGATCCGATCGCGATCCTAGACAAGCATCATCAAATGCTTCGTCCTGGTGGTCTGCTATTTATCGGCATACCGAATACACGATATCTGCACTGGATTTTCATGAGCATGTTTTGCAAAGACATTCTCGACGTGCATCGAACGCATCTGATGTCGCTTCGGGTCCTTAGCGCCTATGCGTGGAGCAAAGGGATGGAAGTGCTTTTTTGCGACTACATGACAACGTTTCGACCGTTCTACCCGACGCCGCCGTGGTTTGCGTTGTGCAGTCGAGCCATTACGAAGGCTTTAAGGCTTGCAGGCCTTGAAAATATTCCGAACCGATTTGCCAGCCCATTCATCTTTTTCATCGCCAAGAAAAGCGGAGCCGGGAATTCCGATCTCTAATGACATCTAGCTCACAAATGGGGGTTAGCGTCGCCGGCCAGACGATTGTTGTGTTCGCCGGCAACGTTTTCACGCTTGTCGCGGGCCTTCCGTTTCAGATTTTTGTCGCGCGCGTGCTGGGCGCAAATCAGCTCGGGCTCTTTGGACTTGTGGAAGCGGCGGTTGTGACATTGTCAGGTTTCGTCAGCTTCGGGATCGCTCAAACCGCCGTGCGCTTCATTCCCGAATATCTCGCGAAGGGCGAGCACGAACCCATCCGCAAATTGGCGCTGCTGACGACGCTGGCGCTCACAGGGATCGGAGTAGCCATGGCAAGCTGCATCGTCCTGCTTTCCGCGCCCGTGATGGCGTGGTTTGGAATCGCGCCGGCGCAAGCCAAATTGGTCAATGTCATGGCGCTCACCGCGCCAATCGGATTGCTCACATTCCTCTATCAGCAAATTTTGCGAGGGTTTCAGGAAATCATCATTATGATCGCCGGCACGTCTTTCGTCGCGCTGATGGTCAAGATCGTGCTCGCTCTAATATTGTTCCAACTCGGTTGGGGAGTGCAGGGCTACGCTTGGGCGGTCGCGGGCGGGGGGGTCGCGGCGCTAGCGTTCATGGTCGCTTGCGCCATGCGCCTGATCTCCCGCCTCGACCGGCCGGCGACGGCGACAACCGCGCCGCTCGGCCACTGGGCCCGCTACGCCTTGATCAGCTACGGCACGGGCCAAACTTCGAACATTGTCATGCACCTCGATCGGTTCATCCTCGGCGCGACAGTTGGCGCGGAAGCGGTTGCAACGCTCATGGTCGTGCGGCAACTCCAGCAATTGCCAACCACATTTCATCAGATGTTTCTTGCCGTGGTGGCGCCGATGTTTGCGGCCGCCAATGGAACGGACGCCGCGCCGCGCCGCCAGACGCTCTATCACCTGACAACCGATTGGGTCATGCGCCTCGCGCTGCCCCTGATCCTCTTCCTGGCGGTCTTCGGCGGTTCCATGCTGCGCCTTTATGGCGAGGAGTTCCGCGTCAACGGAACGCTTCTTCTATTGCTCTGCCTGGTGGCGGTCACGATAACCATCGCATCGGGACCGGCCGGGAGCCTTATGAGCATGTCGGGTCTGGAGGTGCCGCTGCTACGCATTTCGGTGCTCGGCAGCGCTCTTCTGGTCACCCTCTACGCCCTGGCCATTCCGCTCGCGGGGCTGCTGGGCGTGGGCGTCTCCTTGATCGCCTCGACCCTATTCGTCAATCTCTCGGGTCTTATGGTCATGCGGCGGCGTCTGGCTTTGCGGTGGTTAAGCGCGCGACATGCGACTTGGCTCCTTTCCGGCGGCCTCACATTGGCGACGCTGCTCGCTCTTCGTGCAGCGCTGGGATGGGATGCCGACGTGTCGGTCATTCGGCTTGGGGTCAGCCTCGCGGCGGCTTACGGCAGCTTCCTCGTCGGGAATTTGTTGCAAGGGTTGAGCGATGATGACCGCGCGGTGTTTGATGCGTTGATGATGAGGCTTCGCCTGGTGTCCTTGCTTAGTCCCCACAATCAAGCGCCGCATTGAAGCGACGAAGAGTCGTGCACGTCCCATCCGCATGAGTTTTGGTCGCGATGTCGGTGGGACTCGCTCTTGCCCTGCAAGCTGAAATGATAGAGACACAGACGTCACGCGGCGAATGGACGAGCGAGAGGTTGGTCTGGATTAAAGATCCGCCGGCGGCTGAATGGGATTGTGCCTTGGCCACATTGCGCGGTCACCCGTTGCAGTCTTCGGTCTGGGGCCGGGCGCGCGCGATGGTGCATGGCGTCGTCGAGCATCGCTGGCTCCTGCGGTGCGGCGACAAGCCGGTGTGGATGATCCGAGTCGAGGAGCGCAAAATTGGTCCAATCGCCAAGATCGCTTGGGCGCCTCGCGGGCCGGCCGGAGAAACGGCGGAACTCAGTCTTTCAACCCCTCCGGGTTTTTCGGAGCGCCTGCGCGCCGAAGGATTTTCCTTACTCATCACCAATCCGTGGATAAACGTGAACGGAGGAGCCGCGAACTCCACCGATGACGTTGGCGGCGCGACGGCTAGAACAATCTGGCTCGATCTATCGCAGGGCGCGGATGCAATTTTTCAAAACCTTCACACCCAGACACGCAAGGGCGTGCGCCGCGCGGCGCGCAGCGGAGTCGTTGTCGAGACTGCATCCGAGTCGGCACGAATAGGCGAGTTCGTGGACCTGTGCGCCAGCATCAGCGACCGTAAGGGGTTTAAGCTTCAGGTTACACCTGCAATGATAGCAACACTATTGCGCCTTGCAGCGGATAGCGAACATGTGAAAACAGCGCAGTTCATATCTCTCAAAGACGGCCAGCTCGGTTCCGGTCTCTTCGTCATTTGCGTCGGCCGCAATATGCATCAAATTTGGGGCGCCACAAACCGTGATCTCCGCCACGAACGCGTTGGCGAGGCCTGTCAATGGGCCACCATCGAGTGGGCGGTGGCGCTTGGTTGCACGCGTTACGATCTCGAGGGAATCGATCCGATTAATAATCCTTCCGTCTATGAGTTCAAGAAACGGTTTGGCGGAAAGGAAATGACGCTTTATGGCTACAAGCATCTCCCGCTGAGCGGGGTTGGGCGAATTGCGAGCATCGGGCACAAGGCCGTCGTTTGGCTGCGACGCTAATCGCGGTGGCGGCGGCGAGCGAAATCAAGTGAGATGCGCCTAGCCGGCGTCCTATCTCATCGCAAGCCCGACCGCTTGAACGCTCACGGCGGTGCCCCAGTCCGGCATAGCTGACAGGACGGACGCATCGTAACCGGGGAATCCGCCGTTGTCCCGGCAATCATGGACAAATCATAATTTTCGCGTTGTCGAATCCAACGAGCCTTGATGTCAGTGATCTTTTATGCGCGCTTGAGTAAATACGACTTCCATTTATTTCGTAGCCCAGGACCGGGATTGGGGAATTTGTTGTTTCCCTGGGCGCGGGCAGTGGTTTGTCGTGCGAATTCTGACGGCCATTTGATCAGCCCGACATGGCGGAACATCAAACTGGGACCATGGCTAAGAGGAGAGGCCGATAAGCGCACTTATGGGGATGTGTTCAAGCATCGCTCACTCGTGAAATGGCTCCAGGACCTCAAGATAAAGGCCCGCCGATTCCGTGAATTCAGTGAGCACGAATACTATGACTTTATCGGTAGCGGAAATCGGACATCGCCGGTGGTGGAACCAACGCTTGTTGTTTTTGAAGGGATGGCCGGTTATTTTTCTAACATTGCCGGACATGGAGATCTTATTAGAAGCACATTGCGACAAGAATGCAGAATTCCCATCGATCAGGCGCCACCGCACATCGCGGTTCATGTAAGATTGAGCGATTTTGTCACCGCCGCGGCCGGCGCCAATAAGACCTACGCGAGAAATACGCGCGTGGACCTCGCGTGGTACGAATCTGAAATTCGACGCGTCAAAGAGATTTATCGCAATCTGCCAATAAGAATATACACGGATGATCGGGAGTGCTCTGGTATTCGCAAGCTTGCGTCGCTTGCGGGCGCTTCCTTCGTCACCCCAACCAACGCGCTCGTTGACATGCTCACAATGTCCGAAGCCACTCACATTGTTTTATCGACTTCGACCTTCTCGCTTTGGGCGGCGTTCTTGTCGAAGGCGACGGTCTCCGCAACGTTTCGCGAGTTGTTTGACGATTACAGGTTACGGACTGTCGAATTCGATTCGAGAATAATTTAGCGCGTGCGAAATGCTCAGCTCTGCATTGATCCGCGATCACCGAGCGTCACCGGATGATGGGCCGGAGCGCAGCCCCTTATGACCGGTTCCGTGTCCGTCATCACGCCATGGTTTCCGAATTCGCCGGGAGATTGGCCGGGGTCATTCGTTTACGATTCTTGCGTTGCCGTTGCGCGCCGAGGCTGGAGCGTCGATGTGATCGTCGCCAGACGGGCTGTTCCTCCGGTCATGAGAAAGGTGGCAAGCAACATGGACTACGGCGGTGTTGACGCAACCGCCTTCCAACCACAGCTCAATGTCAGCGTCTCACGATATCCAGCTTTGCCTCGCGACCATTTCATCAACATTTGGCAACCGCTCAGAGACGTCTTGATCAAGAAGGAGTTCGCGTCAACAAGCGGGCGGTGTTCGCCCAAGTTGGTTCATGTTCACACCGAGGGGCTGCTCACCGCTGGTTTGAAAGTAGCAAAAGCCTACGGCGTCCCGCTCGTTCTGACGGTGCATGGACTTGATACGCGCCTGCTGGAGCCCCGGAATGGGCAGAAGAAAGTCGCGCTCGGCGAGCTGCTTAGGTGCATCGACAAAGTGGTTCTCGTCGGCGAACCGCTAGTGGAGTTTTTTTCCAGCATTGCCGGCCGAAGCGACAACTTCGTTGTTGTGGCCAATGGCGCCGGCCAGTTGGATCATCGTCGAGACACCTCGGTTTTCCCGGATGGTCGCGATGTTCGGATCATCAGCGTTTCCAATCTGAATGATGAAAAGGGAGTGAAGCTAACAATCGAGGCGCTCGAAGCGCTGCACGCCAAGGGCCTGCGGAACTGGAGCTACAGGATCATCGGCGATGGCCCGCTCACAGCCTCTCTGCGCTCTTATGTTGCGTCTTCAGACGTATCGGGCCAGGTGGAATTTGTTGGAGCGCAGCCGCATCGCGAGGTCTTCAACCATCTGGCGGGCGCGGATTTGTTCGTGTTGCCGTCCTGCCGCGAGGCCTTCGGCATCGCCTATTTGGAGGCCATGGGATGCGGCCTCGTCGCGGTCGGAGTGCGTGGTCAGGGCCCCTCGATGTTCATCGAGCACGGCGTCAATGGGTATCTCGTCGAGCCAAATTCGACGCAGGCGCTGATCGAGCTACTTGGCGAGGTGTTGACGTCGGATCGCAGGGTGTTGCGGTCGATCGCCATGATGGGAATGCGCACGGCGATCGAAGAATATTCTTGGGACGTTCACGCGCGCCGATTGACTGCGGTGTACGTAGATGCGCTCTGCGAGGCAAAGGGGTGAGAAAACCACGCGCATTCTTGCTCTATGTCGAGCCCACGCCGTATATCGAAGGGCTTATCAAAGAAATTCAACGCCTGTGGTCCGGGGATTTGGACGTCTGTTACATTGCACAAGATCAATCACAGGATTGGAAGATTGACGCGAAATTGTCAGGTGGAACGATCTTGCCCGTCAATCGCTGGCGCGCGATTACCGAGCTTCGGCGATCGCTCGGTCGGCTATCCAGAGGCGACGTTGTTCACTTGGCGGGTTGGGGCCATCCGCTCCTGGTAGCCGCGCTCCTCATGGGCAAGCTGCGCGGCCTGCGCGTTTTTATTGAAAGCGACACCGCAGCTGGACAAGCGGTCGGCGGCTGGAAATGCGTCGTCAGACATGTCGTCTATCCACCCCTGTTTCGCTTGGCGGATCATTTCCTCCCCGGCGGCAAGCGTCAGGCCGCCTATCTCGCCTCTTACGGCGTGCCAAACACAAAAACCACGACTGCTCAAATGACCGTCGATGTTGCATCAATCATGCGATACGTCGCGACAGCTGGCGAAGCGGCGCGAGACGCATTGAGGGCTCGCTTGGGATACGCCAACGACATTTGGGCCGTGCTCTATTTGGGTCGGCTGGAGCCCATGAAAGGCGTGTCTGATCTTCTGGTTGGGTTCGCCGGCATCGCCTCTCGGCGAGGAGACGTTCGCTTGATGATCGCGGGTAGCGGCAGCCTAGACTCCTTGGTGAAAGAGGCGGCCGCCGTCAATCCGCATATCTCATATCTTGGACAGTTGTCGGGAACTGCAGTGCTGGATGCCTATCTCGCCAGCGACATCGTCGTGGCGCCGTCTCGCTTCGAGCCATGGGGTCTTGTCGTTAATGAGGCGATGGCGTGCGGCCGGCCAATTGTCGCGACAGATCGCGTCGGTTGCATTGACGATCTCGTGGCCCATGGGCAGACCGGCTTCATCGTTCCAGCAGAAGCGCCGCACGCACTCTCCGATGCGCTTGAGTTGTTAGTCTCGAACGATCGCCTGCGCGAAGAAATGGGAGCTGCGGCAACGCGAAGGATCGCGCCGTGGACGCTGCAGAACGAGGCTGAGATCGTGGTGGATTGCTGGAACGCGCGATGCCACGCTTACTGAGGGAACCCAGTCACCTATTTCCGCTCACGCTCATCGCGTTTGTTGGGCCGGCGGTCAGTTACGTAAACTCCGTGTTCAACACCGAGACGCGATGGCTCGTTCTCGCTTGCTTGTTCATGTACCTGCTGCTGACGCGCAAGCTGTTCCGTTGTCTGAACGGCGGCTTCGGCCTGATCCTGTTCGCCAACATCCTGTGGTGCTTCTTGACGTGGAGCTGGTCGGAGGTTCCCGAGCTAACAGGTGCTAAGGCCATCGCTTTCGCCGCGGTTACCTTGGCGGTTACCAGCGGCGGAATGGAATGGGCGCGCGCGCGCACGGGAGACTCTCTGATCGCCGGGCTTTTCCCGCTCACCTTCTTGGCCATATTCGCTGGATTTTTCGGTTACGCGATGCCCGGCGCCAGCATCGACGCCGGCGTTGGGGTGACCTTGTATCGCGGCCTCACGGGAAACCCGAACATGCTTGGCATGCTGGCGTCGATGGGGCTTCCATACGCCGTTTGGCTATTCTATTCGTCCGGGCGGACCGGCGCGCCGCGCCACGCTTACTTCCGCTCAGTTGGCCTACTGATCGCGCTTTTCCTCATCGAACTCCACAGCATGTCGCGCGCAAGCTCTCTCGTCATGGGCTGCGTCTTGGTCTTTTGTCTTCTGGCGCAGCGCAAGAGGCGGCAGGCCATGTATGTTCTAGCGATCATTCTGGTCGCCGTCGTCGCCGTTCTGGCCGCGCCAGACTCCATCCACGACAACTTCTGGCGCTTTGCGCATAAGGGCAACCCAAATGCCGACATCTTCTTTTCGCGTCGGAGCCTTTGGGATGTTTCATATGGGCAGGCCCTCAAGGGAGGATGGTTTGGCGGCGGCTATGGAGTCACCATTGGCGAAACGGGCTTTGGCGGCGGTCTCTCAGCCTTTGGGTACGGGAGGGAGAAGGGCAACACGCAGCTCGCGATAACGGAGGAGTTGGGGCTTATCGGGCTGGGGCTGTACGGCCTGCTGCTCGCCAGTCTTTTTGTGCATTTGGCGCGCACGTTCAAACAGATTCAGACGCGAGACGACAAGGTTGCCTTTGGAATCGTGACAGGGGCGATTCTCGGGATGATCGCGAACTCCGTGTTCGAAGCCTGGTGGGTTGCGCCGGGGTCTCCTGAAAGCTCTTATTTCTGGGGGCTTGTCGGCATTTCTCTAGGTTTGCGGCGCGTAGCGACAAAGACAAGACAACGGCGAATGAATCCGAGTTGGCAATCACGCCCAGAGCTGCCGGCCAACGCCCACGCAGTCACTGGAAATTGATAGGCGCTTCAAGCAACATCGCCTGGAAGAGGCGACTGGGCCGATTATGGACGCTCATGCGCGCGCGAGATGAGCACAGGGCGCTGGTCCTCATCTATCATGCGATCGGTGACGGCCCATGGGCCATCCAGAACCACTGCTTTGAACAGCAGATTGGGCTTCTGCATGGGGCGGCAGGTATTCTGCCACTCTGCGACTTGATCGCACGTTCGGCGCCGATTGGCGTCGCTTTGGCGTTAACTTTCGATGACGGCTATGCCTGCCTAAGAGACAATGCGCTCCCGGTTCTTGCGAACTTCGGTCTCACGGCCGCCGTGTGTTTGAATATCGGCGAGATGGGCGACCGGGAGAGACGTCGTTCGCGGGAGGAGTGCGGCTATTATCCCGGAGAACAGTTTCTCACCTGGCGCGATGTCGAAGATTTGGTTACCGCGGGCTGGCGCATTGGATCTCACGGCGTCGGTCACGTTGACTTGACTGTCGCATCCGCGGAGACTAGGCGCAACGAACTTTCAATATCCAAACGGACTATCGAGGAGAGGACGGGCGCTGTGTGCGACGTGTTCGCATATACCTGGGGACGCAATAACGGACGCCTGCGCGACGCGGTGCGATGCGCAGGATATCGCTACGCTCTTGCAGGCGACCACTCAGCCGTCAATCATCGATGCGATCGATTCGCCATCCCGCGGATGAATGTTGCGAAGGAATACACGCTGGACGATCTGACGGCGATCATTCGGGGTGACTGGGACTATCTTGGCTGGGTCGCGCGGACCAGGGCAGCGCTGTCGTGAGGGTTCTCGTTAACGCGCCTTCGGTCAGAGAGGGCGGCTCGCTGGTCGTGCTCGAGTATCTATTGGAGTCAATGGCGCGGCTGCGACCCGATATCGACTGGGCGCTTGCTGCGCACAGAAGCTTGCGGTTCTCGCGAAATCCCCCGGAAAATCTCGTCTGTGTCGACATTGGCGACATTGATCGTGGCTGCTTCGGCGCGCAGCAATGGTATGAGCTCGGCCTTCCTTCCGCGGTCGTGCGCCTGGGCGTGAACGTCGTCTTCTCGATCACGAACTATCTGCCGATCCGCATGCTGCCGTGCCCGACGGTGCTCCTCGTACAGCATGCCGGGCACTTCTCCGATGTCTTCGACAGGCTTCAGTGCCGGCATCTGAGACGGGCCGATCGTATCGCGGCTTGGCGGCTGAAAACGCTGTGGGTCCAGCGATCGGTTCGAATGGCGACGGAGGTGACGGTGCAGACGGCCGCCCTGGCCGACGCGATCGCTGCGCGGACCGGTCGTTCCCGCGATAAAATTCACGTCACCCCGCACGGACCTGGGCTCACCAGAGAACCGCCGTCGCAACGATCGAAAATGAGCGTTCGGCCGGTGCGGATCGGATACATCACGAAATGGGGCGTGCAAAAGAACTTCGACGTATTGTTCGCGGCAGTTAAGCGATGGACCGCGGCGGGGCGGGAAGTGCGATTGGTATTGACGCTCGATCCGAATCTCGCTGAAAACATGCGGCTTTTGGCGCGAGCGAAGGCGATGGGGTTGTTTCCTTTGATCGAGAACGTGGGGAACAAGGATGCGGCTAGCATCTCCGCCCTTTATCACTCACTCGACATTTTTGTGTTTCCCTCACTCGTGGAGTCGTTCGGTTTTCCGCTCGTCGAAGCAATGGCGAAGGGGCTGCCGGTCGTGGCCGCCGATACTGCCAGCAACCGCGAAGTCGCGGGGAATGCCGGCTCGTACTTTTCTCCGTTCGATTCGGAAGCACTGGCAACGATGCTGGGCCGGATCATCGACGACCCCTCACTCCGCCAACACAAGGCCGCGGCGGCCTTGGCGCGGGCCCAGCACTTCTCTTGGGAACGCGCCGCGGAGCAGACCCTTGTGCTGCTCGCGGCGGCGGCAGGCGCGGCGGCGTTCGACGCAATGCCGCGCAAAAGCATGCGGACGACATGACCAGGGCGCCGTCGCTCCAGAACAGAACGCAGCGGCACTATGACACCCATCCGTTCGATGCGCTCACGCCTAAGGACGAGCGCGACGCCAGGCGCGTCCAGCCGAAGCCTTTCCTGGATTTCTGCGACCGCAGCCTGTCGTCCGGCATGTCAGTGGCTGAGATCGGATGCGGTCCAGGCCGCGGCACGATGTACCTCGAAAAGCTGGGTCTCGACGTCACTGCAGTGGACATCAGCGAAGCTTCGCTTGTGCGAGCCGGCAACCGCGCTCCGGCTGCACGTTTGGTTCGCGCCACGAATCTGGCCCTGCCGTTCGAAGACGGGTCGTTCGATGCCGTCATCTCGGACGGCGTGATCCATCACACACCGGACGCCTACCGCTCCTTCCGCGAGAATGTGCGCATTCTGCGCAACGGCGGGTTCCTCTATTTAGGCGTTTACAAACGGCGGCGCTATTACTATTATGTCTACACCTACGCGGGAGCGCTAATCCGTCGGATCGAGCGCTCTATACAAGGACGTATTCTGCTTAGGTTGACGGTAATCCCTGTTTATTATCTCGCCCATTTCGTCAAATCCCGCGGCCAGCGAACCTGGGCGGGAGCGACGAGCTTTTTCTACGATTACCTCATCACGCCGCAGGCCACGTTTCACACGCGTGAGGAGGTCGAGGCTTGGGGTGCAAAGGAGAGACTTGAGCTGACCGGCTATGATCCCTCGCTCGGCAATTTGCACGTCTTCATGTTCCGAAAGTGAGCGGCCGGAGGACGATGAGAGTCTGCATCGTTTCCTCTAGTGGAGGACATCTGACGGAAGTGCGGATGCTGAGAGCGGCCTATCGGCCGTACCACCACTTCTATGTGCTCAATAAACGGGTGCTGCTGCCTGAGGACATGAGGGACAACACCTACTTCATCACCCACTCGGAACGAGATTGGAAAGTGCTTCTCAACTTGCGGGAATGCTACCATATTCTTCGTCGAGAACGACCTGACGTGATCCTCAGCACGGGGGCAGGTCCCGTGGTTCCTTTTGCCGTCGTTGGCCGGTTCTTCTTTGGAACCCGAATCATTTTCATCGAGACCATCTCACGCGTAGGGCGGCCCTCCCTCACGGGACGTCTCATGTACTACCTTGCCCACGATTTCTTCTACCATTGGCCGGACCTTGGCCGTCACTTTCCGAAGGGCAGATGTGGGGGGCTGCGCATTTGAGCACGTTCGTTTCTGTCGGGAATGCGCATCAGCCATTCACCCGGCTGATCCATGCTGTAACCTCGATTGCGCGCGCATTGCCCCAGCCGGTAGTGGTCCAGCATGGACACACCCCGTTCCACAGCTTTGAATGCAGCGGCGTCACGTTTCTCGACATGCTGGCTTTCGAATCAGCCGTCAGCGAGGCCGAGGTCCTCATTCTCCACGCTGGCGCCGGTTGCGTGATCCATGCTCTTGGCGCTGGTAAGGCGCCGGTCGTCATGGCGCGGCGCGCGGCGTTCGGCGAGCATGTAGACGATCATCAGGTCGAATTTGCACGCGAGCTCGCGCTTGCTGGCCGCGTTGTGGCAGTCGAGCATGTCGCGGAACTAAAAGCGGCCATTGAGCGCGCGCGGACACTGCCGGCGACTGTCGCTAGATCGGGGCCGACTGTTGTCGAGATGGTTGCGGCCATTCTGACCGATGCGGCTGAGAAGCGCTTGAACGAACTGAAAAACTGCCCATGATTCGTGGCTTGATTGAGGGCGGCGCGACAATCATAGAAAATCCTCCTTGCTAATTCTCGGCCTCAATGCCTACCACGCCGACGCGTCGGCTTGCCTCGTGCGCGACGGCGAGATTGTTGCCGCCGCTGAAGAGGAACGCTTCCGGCGAATCAAGCACTGGGCAGGATTTCCCTCCGAGGCAATCCGATACTGCCTCGCCGAGGCGAAGGTTTCCCTCGCTGATGTCGGTCACATCGCGCTCAACAGCAATCCCAAGGCCAACATCCTGCGACGGGTCGGCTATGCCGCCCGGCAGCGCCCGGATCTGGCGCTCGTCATCGACCGCGTCCGCAATCAGAACAAGCGATCTTCCGTGCAATCTGAGCTCGATGTGGCGTTTCCCGGTGAGCGCTTTCGCGGCGAAATCCACCGCGTTGAGCATCACCTTGCGCATCTTGCTTCCTGTTTCCTAGTGTCGCCGTTCAATGAGGCGGTGGCCGTTTCGGTCGACGGTTTCGGCGATTTCGCCAGCGCGGCCTGGGGCCATGGTTGCGGCACGTCGATCACCATCGGCGGGCACGTTTGGTTCCCGCATTCGCTTGGCGCTTTCTATCAGGCGATCACGCAGTATCTGGGTTTTTCGCACTACGGTGATGAATACAAGGTTATGGGGCTTGCGGCTTATGGCGAGCCGCACTTCCTTGACGAGATGCGCCGCATCGTGCGCCTGAGGAACGACGGGTCGTTCGCGCTCGATTTGTCCTATTTTCGTCACCACAAGGAGAAGATTGCCTATTGGTGGAGCGAGGGAGCCCCGCACGTCGGCACACTCTTTTCGCCCGCGCTCGAAGAGCTGTTCGGGCGCGCGCGCGGCACAAGCGAGCCGCTCGATCGGCGCCATCTCGCGATCGCCAGCTCGGCGCAGGCTATGTATGAGGAAGCCTTCTTCCACCTGCTTGGCGCGCTCCACGCCCGCTATGGCCTCAACAGCCTCGCGCTTGCCGGCGGCTGTGCCATGAACTCCGTCGCCAACGGCAAGGTGAGGCGGCAGAGCCCGTTCAAGCGCGTCTACATCCAGCCGGCGCCGGGCGATGCCGGCGGCGCCATCGGGGCGGCGATCCAGGTCTGGCACGCGCTTGCCGGCAATGGCCACGGCCAGCCGCGGCGAGGTTCCAGCGTGCTCGCGGGGGACAAGCTCGATGGCCGTTTTGTGATGGACCATGCTTATCTCGGCCCAGGCTGCGATGCCCTCACGATCGGCGGCCTGCTTGCCGCTTACGCCGAGAAGCTCTCAACCCAAGGGTGCAGGGCGGAGACGATCCCCGACGAAGGCGAGCTCTGCCGGCGCACCGCAGAGGCGGTGACGCGCGGCTACGTTATCGGTTGGTTTCAAGGCCGGATGGAGTGGGGCCCGCGCGCACTCGGGAACCGCTCGATCATCTGCGATCCGCGCCGCGCGGACATGAAGGACATACTGAACCGCAAGATTAAACGGCGCGAGAGATTCCGTCCTTTTGCACCCTCCATCCTGCGCGAGCATGTCGGCGAGTGGTTCGAAGTGGAGGACGACGTTCCGTTTATGACGCAAGTGTTCCAGATCCGACCAGAAAAGCGGCCGCTAATTCCGGCCGTGACTCACGTCGATGGATCGGGCCGATTGCAGACGGTGCATCGCGAGACGAACCCGCGCTATCATCGCCTGATCGAGGCATTCCGGGGTTTGACGGGGGTGCCGATGGTCTTGAACACGTCCTTCAACGAGAATGAGCCCGTCGTGTGCAAGCCGGGGGAAGCGCTCGATTGTTTCCTCAGAACGAGGATGGATGTGCTTGTGTTGGGGGACACGATGATCGAGACGTGTGGCTATTGATACGTTCGCAACTAATTAGACATTGAGGCGGCGGATTTGGGAGAATTTTTTTCGATTTTCCCGGGCTGATTCCCAGCTGGCGCACGGACGAGCGGCCCTTGGTCGGGAAATCGTCCTCCTAGCCGCCTGCCGCCAGTTTTTTGGCCACCTCGCGCTTGATAGCTAGCGCGCCGGGCGAAAGCCCAGCGTCGCTTGCCTTCAACAAAAAAGCATCGAGGCCGCCGCGATGTTCAACTGTCCGCAGCGCCGAGGCGCTCACCCGCATGCGGACCTTGCGCTGCAACACATCGGATACCAACGTCACATTGCAGAGGTTCGGTAAAAACCGCGTCCGCGTTTTGTGGTTTGAATGGCTGACCAGATTTCCGGTCTGCACGGCCTTGCCGGTCAAATTACAACGGCGGGGCATTCGCTTTTCCTCGCTAAACTCGGCCGATCAGGCGGACTCGTACGCGGTCAGGCCGAACAGGCCGAGGACGTCTCTTAGGCAAGGGTCCGAGCGGCGTCAAGCCACCGTCCGGGCCCCGACAGGTGCGGCGACGGAAAATCCGGCGAGATCAGGTGAAGAAGTGCGCGACAAACTGGTAAAGCGCGGATTCTATTGTGATCCTCTGATTCGATTTGCGGACGGCGGCGATGGCTTACGTGCCGTTGCGCGGCCAGTTCTTCCTTGTTGGCGCCATCGCCTTGTTCTCTATGTGGCGGCTCTTCGCTACCCGCACTCTTGCCGGCTCCCTGATTGGAGCGCCATGATAGCTCGTTCCCAATGACCCCCGGCGCTCGAATCAGTGCTGCGATTGAAGTTGTGGAAGAAATCGAAGCCCGCAAAAGGCCGGCCGCCGATGCGCTAAAGGATTGGGGTCTCGCGCGCCGGTTCGCGGGCGCGAAAGACCGCGCCGCGATCGCCTCGCTTGTCTTCGACGCGCAGCGCAAGCGCGCTTCCTCGGCGTTTATCATGGCTGACGATACGCCCCGCGCGAGCGTGCTTGGCGCCTTGCGTCAGGTGCAGGATATGAGTGCCGGCGCGCTGGCGGCGCTCTGTTCGGGCGAGGGGCATGCGCCTCCCCCACTCACCGAAAGAGAAGCAGAACGGCTTTCGGCCGCGGACCTGACCGGGGCGCCAAGCTTTGTCGCGGGCGATTTTCCCGCGTGGCTGGAGCCTTCGTTGGCCGCGGTCTTCGGGCCGGCCGTTGTCGCCGAGATGAGCGCGCTTGCCACGCGCGCACCTGTCGATCTGCGCGCCAACACATTAAAAGCGACGCGCGAGAAGGTGCTCGCCACGCTCGCCCATCTGCGCGCGGCGCCAACGCCGTATTCTCCTTCGGGGCTGCGGTTGCCTTTGGCGCCGGACGGGCGCGGCCCGGCGCTTGCGGCCGAGCCCGCTTACATCAAGGGCCTCGCCGAAATTCAAGACGAAGGCTCGCAGCTCGCCGCGATCCTTGCCCTCGCCAAACCAGGCGAGCAGGTGCTCGATCTTTGCGCCGGGGCCGGCGGCAAAACCTTGGCGCTTGCCGCGGCGATGCAAAACAAGGGTCAGATCCATGCGACCGACCGCGATGGGGCAAGACTCATGCGGAGCATCGCCAGACTCGAACGCGCCGGGGTGCGTAACGTTCAGCTGCACGCGCCGCGTGGGAAAAACGATGTGCTCGCTGGTCTCGAAGGGCGCTGCGATCTTGTTTTTGTCGATGCGCCATGCACCGGCACGGGCAACTGGCGGCGCAGTCCGGACGCCAAATGGCGGATAAGGCCGGGCGCCCTGGCGATCCGTATCGCGGAACAGGACCGGGCCCTGGACGAGGCCGCCCGTTTCGTCAAGCCGCGTGGACGGATAGTCTACGTGACGTGTTCGGTTCTGCGCGAGGAAAACGAAGACAGGCTCGCGGCGTTTCTTGGCGCTCATGCGGACTATAAAAACCTTCCGGCGGTGGAGTTGGCGGAGATAGCGCTTATCCCTGGCCTTGGGCGGTTTGCTTCGCGCTTTGGTTTTGGACTGCGCCTCACGCCGCTGACGAGCGGCACCGACGGCTTCTTCATTGCCATGCTCATGCGTGGCTAAAGCACGATCGTTTTGAGCGAGCAGGAATTTCGAATATTGCGCCCGCGCGGTTTCGGGGCGGTTTTGCCGGCGCGGCATGGGCGTTTGGAAGCGAGAGGCAGGCAAATTTCCCGGCTGGCCGCAATTAGGTTCCCTGTTCGGAATTGTCAGGAATTGTGGCTCTAAGTCATGGGAATCATTGATCTAGTTTCGCTGGCAATAGGCGATAGCCTCAGGGACTGGTACCGCACCCCCTGCACCTCGAGCTGCCCGATTATCGTGTCCCGTGGCCCAAAGTGCCACGTTCCACCAACAGCCTCGCGATCGCGGCGCGCAGCTCGGCGACGCCTTCGCCACTGCGCGACGAGCTGAAGATCGCCTCCGGAAACGCGGCGGGACGTTTGTTCACGAGGGCGAGCGCGGCGGCAAGGCGGCCTTCCCGCTCGGCGGCTTTCACTTCGTCCTGCTTCGTCAAGACGATTTGATAGGACATCGCGGATCGATCGAGAAAATCCAGCATCTCAATGTCGATCGGCTTTGCGCCATGACGGCCATCGATGAGAAGAAACACGCGCAGCAACGGCACCCGGCCGCGCAAGAAATCCCCTATCAGCCGGGTCCAGGACGCGGTCTTTTCCTTCGATGCCGCCGCATGGCCATAGCCGGGCATATCGATCAAGCGCAATGTCGCGGTTTCCGCATCGCCGCCGAGCGCGAAAAAATTAAGCTCGCGCGTGCATCCCGGCGTATGCGACGTCCGCGCCAGCGTTTTGCGATTGGTCAACGCATTGAGGAGCGAAGACTTACCCACGTTGGACCGGCCGGCGAAGGCGATCTCCGGCGGACCCGGCGGCGGCAACTGGGCGGCGTCCGCCGCTGCCCATAGAAACACGCATTCCCCCCCGAAAAGCTTGCGTCCCAATTCGGCAAAGTCAGGCGGGACATCCGCCGGAACCGTCACAGCCGACGAGCCCGCCAACTCAGGTTGTGGCTTTCTTGCGGAACATGCCGATCAAATTGTTCCACAGTTCGATCTTGACGCCGGCCCGCTTCATGATCACCGACTGTTGAATGACCGACAAAATATTGCTCCAGCTCCAATAGATAACAAAACCAGAGGCGAAGCTGCCGAGGGTGAAGGTGAAGATGACAGGCATCCAGGTGAACACCTGCTTTTGCACCGGATCGGTCGGTTCTGGGTTCACTTTCATCTGAATGAACATTGTGATTCCCATGACGAGCGGCCAAGCGCCGATCGCAAGCCAAGGGCCGAAAACCGGAATCCGGGTTGGATCGAAGGGGAGGAGACCGAACAGGTTGAAGACATTCGTTGGGTCCGGCGCCGACAAATCCTTGATCCAGCCGAAAAATGGCGCGTGCCGCATCTCGATCGTGACGACGAGCGCATAATAGAGCGAGAGGAAAACCGGAAGCTGAAACAGCACCGGCAGGCAGCCCGACAAGGGATTGATCCCCTCGCGCTTGTAAAGCGCCATGATTTCCGCCTGCTGCTTGGGCTTGTCGTCGGGAAAGCGGTCTTTGATCGCGGTGATTTGCGGCTGCACCGTCTTCATCTTGGCCATCGCCCTAAAGCTATAGTTGGCCAACGGGAACACGGCTGCCCTGACCAGAACCGTGATGCACAGGATCGTGACGCCGAAATTGCCAACAAACTTGTAAATAAAGTCGATCAGCCGGAACATCGGCTTGACAATAAAATATAACTTGCCCCAGTCGATCAGGTGATCGAACCTCTCGATATCCAAATTGGCCTGATATCTGTCGAGCGTATCGGACTCCTTGGCGCCGGCGAAAACCCTGGTCGTGAATTCGCTCGAAGCGCCCGGCGCAAGCGTCCTTCCTTCCGTTCCGGCAAAACCCGCCTGATAAATCACGGGAGCGCCGCCGGATCCGGAAAAACTTGCCATGACAGCCGTATTCCGGTCGGGGATGACAGCCGCGGCCCAATATTTCTCGGTGATGGCGAGCCAGCCTCCGGTGCCCGAAAAACGCCTTTCGGCATGATCCTCCTTTTCGATCTTGTCGTATTTGATTTGCTCCACGCCGGATTCGCCGCCAACCACCCCCACAAACCCTTCGTGCACTCTGTAAAAGCCAACGGCCGCGGGCCAGCCATGGCGCTTGACGAACGCATAGGGGTGCAGCGTAACCGCCTGCGCGGACTTGTTCTCGACGCTGTCGGTCACCGTAAACATGTAACGGTCATCCACCGCGATTTTGCGGTGAAACACGAGGCCCTCGCCATTGTCGTAGGAGAGCGTCACGGGCGATGTTTCAGTCAGTGTATCATGATCAGCTTGCCACAACGTATCGGGCCCGGGCAGGACAAGGTTCGCGCCGGGATCGGCGATGAACCCCGCCTCGGTGTAATACGGCCACGGCGAACCCGCGGGCGAGAGCAAAACGATGTTCGCACTGTTGGGATCGACCGTCTCGCGATAGGCCTTAAACGACACGTCGTCGATGCGCCCGCCCTTGAGCGCGATCGATCCGTAGATAGCGGGCGCGTCGAGTTTGACCCTGGGGCTCTCGGCCAGAGCATCGGCACGGCTCTTTTGCGGCGTTGAGGCCCCCCCCTGCGCCGGCGCGCTCAAACCGGACGCTTGCGAACGCGTGGCTGGGGAATTGCCCGCTTGCGGCCCCGGTTGCGCGCCAGCGGCTACGCGCGCGTGCATTTCAGCTTGGGTCTGCTTCTCCTTGTCGAGATGCGGCCGGTTATAAAACGCGTCCCACCCAAGAACGACGAGCAGCGACAGGCTTGTCGCGAGCATGATGTTTCTGGTTTCCTGGGTCATCATCCCTTGGGTTTCCTGCCTTTTGGACTCTGTCGCCGCGCCGCGTCCGCATCGCCAGCGGCGTGGCGCTCGCGGACATTATCCTTGCGGATGGACGGTTGGTTTTTCCGGGCATTGATCTTGCCGAGGGCCCGGATAAGCTCTCCCTGCAAGGCCAGGAACGGCATGCCGAGCGCCTCGGGCCGCGCGACGATTACATAGTCATGCCCGGACCGCGCCGGAAGAGGGTTGAGGAGCCGCAACGCTTCCTTGAGACGGCGGCGGATCCGGTTGCGTTGGACCGCGCCGCCGGATCGTTTGGTTACGGTGAATCCAAACCGCGGCGCCGCCCCGCGGCAAGGGAGAATGTCCGGCGGCTTGCCAGTTTGATCCGTCTGGGTCGCGGCGCCAAAAGTGGTTGGATCGCCCGGTGCGCGGCAGTCCATCGTCTCGGACGGGATCGGGCGCGGTGCCGCTTGCAATGTCAGCCCAAGCGCGTAAAACCGCATGCCCTTCGCCGCGCGCAGGAAGTCAGCCCTTCGTTGCAGCCGTTCCGGCGCCGCCACGGCGGTTCCACGTGGTTGGTCCAAGGGCTTTGCCGAGAGCAGGGATGAATATGCGGTCGAGGCTTGGGCGCCGCGCCCGGCGCGAGGCTTTCGCATGGAGTTAATTCCTATCGGAGGGAAAGACCGCCAATTTGTTCACGCCAAGTCTTTTGTCACGCCACTTTTGCGGCGAACGCTGGCCGAACGGCCGATTTGCGTGACCGCCCCTCCCGCGGCACGCCGCGATCCCCGCGCTAGGAGAGAACTGTGAAGCGAAGCGGATACCACCGCGAAATCGCTAGGTTGAGACCATGGAGCTTTCCGGTGTTTCATGGAAACATCGAAAGGTACTAAAACCTATTGTCGAAGGAATTCACGCCGAAAGCCGTTTGCGGCCGCGCGCGCGCCGCGCGGCGACAACCTTGCGGCCACCCACGGTCGCCATCCGAGCTCGAAACCCGTGCCGGCGCTTGCGCACCAGCTTGCTTGGTTGATAGGTCCGTTTCACCGTGCCGCTCCCAACTGGTCCAGATAATGCAAAAAAAGCCGTTCCGGCTTGCCTCAAAATTTTGAGGCCAAGCCGGCACGGCGATCCCTCCCGCCAAACGGCGGCAGCGCAGCCCGGCGGCCCTAACCCCGTCAATGAGGAGCGCAAAAGGGCACCATCAAGCCCGCGATTTCGCCCCTTATAAGGGCAACCTGCAAATTAAGTCAATTCGGTTAGACAAGACTAAGTGAGCTGGCACCGGCGACCTGGCGTAATCTTGCCCAGGTCCTTCTAATTCCGCATCATTTTTCCGCAAACTGGAAGCCACTCTCCGGCAAGGATGCAGAACGGAAACCGGGCTCCCCACGCGGGGGGCGAACCAGGGGCGAAAATCATGCCTTGGCCCGCAACGTGCAAGAAAAGGTTCTTCGACTCAGGGGGCTTTGTTGAGCCGGGATCTGCGCATTGCCGTCGTCGACAAAAATCCGTTGCGCGCGGCTATTCTGGAGGATGGCTTGCGCGCGGCCGGGCACACGAGCGTGGTGCGCATCGATGACACGGCGGAACTGCTCGACCGCATCCGGGCGATCGATCCCGACGTCATCCTCATCGATCTCGAAAGCCCGAGCCGCGACGTTCTCGAACAAATGTTCAAGGTGAGCCGTTCGGTCGCGCGGCCCGTCGCCATGTTCGTCGACCGGTCCGACGCCGCAACGATCGACGCCGCGATCGATGCCGGAGTCTCGGCCTATATCGTCGACGGCCTCCGCAAGGACCGCGTGAAGCCGATTCTCGATATGACGATCAGCCGTTTCAATGCCTTCGCCAAGCTCAAGAAAGAGCTTGAAACGGCGAAGTCGCAGCTCGATGACCGCAAGGCGATCGACCGCGCCAAGGCGCTGGTCATGCGCGCCAAGGCTATTCCGGAGGAACAGGCCTATGCCCTCATGCGCCATGTCGCGATGAACGAAAACAAGAAGATCGCCGAGGTTGCCCGTTCCATCATCACCGCCGCGGAGCTGTTGCGATGACAAAAAGACTGCGCATCGGATATCTGCCGCTGACCGACGCGGCGCTGCTCCACGTGGCGAAAGCCCGGCATTTCGCCGCCGCGCGGGGCGTCGAGATTGAACTCGTTGCTGACTCCTCCTGGGCCAATATCCGCGACAAGCTCGTGGCCGGCCATTTCGACGCGGCGCACATGCTGGCGCCGGCCGCCATCGCGGTCTCGCTCGGGATTGGTCAAATCGAGGCGCCGCTGGTCGCGCCGGTGGCCCTCGGGCTCAACGGCAACGCGATAACGGTCTCGCAAGCGCTGTTCGTAGCTTTGCGGCAAGAGGCAGAAGGCGACATGGCCGACCCGCGCGTCACCGCCAAGGCGCTCGCCGGGATCGTGGCCAGACGCCGCGAAAGGGGTGAAGCCCATTTGACATTCGGCCATGTGTTCCCCTTTTCCAGCCATCATTACCAATTGCGGCTGTGGATGCGGGCTGGCCATCTCGACCCCGATGAGGACATTAGGCTCGTCGTCGTGCCGCCCCCGCTCATGGTCTGGACCCTGCGCAAGGGCCAACTGGACGGCTTCTGCGTCGGCGCGCCATGGAACGCGGTCGCGGTCGCGGCCGGCGCAGGGATCATCCTCCATCAAGGCACGGCCATCGTCCGCGACTGCCCCGAGAAGGTCCTGGCCTTCCGGGCCGAATGGGTGCGTTCGCATGGGAACGACGTCCGCGCCCTCACGGAAGCCGTCGGCGACGCCTCGCGCTGGGCGGCGGCCGCAAGTAACCGCGATGCGCTGGTGACGCTGCTGACAAACGCGGCGGAGCAAGACGTGAGCGCCAGGACAATCGAAAGGGTCCTCGAAAGTCCCGTCTCCCCCTCCGGCCCCGCCCGGTCGGAGACCGGCCTCCGGCTCGGCGAGGACGCGATCAAGGCCGATCCCGCCCAGGCGCTTTGGCTCTACGCCCAGATGGCGGCGGCCGGCCAGACCGTCTATTCGCGAGTCCAGGCCGAAGCCGCCGCCGCCGTTTACGCGCCGGCTCTCGGGCCGCCGATTTCGCGCCCCGCCGCCACTCCCATTGCATTCGACGGTCCCGCCTTTTCGCCAGACGACATTCCCTCCTACCTCGCGGCGCTCATGTAGTGTCTCACGTAACTATTTACAATTAGGTTGGCCGCTGCAGCGGCGGCAATTTGAGAGCCGCCCTGCCGCGATTGAGCTTGAGAATGATGGCATTGGCGGATTTTGTCCAGACGAAAGGTTTCGGATTGGCGTTGTTGTGACGGATATAATCGTGGATGGCGGTTTCGAGTTCGGCGACGCTTTTGAAAACGCCGCGACGGATGCGCTCGGTCGTGATTTTTCCGAACCAGCGCTCGACAAGGTTCAGCCATGATGAC
>JBOHJQ010000029.1:0-36127 GCA_050728655.1 Methylocella sp.
ATGCAAGGGCAGGCCAATAACCTGCATCGGGGTCTCCTGGAGTTGGTTGATTGGCAACTCTCAGCTTCAAAGACCCCTTCCCTTTTCTCAAGCTCCCGTCTCATAACTTTCTGAACCCGGACAGCGTTTTGCCGTTCGGATTTTGTCCTGATGATCGCGTTGAGAATGGTGAGGAGCTGACGGAGGCAGGCGATGATTGCGACTTTCTTTGGTCTGCCGCGCTGAACGAGGCGCTGGTAGGTGGCTTTGACGACGGGATTATGCCGAATGGCGACGAGCGCGGCCATGTACAAGACGTTGCGGACGCAGCTTCGTCCGCCGCCAATCATGCGATGGCCGCGCCATGTGCCCGAATCTCTGTTGAATGGCGCGACGCCGACGAGCGCGGCCAGCTTGCGGCGATCGAGCGCGCCGAGTTCGGGCAGTTCGGCGATGAGGGTTCTCGCGGTCACCGGGCCGACGCCCGGCACGGAGGTCAAGAGATCTTCCGTTTCGCGCCAGGCGGGCGAGGCACGGACGCGGTTATCGATATCGACATCGATGTCCGCGAGCGCTTTTACCAAAAAAGCGAGATGGCGGTCGATCTTCTTGGCGAGGCGATTGTCGGCGGCGCGCCGGCGGCGGTTGGATTCCATGCCGATCATCTCGACGACTTGCCGTCGTCTGGCGACGAGCTTACCGAGCATTCGGGCTTCATGCGAGGCGACCGGCCGCGCTTGCGGCCTGATCCGCTCCGCGAATAAGGCGATAACTTGCGCATCGATGGCGTCGGTCTTGGCCGAGCTTTCCGAGCGCCCGGGCGAAGTCCCTGATCTGGCGCGGATTGACGACGGCGAGGGGCAGACCGGCTCCGGCGAGGGCCGCCGCGACCTTGGTTTCGAAGCCGCCGGTGGCTTCGAGCACGATCAGCGACACATCTAGCGCCGTGAGACGTTCGACGAGGTTTTCCCGGCCTTTGCCGTCGCGCGCGACGGCAAAGGCCGCGCCCGGCGGCCGCAGGTGCACGTCGAGACGATCCTTGGACACATCGATACCGACACAGGCCGACACATGGCGAGGCTCATCCATGACCCATCCTTGCAAATGCGGGCTCGATCGGCCCATGCGACTGTTCGGGCATTCGGACGATCGGACGCAACCCGCGCCATGCTCACACGCGGGCTCCATGGCCCTGAGGGGAATCGGGCTGGCTTGCGTCCGCAACCTCGCCGGCTTTGCACCGGCTGGCAATTGAGAGATACAAGGGGGTTCCGCCAACGCAATCCGGGGGAGGCCGATGGGTTTAGCATCTGCCCGGACTCACGGCGTCCGCGGCTCTTCCAAGAAAACGCCTTACGCTCCATTGATTTGCCGTTGCCCTTTGGCGGGGCCAATCCAAAGGCGTTTCGAAATGGGAAGCATTGAAGAATGACACAAAATATCTACGACGACCCCACTTTTTTTGAGGAATACAGCCGGCTCGGCCGCTCGCTCAAAGGGCTGGATGGAGCGGCCGAGTGGCCCGCACTTCAGGCGATGCTGCCAGACGTCAGCGGCCTCAGGGTAGTAGACCTCGGCTGCGGTTACGGCTGGTTTTGCCGTTGGGCACGAGAACATGGAGCGAAAGCCGTTCTGGGCTTGGACGTTTCCGAAAAGATGCTAGCGCGGGCGAAAGATACAAGAACCGACGCCGCGATCACATACGCCAGGGTAGACCTCGAGAAACTCGACCTGCCGGAAGCTGCGTTCGATCTGGCGTACAGCTCGCTCACGTTTCACTACATCGAGCATTTGTCCGGGCTGCTCCGGAACGTTCACCGTGCCTTGGCCCTCGGGGGCGCCCTTGTGTTTTCGATCGAGCATCCAGTCTACATGGCGCCACGGCATCCTAACTGGGTAATTGATGATAAGGGCCGCAGGACCTGGCCTGTCGATAGCTATCAGGACGAAGGTCCACGCGTCACCACTTGGCTTGCCGACGGAGTAATCAAACAGCAACGCACTGTCTGAACGCTTCTCAATCTGCTAATCAGCACCGGATTTACAATTGCTCATGTTGAGGAATGGGGACCCACCGACGAGCAGGTTGCGACGTGCCCCGAACTGGCGGAGGAGCGTGAGCGCCCGATGATGTTGCTCGTGTCCACGCAACGATAATCGTGTTCGGCAAGCAAAACGGTACGCCGGCTTGCAGGCATCATAGGATTGATTCCGGCGGCAGAACAATGTTTCGCGAACGATGACGATGCAAAACAACGAGGCTTTTGGCCTTGATTCGATTTAATCGAAATCGAATTATGGTCTAGGAGCTGCCAAATGAGCGTTCAAACGTTCGAAGTTGGCGAGGACGAGGAAGGGATGCGCCTCGACCGCTGGTTTAGGCGGCGCATGCCCACGCTGCCTCTTTCACATCTGAACAAGATCGTGCGCACCGGCGAGGTGCGCGTCGATGGCGCCCGAGTGAAGGTCGCGACACGGCTCGCGAAGGGCCAGTGCGTGCGCGTGCCGCCGGTGAAGCTCGATCCGCCGGTGGCGCCGGCGGCTGAGATTTCGCCAACGGATTTGCGCGCGCTCCGAGCCATGATCCTTTATGAGGACCGCGATCTCCTGGTGCTCGACAAGCCTTGCGGGCTTGCCGTGCAAGGCGGCTCCGGTACGACCCGCCATATCGATGGGATGCTCGCCTCGATGCCAAACGAGCGCGGCGACCGGCCTATGCTGGTGCACCGGCTCGATCGCGATACGTCGGGTGTCTTGCTCGTCGCGAAGACACCGAAAATCGCCGCCGATCTCGGCGAAATTTTTCGCTCGCGGCAGGCACGAAAAATCTATTGGGCTCTTGTTGAAGGCGTGCCCAAGCCGGCGCAAGGCCGCATTTCCCTTTATCTGGCGAAGGGTGACGGAATGGGCGCGGCCCGGCCGGCGCTGCGTGACGAGGAGGCACGCGGAAAACTTGAAAAGATGCGGGTCGCCCGGCATGGCGACGAGGATGCCCGCCATTCGGTGACCTATTACGCGATTGTAGATAAAATCGCGCCGCGGCTAGCCTGGCTTTCGCTCAAACCCGTAACCGGGCGCACCCACCAGTTGCGCGCACATGCCGAGGCGATCGGCCATCCAATCATCGGCGATCCCAAATATGGCACGAAGCCGGGCAACGATCCGCGCCGCAATGACCCGATGCGAACGATTCCGGACGCGGTCGAACGCAAGCTGCATCTTTTGGCGCGCCGCCTGATCCTGCCGCATCCTGGTGGCGGCACGCTCGACCTCACCGCGCCCTTGCCGGAGCATATGCGGCGCTCGTTCGATCTCTTTGGCTTCGACGTGAAACGCTACGACCCGATCGAAAACGCGCCCGAGTGAATGTCAGCTCGCGGGGCGGCGTCGTCCGGCTCGACCAGGCTCAAGCGGGTGAGATCGGCGACCGGCCGCCGTTCATCGTCGAGCGTGACCGCTTCGGCATAGTGCATTCCGAACAAGACTTCCGTGGCGGTATAAATGCGCATGTCATGGACAATTGCGCCGATTGCGTGATCGCGTGCCTCGATGGTCAGAAAGAGGCGCGCATCGCCCTCCGCGAATCGCTCGGCGTCGTAGCCGGCGAGCGGACTTTTTTCATCGATTGCGTGCATCACGGTCCAAGTCAACGCAAACAAGGAGATGCTCGCGTTCGACAGCGCGAGGTCATGCACGCGGCGGAAGGAATGGCCCTCCGCGCTTTCTTCGAACAACAGCACTCCTAGCCGCACCGTGGCATTGGTCAGCAAAGTCATGCGCCCATTCGCGACGCGCACCATCAAGGTCGGCGCGCAATTGTGGCTCGTGACGACGGCCTGATCGGCAAACAGTATTTTCGCTCTCGGCTTGGAAAAGCGGACGAACAAAAGACCGGTCATGATCGCGGTGAAGACCATGCCGCAGACGATTTCGATTGCCGAAACAGCGTGGCCATAGAGTGTCGCCGGAGCCATGGTTCCGTAACCCACGGTCGCCAGCGTCTCGAGGCTGAAGAAGAAAGCGTCGGAGAACGAGCCTGGCCGCATATTGGCAACGCAGCCTGGCGACGCGAGGTAGAGCAGAGCGAAGACGACATTGATGCCGAGTTCCAGGCCAAGGAACGCGAGCGCGAATTCCTTCCAGCTCAGTTCGAGCGCGATGTGATAGGGATCGCTGAAGACGTAACGCGATGCGCCTTGCTTGACGAGTTCAACCGCGCCGGCGCCGACGCGCATCGTCGCGACGTGTTTCTTGCGCTTTTTTTGCTCGGGGATGATGCGTTTCAAGCTGGCAATCTCCGTTGTTGCGCGGCAGCAGCATCCATTGCTGACGCGAACTGGCATGGCGGGCGGTATATTTGCCCCGCCCGTCGATCGTACTAAAAAGTTTTGCGCAACATTGTGGTACGATTGTGCGGAAAATCACCCGGCGACATCGAGAAAGCAGCGGCCTTGCCGGTCCTCCGTCTCGACAATCCAAACATCCGGATCGAAACCAATTTGGCGGGCGAGTTTTTGTTCCGCGTCGGCCGGATCGATCCAGCGGTCGCGATGGAGCCTCGCGAAAAGCCGCTCTTCGTCATCCTTCACTTCGCTCTGCGGCGCCGGTCCAAACAAAGCGGCGAAGCCGTCGAGCCTGTCGATCTTGACAAAAATCGCGCCGGCTTCCGGAGCACCGCGGCGGCGCAGCACGGCAAAGACACCTTCATGCGCGCAGCGTCTGAGATAGGCCGCCACCCAAATATCGGCGCGTAACCGCATGCTTTATGACTGCCTATCGCGGGGCGCACGGCGGGTTGCAGGAGCGGCAGCCGCGAAGGCGGCGTCACGGGCGGACCGCGCCGCGTCGATAAGGGAGATCACTTCATCGAGGAGCTCGCGGACATCCTGATGCGTCTGATTTCTGAATACGATCCGGGTTCCGGTGCTGAGCGGTCCCATCAGCGGGCCGCTCGCCGGCACGGGGGCCAGGTGGACGACCTCGTCGGGATTGATGGCGACGGGGGAACCGTCGGGGCGCGTCAATCGCGCGAAAGACATCTGGGCGTCCTCCTCTTCTTTGTGGCCGACCGTCCGCGTCCGGCCGTAGGATAATGCAATGAATTGTTAAGACCCAGGCGAGCCATGATCAAGCATGGCCGACACGCCGCTCCGAAACAATCTCAAGGACGCATCCTTGCCCGATTTTTCTCCCGCCGATGCCAAGCTTGCGGCGCAGGCGCGAGACTGGCTCGCCCATCTTGCGGGCGAGCGCCGCGTGTCGCCGCATACGGCGACCTCATACGCGCGCGATCTGCGGCAATTCTTGCACTTCGCGGCGGCGCATTTCGGCGAGCCTCCCTCGCTTGCCACCTTCGCTGGCCTCGCGCCTTCGGATTTGCGCGCCTTTTTGGCGGCGCGGCGGCGGCTTGGCGCGGGCAGCCGCTCGCTTCTGCGCCAGCTCGCGGGCCTGCGCTCCTTCGCGCGCTATCTTGAACGCAATGGCAAGGGCAAGGCCGTGGCCTTCGCGGCGCTGCGCCCGCCAAGTATCAAGCGCGGCCTGCCAAAGCCATTGAGCATCGACGCGGCACGCCAGGTGGTTCGCGTGGACGCACGGGCCGGAGAAAGCCGGCCGCAATGGATTATCGCCCGCGATGCCGCCGTTTTGAGTCTGCTCTATGGCGCGGGCCTGCGCATTTCGGAAGCCTTGGCGATCAAGCGCTCCGAGGCGCCGGTTGGCGCGCGCGACGTTCTTACAGTCACCGGCAAGGGCCAAAAGACCCGCACCGTGCCCATCATCGCGCCGGTCGGCCAAGCAATCGAAGCTTACATCGCGCTTTGCCCGTATGTGCCCGCGCCCCAAGAACCCCTGTTCCTTGGCGCCAAGGGTGGACCGCTTGGCCCGAGGGTCATTCAGCTCGCGGTCGCGCGCTTGCGCGGCGCGCTCGGGCTTCCCGATAAGGCGACGCCGCACGCGTTGCGCCATTCCTTCGCCACCCATCTTTTGGAGCGCGGCGGCGATCTGCGCGCGATCCAGGAGCTTTTGGGCCATGCCTCGCTCTCGTCGACCCAAATCTACACAGCCGTGGATAGCGCAAGGCTTCTCGAAGCCTACCGCTCCGCGCATCCGCGTGGGCGGTGACGCCCGTTGCGGTTCGGCGCTAGGACGCCGGCCCGCCGCAATCGGTTGGATCTGGAAGTCTCTCCTCAACCGGTCCAGCAAGCCCGGCGAGCTCCGCCGTAGCCGGCAGGCGACCGACGTTCCCCGGCGACAAGCTGGCGGAAGCGCCAAGCCAGGGCGTCCAGGCCGTTTGCGCGAAGCGCATCCAGAATAGCAGCGGATTTGTGGCCTCGAGGAAGCTGGCGAAAGCGGCAAAGGAGGGTACAGCCTGCAGGCCGATCGAAATATGTTCGGCATTCCCGTCGGCGGAACGGCCATGAACAATCTCGATGTCGAGATTTGGTAGCCGCGCGGTCGCCTTGGTTTCGTCGAAAAAGCCTTGTGGCATGGCTCCCTCCCTCGAATCCCCCCGGCCGCGGGTGCCGGAGCGCCACCGCGGACACTAGGCTGCAATAGGCCGCCAATATACCAGCTTTATGGATGGAAGGCCAAACGCCGCCATCTCTATCGCCTGAGCGCGCGGCCGTGTCGTCCGGGCAGCGGCTGCGATAGCGCACCGAGGTTCGATCTGCTCCGAGCCGTGAAAACGCCCGCCCTTCGCTGATCTCAGACGCGATCCGCAGATGAGCCATGGCGTCTGGCCTAGCGGCGGGCGCCACCATTATTCATGAGGCGATCTCCTGCTGATGTCACAAAGCATATCCGAATGGATGTTCAGACCGATATTGGTCATATTGTAAAAATGTTCGCTGGCAACAAGCCAGACGATCTCGCAGATCGCGCGCTCGGAATAATAGCTGGACATGCGAGCAAAAGTATTCGGGTTAACCTTCTTATCTTTTGTAAGCTCCGTCACATAGTCCAGTGCCGCGCGTTCTGCATCGGTAAAAAGTGGGCTCATGCTGTATTGCTCAAGTGCATCGAAGTTTGCTTCGCTCATCGACGCTCTGATCGCGGCCAATCTGCCAATATCAATGCAGAAAAGACAGACGTTGATCCGTGCCACCTGTTCCCGGATAAGCAGGGCAGTTTCTGGCGGCAGTAGTAGTTTTTTATCCAGCTTGCTGATCCTGGCATAGAACAGCCAGAATACAAGCGGCAACCGCGCGGAAACCACTTTTAGCGGTGTAAGCACTTTGCTAAATTGTCGGCGTGTAAAATAATACACAAGCTTCATCACCAGCCCTTTGGGCTTTTCAATAGGAGGAAGGAAAGTGTCCAATTTCATGTTTTCCTTTTCATGCAGGCTCCACTTCGCCTGCCTCCTTGAAGTCGCAAGGGTGCATGTCAACGTCGACGCTGTAGCCATTGATCTGGCTCGCGCGCTGCTGGACAAGGCCGAACGTCCGCGACGGCGCACCGTCAGTCCAGCCCTGCGACCACCCGTTGCAGGCCGCCGATGAACTTCTGCCAGCCGTAGTTCGCGCCCTGGTAATTGGCCTCTTGGTCGGGCCGGAAGCCAGACTGCTCCATGCGCAGGTGCGTCCCCGTGCTCGTTGGCGTGAGAGTCCAAGTGACGACACTCTTGAGATCATATGCACCCCACGTGTAAGACAGCGTTTTGTTCGGCTCGACTGCCAGGACCTGACAGTTAACAATGCCCCAGTCTGCGCGAAGATTGAAACGGTGGTCCACGACAGGCTGGAAGTCGTTCTTCATGAGCCACTCCTCGATCAGGTGTGGTTGCGTGAGCGCGCGCCAGATTTTTTCCTGCGGATGCGGCATCTCCCGTTCGACAACGACGGAGAGCGTTTCGGTCGCAGTATTGGTCATTGGTCCATCCTTTTGAGTAGATCTTCGAGCTGGTCGAACCGGCTTTGCCAGAAGCCGGCCATTTGGCTTGTCCAGTCGATCAGCGGGGCCAAGGCGCCGAGCTGCGCGCTATAGTGCGTCTGGCGACCTTCGTGGCGGTCGCGCACCAGCCCGGCCTGCTTTAGGACCCCGAGATGCTTTGAGACGGCCGGTTGCGAGACCCCGGCCCGAGCCGTCAGGGCCGCGACCGTCTGGTCTCCGTCGCGACACAGCCGCTCGAAGATCGCCCGGCGGGTCGGATCGGCGAGCGTCTTGAAAAGGTCGTCCGGGGCGGCTTGCATGTCGAATTCATAACTGAACAGTTATGAATTAGTCAAGCCCGAGGGCTCGCACATGCTCCAACCCTTTGAATTTGAGCGATTCTTTGTCGATCACCCGATCCCACGTTTAGGGCAAGCGCCTTAACCCCCTGGACTAGGGGGCGGAAGGTCCCAATCGGATGGCTTGCCCTCGGGAACGAAGCCGCCTTCCTCGCGCAGGGCGCCGCGCACCGGCTCCGGTGGGACCGGCGCATAGGCGCGGGCGGAAGGCACGCGCGCGGCGGCGGCGAAAAAGGCGTCGGGTATGCGCGCGGACGGCGCCGGGCCGGGTCCGACGTGCAAGGCCAGCGTGTCGCCGGGGGGGTGTCCAGCCTGAGCAATATCGATGTCCTCCTCGATCTCCGGCGGATTGGGCAGGCCGTCGCGCGGCGGCTCGGGAGTCGGGCTCGGCCGAAGGAGAGGCCGGCAGATGCGGCGCGGGCCGGAGGATGTGTTGCCATGCAGCGCGAGATCGACGTGGATATGATTATAGTGAAAGATATTGGCGCCGGGGCCAAGCGCCGTCGTGAATTGGCCGCACGCGCCGGCATGGACATCTTGCAGGAAAGCCCGCGCTTGATCGTCGCCCCTTGTCCAATCACGGACGATTGAAATCTCGCGCCCGTCCGCGAGACGAAAACCGCCAATGTCGAAGGCATTGCCAAAAGCATGTTCGGAAATGCGCCCGCCCGGCTGATTGTTCATCGTCCGGCAGCTGTAGGCGCCCATCGAATCGATTTCGGCCACGGGCTCGCCGAAACGCGCCCGCGCGGCCGGCTGCACGATCTCGGCGAGCCACGCATTGAGCGCGGCGATCATCGGGCAGTCGAGCGTATAAACCGAATTGAAGCGCACCGTGCCATCGAGCAACGCGCTCACCTTGAAGGGCCGGGTCAAGCCGCAAATCCCAGGGCCGTCGATCTCGCGGGCCGGCTGAACATAGGCCGAGACATGGATGAGGTTTTGGGCAAGACAGGCGGCTTCCGCCTGACCGCGCCACGCCGGCCGGCGCGGCCTCTCGTAATTCGAGCAGCCGGCCAGGGCCAGCATCAAGGCCCCGGCAGCGGCAAATGGCAGAACGCGACGCGCCATTGGCAAGACATGCGCGCAATATCTTAATCGGCGCTAAAGCATCGCGGTTAATGGATTTGCAACCATGCAGCGCAACGAGGCGAAGATCATGCCGACAATCGAAGTAACGCCGGAGATCGCGATCGATCAGTCCGAGCTCACCTTTTCCTTTGCCCGCGCGGGCGGCCCCGGCGGGCAGAATGTCAATAAGGTCGAGACCGCCGTGCAATTGCGCTTCGACGTTATCCATTCGCCCTCTCTCGACGAAGCGGTGAAACGGCGGCTTGAGCGGCTCGCGGGCACAAGGCTCACCAAGGAAGGCATGCTGGTGATCTTCGCGCGGACCTACCGTTCGCAGGAGCAAAACCGCCAGGATGCGCTCGCGCGATTGCTTCGCTTGATCGCGGCGGCGGCGGAAAAGCCGGAATTTCGTGTGAAAACCCGGCCTGGCCGCGCGGCCCGCGAACGCCGCATCGAAACCAAGGTCCGGCGCGGCGAAACAAAGCGCCTCAGAAGTTCGCCGATCGAGTAAGACAGCTGCCATGAAGCTCAAGCGGCGCCGCCCTACCCCTACCGAAAGCCGCCATTTTCAAAACGGCCCACGCATTCAAATCGGACCACGCAAGACCTTGTCCGTGGGTGCCCTGTGCTTCGCTACCTGCACCAAAGTTTCTTGCCGGGCTCTAAGCCAAACAAATTTCTAATATCTATCTGGGGAAGACGATGGGGAACATCGCGAACGATGCGATGTCCCCCATCGTTGGCAAAGCGGCCACCTAAACGCTGACCGGTTCCCCGGCTCCGATTTGTAATCTATCTGCCATAGTCCAACGTCCGAGAGAGCGCCGGCCCAGATGGGCTGGGAAGCGACTTCGGCTCTTTGCTAATAAAAGTCCACCGGCCCATTCCGATGCCCTGCGATGTTTGGAAGCTTGCAAATGTCTTGCCCCGGGCTCGGCCCAATTAGAGACAGCTCGCAGAGATTGTTGTCATACGTGTTCGCGGGGAGAGCATTGGCGTCAAAGATGTCGTGGTCAGGGACGCCCGCTCCCAGAGCCTGATTGTTACGAATCGTATTGCCAATGGAACCAGCTGAGATGAATATTCCCGTTCCGGGGTTCCCCGAAGCGTTGTTCCCCTGAATTAGATTATTGTTTGAGGGGAAACCGGGTTCCCCCACAAAGATCCCGAACCCGAGAGTGCTCGACGTGATGGGGTAGGGGCCCGCTCCCACAACTTCATTGTTGAGAACCCTATTGTGCCCTCCGGGTGCGCCGAGAAATATCCCCGTAAAGCCGTGGTTAGGAATAGTCACATCCAGAGAGACCCGGCTCAAGCTATTGCCTTCCACTTCGTTGTAACTGCCAAACACGCGAATGCCCTCTGCGCAAATGCTTGTTATCGCGACGCCCTCGACCGACGAGTTGTTGCCAGTCACCACGATGCCGAAGCCGTTGAATCTCCTGACCAATCCCGGCCCCTGAATAAACACGTTGTTTTTGGAATTCGTATCAATCGCGTTTTCCACAAAGTTGGTCGCGCAAGTGTTCCGGCCTCCATTACCAGTGATTATAAAGCCGTTGAGGTTCAGCTTAATGCCCGGCGCGCCAAACTGGATGCAGGGGGCGCCTGTTACCGTGCAGCTCACGTTACCGGTCAGGTGACTATCCGTCGAAATTATTAGCGTGGCTGAGATCGTGGCTGGAATGGTTGTCGCCTCGGCCACTCCGGTCCCAAGGAACACCATCCCCGAGAGCGCCGCAAGCTTTGTCAGATTGTACTTTGTTAGATTATTCATTGTCGATTCCTCCTAGGTGGTTACGAATTTTTATCGCCGCCTAGACGCGGCTGGATAAGGTGTAGTAGCTTGCATTTGATCTGACAGCCTGTACCCGGAACCATGGTAAGGGTATGTAGACACTGCCTCGCACGGTGGTCATTGTCGGCTTGCGGGCGCGTTGAGTAAATTGGACTAAGCGCCTAAGACCGGCTTAAGACCTGTCCTAACGCAAAAAGTCGCCGCTCCACCGTTCCCGCGGCTGCGCGGAAGTACCCGGTGGAGCGGCGGCCAAAGCAATAAAAATTGCTTGGTCATTAAAATCGCTAGGACGAGGCTCGGGAGGATCGCCGGCTCGTCCTATGATGGTAAAGGTATGGAGACACTGTCTCGCATGGTGGTCATTATCGGCTTGCGAGCGCGTTGAGTAAATTGGACTGAGCGCCTAAGACGGTCTTAAGACCTGTCCTAAGACCTTCGGTCCTCTTGCGCGGCAAATATCCCGTGAACGATAATCGCGCGATGAAGCTCTTGATCGTCGACGATCATCCGGTCCTGCGCGAGGGACTGGCTGCCTTGCTGCGGCAGGCCGGACCCGATACCGCGGTGTTGTCGGCCGGCGACAGCGGACAAGGCCTGAGCATCGCGGATGCGCATCTGGATCTCGACGCGGTGATCCTGGATCTCGCGATGCCGGGCATCGATGGAATGTCGGCAATTCTTGAATTTGGCAAGCACCGCCCGCAATTGCCGGTCATCGTGCTGTCCTCGTCTGAGGACCCGCGAGATGTGCGTCGGGCACTGGCATCCGGCGCGCTCGGGTACATCCCCAAATCCGCGAGCCCGCAAACCCTGTTGGCAGCCTTGCAACTCGTGCTCTCGGGCCACGTCTATGTTCCAACGCTCCTGCTCAATGAAGCAGGCTCGACGCCAGCCGAGGCGGCTGGCGATAGCAGGCAGGAAACCGGCGCACGCCTCACCGAACGCCAAATAGATGTTTTAAGGCTGCTTTGCGACGGGCATTCAAACAAGGCAATCGGACGGACGCTCGGGCTTTCCGACAAAACCGTCAAAGCGCATGTTACGGCCATCTTCAAAGCGCTTAATGTGGTGAACCGCACGCAGGCAGCGGCCGCGGCAAAGCAGGCCGCGCTAATCTAGGGCTCGGGCATGGCGGATGCAGGGGCGCGCATGAGATTGCCGATCGCCGCCCTGAGCTTGCTATTCGCGACCGGCTTGTGCAGCAGGATTATGCCGCTCTCTTGCGCGTCTTTGAGGCGATCTGGAGCCGTGTCGCCAGTAATCAGCACGGCGGGGATGTCTTCGTTGTATTCGGACCGCAAGCGCTCGACGACGGTAATGCCATTCTCGCCGTCGCGCAGGCGATAATCACAGACGATCAGAGCCGGGCGGATCGAGCATGTCGCGATGCGTTCCAGCATTTCGGCGCACGAACCGGCAACGATAACGTCATGCCCCCAGCTCGAGAGCAAGCTCTGCATGGCCTGCTGAATGGCGGCCTCATCGTCGATGACGAGGATCAGACCACGAGGCATCGCACTTTCCGGCGCTTCTGGAGCGGGCGCCGCCCAGTGAAGCTGCCTCTCCGCGAGCTGAATACCGATCTTGAACCCCGACCCTTTGCCTAGCTCTGAGTGCAGCGTCAGGCGGCAATCGAGCAGCGTCGCGAGCCGGTCGACAATCGCGAGCCCCAGTCCGAGACCCTTGGCACGATCGCGCTCGGTATTGCTCAGTTGATAAAACTCCTGAAACACTTGCTTCTGCTTTTCCAATGGGATGCCGCGCCCAGTGTCCCACACCTCGATGCTAAGCCCGTTTTGATGTCGGCAGCCGACGACAACGCGTCCACGATCGGTATAGCGCACCGCATTGGAAACAAGATTCCGCAGGATGCGCTCGATCAGGACCGGATCAGTACGCACAATTGCTGAACAGGGGTGCAATACCAGCCTGAGGCCCTTTGCCTGGCTTTCCGCCGCATAGTCGCGGCAGACGCGCACAAGCAACGGTTGGATCGGAAACGGTTCAATTTGAGTTTCCACAACGCCCGCGTCGAGCCGGGAGATGTCGAGCAGCGAATTGAACAGGCCGTCCATGGCGTTGACCGAGCTGCCGATGTGCTCGACCAGGTGGCGCATCTCGTCATTCATTGCATGCCCCTGCAGCGCACCCACGAACATCCCGAGCGCATGGACCGGCTGACGCAAATCGTGGCTGGCAGCGGCAAGAAAGCTTGACTTCGCGACGTTGGCCTGTTCGGCGGCCTCTTTCTGAATGCGCAACTCCTGGACCAAATCCAGATTCTCGAAGCGCAACCGTAATGTCTCCAAGAAATTCGCGTTGATCCTTACTGCCAACGCGGCGATAGCAACGATATATGTCGGGACAAGCATCGCAATGGCGTGGTCAAACAGGCCGTGCCCGCCCACGCTTGCGATTCCATAAGGGACGATGGCCGGAAAAAGCAGCGCGTAAAAAGCCGGAAGGTAACTGCCGTACGCCGCTACCGCACCGGACGCAACGGTGGCGGCGACAAGCATAACGAGAAGGTGCTGATCGAGTTGCCCTGGCGTGGTGAGCGACATCGAAGCAACGCCCCACATCGTTCCCTCGGCAGCGCTGAACACCGCGAACCATCGCGCCCACGGCCGCCAAGCCGTGTCGGCCGGCGCCGCCCGCCAATATCGACGGCAAAGAGCGAGATGGCCGGCGACGACGAGAACCAAACATGCCAGCCAGACCTCGGTTCCCGGTAATGCCGAGCTGCCGACGGATTGCAGGAGCCCAGCCAGGACCAAGCCCGCAACCGCGGCACCCACGACGCCCACTGGCCCGGTGCGATAAAGTATTCGGATTTGTTCGGCGCGGATCCGGTCGCTGCACGAGGACGACTCCTCCCGAGCGATGCGCAACTCTCCGATATGAAAAGACGCGGGGGCCGAACGGCGGTAGCCTTCGGAATTCGCCGGTCGCTTTCTACGCCATAGGGTCATCGCAGCTTGCCAATCCGACGTCCACCGGATGATGACCAGATGTCAAGGCGGAGATTGCCGTAGTGGACTGGCTTTGGCAACGCCAACCCGTCGCAATGGGCCGCGCCCGAGCCGTTCCGTTCGGCGGTGGCAATTCGTGGAGCATTACCGGCGCGAGCGGCGATGGCGGAGACCGGATGCGAAACCATCCGGCTTGAAGATGTGCGACGCGTAATCGGCCCCCGCTCGCCGCAGGCCGCGTGCTCACGCTGACGCGCGCGGGTCAAATGACCGCCAATGTTAACGGCGTTAACGAAGCTATGACGGGAGTTTGCCGTCCGGGGTCACCTTGTCGATGGCCTGCGGCAGATACTGCGCCAGCATATCTGCGATTTTGTCGCCGGGAAGGCCCATCTTGGTGGCCAGTTCCTTCACGTGGTCGGAGCCGAGCGCCTGATGAATCTGATCCGCCGTGATCGGCAAATTCTGTCCCTGCGAAATCCATGACTTCATGGTATCGCCGAAGCCATTCTTCTGGAACTGGCTGACGACGTTTTGCAAGCCGCCTTGCTGTTCGATGAACTTGTTGAGGAGCGTCGTTGCTCCGACGCCGATGCCGACGCCCAGAATTTTGTCGAACATGCCCATATGACCCTCCTAAGCGGACATCCCTCGAATGGCCGGGCTGGAACTCTCAGCCGATATCCACCCGATGACGAGAGTCCGAAGCTGAGATTACGGCTTCAGACGAGCCTTGGCAAGGCCGGCCATTGCCGGTGGCGGCAGCACACGACCTGTCCAGCTTGGGGAGCGCACGGTCTGGCCGCTAAGCCGGCCAAGGGAATTAGCTATCGGCACGTTTTCTTTTGAACTGTGTCCGCGCGGTGATGGTTTTGGCGGCCGGTATCTGGCATGATCATAACTCATTAACGTCGTTGATCCTAAACACAGCCCCAGGTTCGCGCGTCGCGAAAACGGCGTGACCGCGGCAATGGAATTTGGGAACAGCGGCCGTAACGGCGGCTCGAAAGGCAAACCCTGGGCGAATCGATGGCGGAGAGCGCTTTATTTTGCAGAGCCGTTGGCGCGGCAACCGCCATGGCGGTCGCGGCAGGCATGGTGGGGCTCGCCGCCGGTTGGCTGACGGCTCTGCCTCCGGCGGGGCGATACTTTAGCTTGCGCGCGGATGCCGCGACGGTTCAGCCGGAGCCAGGTGAGCGTCCGGCCGCCAATGCGGCGAGAATCGAGCAGAGCGGCGACCGCGCCAAGCTCGTATTCGAGCTCTCCGCGCCGCTCGACGCCACTGCCTTTGTCCTTGCCGATCCTGATCGGGTCATCGTCGATTTGCCGCAAACCGATTTTGCGCTGGACCCGGAGACCGGCAAGGCGGCAGACCCGCCGCACCGGAAAGCCGGGCTCATCACCTCGTTTCGATTCGGGCAGCTCGCGCCAGGAAAGTCGCGTATTGTCATCGATCTTGGTGCCCCGGCGCGGGTTTTGCTGGCGGCTTGCGACAAATTGGATGGCGAAGGCCATGCACGCCTCGTCATCGAGCTAGCCAAAACGGATCGACGGAGTTTCCAGGCCGCCGTGCAAAGAGCGCGGACCCAATTGGCGGCGCGGGCGCAACCCAAGAAGGCCCAAAAGCCCGAGCCGGAATCTGGAAAGCCGGTCATCATGCTCGATCCTGGCCATGGCGGAATCGACCGAGGCGCTATGGTGAAAGGCCTCGTCGAAAAGGAGCTGGTGTTCGATTTCGCCAAGGCGGTTGCGGCCAAACTCGATGCGGACGGCCGTTTCAGGGTCGTCATGACGCGTGACGGCGACAGCTTCGTTGCCTTGTCCGAACGCGTGCGGATGGCACGCGACGAAAATGCGGCGCTGTTTGTGTCGATTCACGCCGACACTTTGTCACGTGCGGCCGATGTTTCCGGCGCCACCGTCTATACGGTATCTGATCGCGCCTCGGACGCCGAAGCCGCGCGCGTGGCCGAAAAAGAGAACCAATCCGACGCAGCGGCCGGAATGGACAAAACCGAGGACGCCGGCGACGTTTCCGACATCTTGTTCGATTTGACGCGGCGGGAAACTCGTGCTTACAGCCACTTCTTCGCGCACACTCTGGTGAACTACTGGCGGGTCGCGGGGCGCCTTAACAAGAATCCACGGCGTTCAGCCGGGTTTCGTGTTCTTGAGGCGCCCGACGTTCCATCCGTCCTTTTGGAACTTGGCTATCTTTCCAACGAAAAAGACGGGCTCGCGCTCACTTCGGCGCAATGGCGCGACAGGGCATCGAGCCAAGTCGCGGAGGCAATCGAAGCTTTCTTCGCTGCGCGGGAGAGCGGCGCAACCGTAACCAAGACCGATCCCGATGGGGCGCCGAGTGGAAAAATACCGTCCGCCGGGCCATAAATTCCAAAATGTTTTTGCAGCGAAGTACAAAATCCCTGATCGAAACCAATGGCTTCTCCTTGGCGCCGTTGATACCGGCGAATTTGTCGCCCTCGGCCGGAGCGCCTCATTATTCGAAGCGTATGGCGCCGCGTCATTCGACAAATTTTCAACACAAAAGCGCCGCACGGAGAAGACGGCAAACTCGGCGTTGGGCGAGCATCGGCGTTTGCCGATAACAGTCGCCGGCCGCGATTGTAAACCCCGGCATCCGCTGGGCGGGCACGGCGATCCGGCCAGGATATTCGCCTATCCATGCCATTATTTGGCTTTGATTCACGTGGCTTAATAGATGAGCGGCGGCCGTCGAACGCCGGCAATTTTTCAGATCCGCGGCATTATTGATTTCGCTCGCAAAGGGTTTCCGGAATTCAAAAGGCCAGGTCGTATGCGGCAAATAACCCGTTTCCTCGGTTTCGTTTTCGCGACGGGCGCGATCTTATTCGTCATTGCGGCTTGCGCGGCGGGGCTTTTGGTTTGGAAATTCGAACGCGGCCTGCCGGATTATACGACGCTCAAGGATTACGAACCGCCGGTGATGACGCGGGTCCATGCGAGCGACGGATCGCTTATCGCCGAATATGCCCGCGAGCGGCGACTTTATCTTCCGGGCGCGGCCATCCCGGACCTCGTCAAGGACGCTTTCATCTCAGCGGAAGACAAGAATTTCTACACCCACCCTGGCGTCGATCCGGAACGCATCCTTCGCGCCCTTTTCGTGTTCCTTCAAGGCGACAAGCATGTCCAGGGCGCCTCGACGATCACCCAGCAGGTCGCCAAGAATTTTCTGTTAACCAACGAGCGGTCCTTCGAACGCAAGATCCGGGAGATACTTCTCTCGTTTCGGATCGAGGGCGCCTATTCCAAGGAGAAGATTCTCGAGCTTTATCTCAACGAAATCTATCTAGGGCTCGGGAATTACGGGGTCGCCGCCGCGGCGCTGAACTACTACGGCAAGTCGGTGCATGAGCTTACGATCGCGCAAGCCGCCTACCTCGCCGCCTTGCCGAAGGCGCCGAACAATTATCATCCTTTCTTGAAACACGAACGGGCGATCGAGCGGCGTAATTGGGTCATCGACCGCATGGTCGAGAACGGCTTCGTCACGCGCCAGGACGGCGAGAAAGCCAAGGCCGAGGAGCTCGGCGTCAATCCGAGGGTCCTGTCGCCCAATGCTTTCGCCGCCGGCTTTTTCGCCGAGGAGGTCCGCCGCGAGCTCAGCGATCGTTACGGCGAAAAGAAACTCTATGAAGGCGGTCTTTCGGTTCGCAGCACGCTCGATCCGAAAACGCAGCTGATGGCAAGACGCGCCCTGGTCGATGGCCTTGTCCGCTACGACGAGGCGCATGGATTTCGTGGTCCCATGCGCCACATCGACATCAGCCAGGATTGGGGGATTCCGCTTGCCGACGTTCCGGCCCTGGGCGATGTCGCACCTTGGCGGCTCGCCGTCGTTCTCGATTCCCCCGATGGCGGCACGCGGATCGGCTTGCAACCCCACCGGGAAAAATCCGGCGAGATCGAGCGCGAACGCGAATCCGGCACGCTCGCCACCGCCGGACTTCGTTGGACCCGGGGCAGCGGCTCGCGCGCGTCGCTGGGACCGGGCGACGTGATCTATGTCGAGCCGATCGAGGGAAATTCTCAGCAGTACCGGCTGCGCCAAATCCCGGAAGTCAGCGGCGCAATCGTCGTGATGGACCCCTACACCGGTCGGGTGTTCGCCATGGCCGGCGGTTTTTCCTTCGACCAGTCCGAGTTCAATCGCGCGACGCAGGCCATGCGCCAGCCGGGTTCCTCGTTCAAGCCTTTTGTCTATGCCACGGCACTCGACAATGGCTATACGCCATCCTCCATCATTCTCGACGAGCCCATCGAAATCGATCAGGGACCGGGTCTTCCGGCGTGGCGTCCGGAAAACTTCGAGGGCAAGTCGAGCGGTCCCCACACCTTGCGCTATGGGGTCGAACATTCGATCAATCAGATGACTGTGCGGCTCGCCCGCGATGTCGGCATGCCGCTCATCGCCGAATATGCCAAGCGCTTTGGCATCTACGACGATCTGCCGCCCTACCTCGCGATGTCGCTTGGTTCCGGCGAAACGACCCTGATGCGCCTGACCACCGCCTATTCGATGCTCGCCAACGGCGGCAAGCGAATCAAGGAAACCTTGATCGACCGCATCCAGGACCGCTGGGGTCATACGATCTACCGGCACGACGAGCGAATCTGCGAGGGGTGCGACGCGCCCCAATGGAATAATCAAGACGAGCCGAGACTCATCGACAACCGGGAGCAAGTACTTGATCCCCTTACCGCTTATCAGATCACCTCGATCATGGAAGGCGTCATTCAGCGCGGCACCGGCCAGGCGATCAGGGAGGTCGGCAAGCACCTCGCCGGCAAAACCGGGACGACCAACGACGCCAAGGATCTTTGGTTCATCGGCTATTCGCCCGATCTCGCGGTCGGCGTATTCATGGGTTACGATCAGCCGCGCTCGCTCGGCGATTCGGCGCAAGCCGCGCATTATACGGCGCCGATCTTCCGCGACTTCATGAAGATGGCGCTTGCCGGCAAACCCGACATTCCATTCCGGGCGCCGCCTGGCATCAAGCTGATCTGGGTAGCCGCGAAAACGGGAATGCGGACGAGCGCGAGTTCCCAGGGCGCAATCCAAGAGGCGTTCAAGCCAGGCACGGCGCCGCCGGACTCCTATGCCATTGGTGATGCGACGCCCCGGGCGCAGGCCGTTAATCCAGACGCGGACCGGCTGATCGGGACCGGGACCGGCGGGTATTATTAGGTACCCGGCCGATCGGAAGTCTTCGGTCGCCGACGCGGCCTTGGCCTTTGCGCGTGCTCGCGGCTGGACCATTACCGCGGCGAGCCGGCTCCCGTCGTCATGCTCCATCGGCGCTTCCGGTTCCACGCCATATAGCATCGATGGACCCTACGAAATGGGGGAATCCGGTAGGAGTTTGGGTAGAGGCTACAGTCAGCCAAGCCTACGAGCCGCTAGCTGACGAAGCGCGGCCGACCGGTTTCGCCGCGGAAAAATGCCATCATGCCGGCAAGCGTCGCCATTGCGTTGCGAACCGAGCCTACGAAAAGGTACTCGCAAGCGCGCAAGAGCGTACGCATAATCATCCAGACAATAGCGCCCGGATCTGCGCGCCAGACAAATAAGAGGCTGTTCCGCGCCTCAAGAAAGACAGTGAGGCTCGATCGCTCTTTTCGCGATACCGCCGATCCGATTGTTGTTCCATACTTATGCGGAACAATGGAGTCGTCCGCGCGCGTCAATAGGCCAGCTGACTTGGCGCGCATGCCCCACTCAAGATCCTCGAAATATAGGAAGTAGTCTTCGCGGGGATACCCAATCTGCGCGATACAGGCTCTTGTCACATAGATGGACTCGCCCGAGGGTGAGTCGATTGCCTTGGCACCTCCAGGAGCCGGAGGGTCGCTAATGTGCTTGCCACGGTCAATGAGGACATTAGCGCCGCGCCATCTCCGCCAAAGCAGACCGCGTGCGCGCACTTTGTCGCGGCATTTGAAGTAAACGATCGTACTGCCTGCCATGCCGCAGTTTGGCATGACGCAAGCGGCTTTGAGGGCGGACAGGGCCATTGGTTCTGGCATTGTATCAGGGTTGAGGATCCAAAATCCGTCCCACTCGGGATATGGCGTTAGCCGCTCGAGCCAACTGTTTATGCCCCCGCCATAGCCGAGGTTTTCGGAGGCCTCCGCCACAGCGACCGGCCGGCAACCGCGGCGGGTCACAAGCTCCACGCAGCGCAAGTGACAACCGCCTGGACTAGCCAGACTCGCTAGTTTCGACGAGGCCGCTTTGACGCACGGTCCGCTGGGCGCAGCCAAGGTTTCCGCGAGAGCATCAAAAGCAGCGGGACCTCCGTTTTCAACCACAAAGACGCCCAGATCCCCTCCCCCGGTCTGGTCACTGATCGCCTCTAGGCATTCGGAAATATCCCTGTCGTTGCGATAAGTTACGATAATGACAGCGGTCGCCATTGGTTCAGAAGATGCGGTATTTTGGCGCACCCGCGCCAAGCGACGGAATCAAAAACTTAGATCGCAATAGCGTAAAAAATGCCATGGCCATGTTCCCCAGGTTCCTGCCTTGGCACAGCATTTCATTCTGTCCGCGACGGCACGGAACTTGTCCTTTACCGATCGTTTTGTCAACATGGCCTATCATTCAAGATGAAGGGTACGGCTGGGCGAGTTTGCCGCAGGCGTCTTCCGCGCTGAACCGCCAACGGGCCCTGCTGCGATGGAGATTGCGGTCTTCTTCCCACGCGCTGGTTTCGCCGACGAGGATTTGCTTGTCGAGGATGCGTAGGCATTGGGACGAGACGGTGCCGAGTTCGGACTCGGCCACATCGAGCCAGCTGCCATGTTTGCGAGTGCAATGCCATTCGAACCGATCGGCGCGTTGCCGCGGCGCAAGAGAGCGGAGCGACGCATCCGGCAAAGGCGAATCCGAAAATCTCACAACCGCCATGGTTTTTCAAATCCTCAGGCAATCGGCGTATATGATGAAGAAGCCCGCCCCGATCGAGCGCCTCACCGAAGCGCGCGCGCGGACGCGAACATGCGCGGCTTTGGGTAGCAACCTCAGCGCACGCCCGATGCTATTGTCCTTCGGCAACAATTGGGAGCAGGGCGATGACCGGGTTCCAGGACGTCACGGGAACGGCGTTTATCGTGGCCGAGTACCGCGCTCACGAAAACGCTGAAGCCAATCCCTTATACGTTGACCCGATCGTTCCGATATTTCTCAATGAGACTACAAGACAGGCGGCGGACGCTATTTCGGTAGATTTTCCGGCGATCGAAAAGGCCGTCAGGATTAGAACCCGCTACTTTGACGACAGGCTGGATGAGCAGCTTACCCTCGGCTGCCGGCAGGTCGTGATCCTCGGCGCGGGGCTCGACACTCGGGCCGTAAGAAAGCAATCTCCCGGGGTCGCTTATTTCGAAATTGATGATTTGAAGATTCTCAGTTTCAAGAAGGCGCGACTAGCAGAACGCGGGATCCATGCCACAACGACATACATCCCGGGCGATTATGTCGCCGATGACCTCCTTCGGCTGCTTGAGGCAAATGGTTTCCGATTTGAACTGCCGGCCTATTTCATTTGGGAAGGCAACACAATGTATTTAACCAGGGCGTCGGTCCGCAAGATTTTGGCGGAGCTCAGAAAAGGCGTAGGCCAGTTTACCATCTCCTTCGACTATATGGCCGAAGAGGTGATTGCAAATACGACCGGCGATCCACGAATTTCGAACCACGTCGGGCGCTTCTCGACAATGCGTGCGCCGTGGCGTTTTGGCGTCAACGATTTAGATGCACTCGCGGAAGAAGCCGCCATGATGATCGTGGACAACGTGAGGGTTGCCGAGCTCCACCGAACCTATTGGCCAAGCCAGCCCTTCGATTCAATCATCTTTGATTTTTATTCCTTATGCACGCTAAAACCCAGTCCGGCAGATAAGGGCTAAAGTGGTCCCCCAAGTTTCGATTCGGATGCCCGGCAACCAGATGAGCGGCAAACGCGCAGCGGCGCAATGCAGGTGATTTTCGCGAAGAGCCGAGTGCGGAATTGCTACATGCCCGGACCTGCGAGGGCAAAGCGCGGCATCCCGCGGTCTGTTTCGTAGGCGTCCTTTTGGCTTCGTGAACCGGAAAATGTTTTCGTTCCGTTCCAATCCCGCCTTGTTCATGGCATAAAAAGCCGCCACCTCGAATCACCCCGAATCACAAGGACGGACGGGCGCATGGCAAGCAATGGCGATCTTTTCGGCAGTGTGGCACGCCAAGAGCCGCCCGCTCGCCCGGGCCGGCAAGCCGTTGCGCCGCAAAAAGGCGGGCCGCCAAACCACGCAACACCCGGGGAGCTTGGCTATACCGCCGCCTCGATCGAGGTGCTGGAGGGGCTGGAGCCGGTGCGGCGGCGGCCGGGCATGTATATCGGCGGCACCGGCGAGGCCGCGCTCCACCATCTTTTCGCGGAAGTCCTCGACAACGCTATGGATGAGGCGGTCGCCGGCCACGCCTCCTTCATTGATGTCCGGCTTGAGGCCTCGGGGTTTCTAAACGTGACCGACAATGGGCGCGGCTTTCCCGTCGATCCGCATCCGAAATTTCCAAAAAAATCGGCGCTCGAAGTCGTCATGACCACGCTTCATGCGGGCGGCAAGTTCGATCAAAAAACCTATCAAACCTCCGGCGGCCTGCATGGGGTCGGCATTTCGGTCGTCAACGCCTTGTCGGAATGCCTCGAAGTGGAAGTCGCGCGGGGCCAGACGCTCTACCGCCAGAGCTTCGCGCGGGGGCATCCCAAGACGCCCCTTGAGAAGCTCGGCAAGGTGCAAAACCGGCGTGGCACGAGCGTGCGATTCAAGCCCGACGAAAGAATCTTCGGCAAGGGCGCCAATTTCAAGCCCGCGCGCTTGTTCAAAATGGCCCGTGCGAAAGCCTATCTCTTCGGCGGTGTCGAGATCCGCTGGCATTGCGCGCCGGAATGGATTGACCCTGATGCCGGGATTCCGCAAGACGCGGTTTTCCGCTTTCCCGGAGGCCTCAAGGACTGCCTTCTCCAGGATATCGAGGGCAAGGATCTCGTCACCGACCAGATTTTCGCGGGCAAGGTTGAAAAACATGGCGGCCACGGATCGCTCGAATGGGCGATGGCCTGGCTCGCTTTCGACGACGGCTTCGTATATTCCTATTGCAATACCATTCCCACCCCTGACGGCGGCACCCATGAAACTGGTCTTCGCGCCGCGTTGGCGCGCGGCCTCAAGGATCACGCCGAGCGCATCGGCCTCGCCAAGAGGGCGGCCGCGGTGACCGGCGATGACGTCATGGCGTCTTGCGCCGCGATGGTTTCGGTCTTCCTGCGCGAGCCGGAGTTTCAGGGCCAAAACAAGGGCCGGCTATTGACCAATGAGGCGGCAAGGATCGTCGAAGGAACCTTGCGCGATGCCTTCGATCACTGGCTTGCGGCTTCCCCTTCGCACGCCGGAAAGCTCGTCGACTTCACGATCGAGCGCGCCGAGGAAAGGCTGCGCCGGCGCGCCGAGAAAGATGTCGCGCGGAAAACCGCGACGCGCAAGCTCAGGCTTCCGGGAAAACTCGCGGATTGCGCGAATAATTCAGCGCAAGGATCGGAACTCTTTATCGTCGAAGGCGATTCCGCCGGCGGCTCCGCCAAGCAGGCGCGCGACCGCGCGAACCAGGCGGTCCTGCCGTTGCGCGGCAAAATCCTGAACGTCGCCAGCGCCACCCGCGACAAGCTCGCGGGCAATCAGCAGCTCAACGATCTTGTCCAGGCGCTCGGGTGCGGCACCGGAGCGCATTACGAGGCACAAGACCTTCGCTACGAAAAGATCATCATCATGACCGACGCCGACGTCGATGGGGCCCATATCGCTTCCCTGCTCATCACCTTTTTCTTTCGCCAGATGCCGAAGCTCGTCGAGGCCGGACATCTTTATCTGGCGGTTCCGCCGCTCTATCGGCTGACCCAGGGCGCCAAGCAAGTCTATGCCCGCGACGATGCACATCGCGATCTCTTGATTGCCAAGACGCTCACCGGCAAGGCCAAGATAGAAATTAGCCGCTTTAAGGGGTTAGGAGAAATGCTCCCGGCGCAACTTAAAGAAACGACGATGGATCCAAAACGGCGCGGCCTGCTCCGCGTGGTCGTTCTTGCCGAAGACCGCGACGGCACCTCCGACTCGGTCGAGCGTTTGATGGGCAACAGGCCGGAGGCGCGCTTCGCTTTCATCCAGGAGCGCGCGGCTTTTGCCACCGCCGCCGAACTCGTCGTGGTTTGAAAGGAGCGCTTGCGAACCGGTCAGGGAATTGAAAGGTGACGCGGAGAAAGACGCGAAGGTGGCCGGCGGCAAATGGCGTTTCGAGGAGGCCACTCCTATAACCATTTGCGCGCCGGCCAACCCTACGGACCCGGGAGATGCGGCGGACCCGAGCACTCCGCAGGGTATCTTAGTTCATCGCCGGATACGCATCGCGATACGCACGGCCACGGGCAAGGCTTTCTTTATAAAAGGCTTTCTTTCGAGGAGCCCGTTAGGAGCCTGCTTCGCGCCGCCAGATAAAATCACGTCCAGCGCGGCTAGTTAACCCGCGAACGCGGCAAATTGCAATCGGCTTCTTGACGTCGGCCGCCTAATTTTTCATTGGGGCTCGGCGCCATTCATTTCGGCGCCATAACGGCCGTGGCGAGGTTGATCATGGCGGCAAAACTCCGAGCTATCTTGCAGTATCGCGTTGCGATCCTGCGCCATTGCTTGAGCGGAGTAGACTTAAGGTTCCAGCAAGCGCAACTTGGTGGAAAAGCCTGCGGAGAGTTGCATGACAAGCTTTCGATGCGGCGACGGCAACGATATATCGCGAAATCGCGTGGGATGCCGGTCTTGCGATCCGCCTAGGGCGGGATCACGGCGATGGCGCGGCGATCGGCGAGTTCCGTGCGGACCCAAGCGGTGGCAAGACCTTGGTCGCCAATCAGCGCGGCGGGCATGCCAGGCGCCCATGCAGGGCGGCGAAAGCTAGATTCGTCCGCGGCATAAAGGCTTTTCCGGACGCGGTCGCGTCCCCCGTCGATCCCGCGGCTTCCTCCTGAGCCTGCCGAAGGGGCGTCTGCCGCCATCGTCGCCGTCCTTGAGGCTGGCGGGTTGAAATCCTTCGCGGCGCGTCTTGCCGCGCGCGGTATCCGCTTCAATCCGTACGATAGAAGCGAGGTGCTCGGCGCCGGCGGCAAAGCGCGGGACTTTTGCGGCATGGAACGTTGCGAGCGGGGCGGCGTGAGCCGCAAGGAGGCCAGGGACGATATCTCCTCGTATCAGGGCCTGAGAGTCAATCGCTGATTTTCGCTTTCCGGTGCTCTCCGATATGCGGGACAAGGAACTCCCTCCAACCCCATATGCGGCGGGACCCGCGGTCTGCCAGAATCTGGGGAGGCGACGGCTTTGCTGGAAACACGTTAAGGGAGGCTCGCCCGCTTGCGGTCGGCCGTTGGCTTTACGTCCAGGCCCGGGACGGGATAGCCGTCCTTGGGGTGAAGCACTTCCTTTAGCCTGTTGCGTTCAAAAACGATGACCACGAAAATCGACAGGAAAAGGGGAATCAACAGGTAGGCAAGCCGAAAGATCAGCAAAGCCGCCAGCACCTGAGTTTTTGGCATCTCCGGCATCGCGCTGATGAAGAACCATTCAAAAACGCCTATGCCGCCCGGCGCGCTGGACCAGAGAGCGGCGCCAAACGAGGCAAGGAATACCCCGAGCACAATGAAATAGCCGGGATTGCCCGCCTCCGGCAAAACGAAATAGATTATTGCGGCGGCTGCGAGGATTTCGACGGGCGCCGCCAGCAGCTGCCGGGCGGTGATTTCCGATTTCGGGTAGTCGAGCTGGAAACCTCTGATTATTAAAGGCCTAAATCTGAACACGGAACCGATCACATAGACGGCGACGCAGCAAAGGAAAAACACGCCCACCAGCCGGGCGGTCGTTGGATCGGTGAGAAATCGCAAATTTTCCGGCAGCAAGCCATGGAAGCGGCTTAATTGCTCCGGTTCCAGAACCGAAATGAGGCCGCCGAGCAGGACGGTGCCGAGGAGGAACGTCAACGAGCAGACGGCAACAAGAACCGCGACCTGCGCCGCGCTCAGCCCTTTCGAGTGGTAGGCGCGATAGCGGACCATTCCGCCTGAAAAAACGGTTGCGCCAATGTTATGCGAGAAGGCGTAGGTCGTAAACGAGCAGAGCGCGATAAAGACCCAGGAGATATTCTTCACGCCAAGATGGAGCAGCGCGATCCGGTCGTACCAAGCTAACGCGGCATAAGCGACGAGCGTCGATAGGCCCGCCAGCAGATAATTTCCGACCGAAATCGATTTTAGGTAATCCCAGACCTCCGGCCCAACAGCTTCGCCTTTGAACTCCCGGTGGAGAAGCCAGAGCGAAGCGGCAACCGCGACAAGGCCCATCAAAGGCCAGACAAAATCAAGAATGCGCTTCATCGCTCTCCGGGGGACATGGATGGCCGCGCCGCGAAGCGAGCCCCCGCCGCCGTGCCCGGGCGGCATCCGTGCACAAGGCGCGTTCCGATAGCAAGGGGTAACTTCGAGGACCCCGCGCGGGTCATGCGGAACCATCGCCAATGCCTTCGCCTTACACGAAAATAAGCAAAAAAGTTCAGGCTTCAATGCGCTCGCGCCGAGCCAGATTTCCGGCCGCTATCCCGCCAGCAGGGTCGTGCCGCCACCATCGAGACTCCGCCCTTTGCCGGGGCCGGCGAGCGCTTCGTCAAGTGAAAGGCGGGCCTCGTCGAGCTGAGTCGTCAGTTCCTCCGCCGAACGCTGGAGATTGTCCCGCCGCGCGCGCGCGGCGCGCGCATAAGTAGGGTAGGCAAAGTGGGATATATCGGATACGCCGGCCCGTTGCTCCTCGATTGCGATTTCACGGTCGAGTTCCCGCGCCATCTTGGAAAACTCGGCTATCATCGTTTCGATCTGCGCGACGCGGCGGCGCGTTTCGTCGACCTGGAAGCGCCTGAGACGCGCAAGGGTATCCCGCGACTTCATTATTTCAACTCCAAGACGCAGGTCGGACCCGAGACAAGGTCTTGAAAAAAGAGCAAGATTTTGTCGGGACGGACCTGCTCCAACTCATTGATAACACGCGGGTCCTTATCAATCGGATGACCTCATTCGATCGGGAAATGCGCGAGCCCGCTCAAGCCCGCGGGGTTTTCCCCTCGGTTCAACTCTGCCCCAGTAAAGTTGCCCATTCGTTACCTGCGAGCGAGACGGCGCGAATCTTTCAGAGCCGTGGCCGGTGTGTATACTTGTCGCGTGCTTTGATTCGGCGGGTGCGCGGTAGCGCCACCCGCGGTCTCGCCGGGTTTCAAACCTCGCAGGATCAAGATCCAACGATTGCTGTCCTTCGTCGCGCAAGGTTCGTTCGCCAAGATTTGCAGCGAGAGGCGGCAAAACGAATCGACCGGGTGACCGTGGCGAGGCAGGTGACGGCGAGTTTGAAGCGTCTTTTCGACGGAATGTTTTTGTTAACCAATGCCCGTTAAGGTTACGGAATTCGTAGCAAGCCCCCATCGCGGGTCAACCGGCCTGAACAGCCGCCGCAGAGGACTTGAAGCGATCTTGCGCGCCGGCATGGCGACCGACGGGGGGAAGGCTAGGACCTCACATGCGCGTTCTACTGATTGAAGACGACAGCGCGACGGCGCAAAGCATAGAGTTGATGCTCAAGTCCGAGAGTTTCAACGTCTATACGACGGATCTCGGCGAAGAGGGGATCGATCTCGGCAAGCTTTACGATTACGACATCATCTTGCTCGATCTGAACCTCCCCGACATGTCAGGCTACGAGGTGTTGCGCACTCTGCGCGTCGCCAAGGTCAAGACGCCGATCCTCATTCTTTCTGGCCTCGCCGCGATCGAGGATAAGGTCAAGGGCCTGGGCTTCGGCGCCGACGATTATTTGACCAAGCCGTTCCACAAGGACGAATTGGTCGCGCGCATCCAGGCCATCGTACGGCGCTCGAAAGGCCACGCCCAATCGGTCATCGCGACCGGAGATCTTGTCGTCAATCTCGATCAGAAAACCGTCGAGGTCGCGGGGGCGCGGGTGCATTTGACCGGCAAGGAATATCAGATGCTGGAGCTGCTCTCGTTGCGCAAGGGAACGACCCTGACAAAGGAAATGTTTCTCAACCATCTCTACGGCGGCATGGACGAGCCGGAACTGAAGATCATCGACGTTTTCATCTGCAAGCTGCGCAAAAAACTCGCCAATGCGAGCGAGGGCCGCAATTATATCGAAACGGTTTGGGGGCGCGGCTATGTCCTGCGCGAGCCGCGCGACGACGAGGAACGAATCACCGCCTGAGCCTTCATTGCCGGAAGGCCGGCGCGGAGGCCGCCGCTCCAATGTCCGGGGCGGCAATCCGCCCCGGACCTTCGGACGTTGCGCAGCGCGGCGGAACCTCACGCTTGGGAAGTCCAGCGGAACGTCGAGCGCGACGTTGACGTAATTGGTGAACAGGTTGAGCGCGACAAGGGCGATAATCTCGACGATTTGACCGTCGTCGAAGCCCGCCGCGCACGGCCGCGATATCGGCGTCCGCCACCTGCCCCCGCTGCTCAACCAGTTTTAGCGCGAAGGCGAGCGCAGCGGCGGTCTTCGGGTCACCCGAGTGGCCCGCCTGGGCATCAGCCATCTCCTGCCCGCTCGCGCCGGCATTTTTTCCAAGCAGCGTATGTGCGGCGAGACAGTAGGAGCAAGCGTCCCGGTCGGCAACCGCCACGGCGATCTTTTCGCCAAGCTTGGCGCCGATCGTTCCTGCCCCAAGCGCCCCGAATGCGGCCCACATGCTCTTCAAGGCAGCTGGGGAATTGGCGACAGCGCGGAACATGTTCGGTGCCGTGCCGAAGGCCCCCTTGATCTGCTCAAGCAGCAACTTGGCTTCGCCGGTTGCGGCCGCAGGGTCAATAAGGTTTACTCGTGCCATCAGTGGTCTCCTTTGCGCTTCACTTTGGAACGTCAGCGGCAACTAACGTTTTGCACAGTCTTTCCGCCCGGCGCGATGCCGGACGAGCTTCGCCCGCGGCCCGGGCGAAAGGCTTCTGGAACGCGCCCAGCTTGATGTTGTGAGGCAGCTCCTGGGGATGGTTTGCGGGCTGGCGGCCTTGTTCGACGCCGCCACATCCTCTTGCGGGGGGCTTCGGACGAGCGGCACGGGGGAAGTTTAGGCTCACGCCACCTGCGCCAATTTGTTGGAGACGTCTCAAGGGCTTATCTCCTGTTGCTTGTTCGCGCGGTCAAAGACGGCCCAGTTGTGAGCCTGTTCGGCCGAATTGGCCGGCTCATGTTCGGCGCAATCGAGGCGAAGGGCGCGGTCGCCAAAAGGAGCATCGACGAAGGTACAATGGTGAGATGCCTCGGGCTCCGGATGCACATTCGGCCGGAAATATTTGCAACTGACGCAAAGGCGCTGCGGCGGAATAGCGTGGCGAAGTTGCAGGCTCCGGATAAGCTTGATCAGCGTTACCAACAGGCTGGCCTGCTCCGCTTCGCTCAGATCCGCCAAGGCAGCGGCCACAAGCGCGGGAACTGCAGCTGCCGGTTGCGCGCGGGTCTCCGGTGTGACCTTGACGATGGCGGCGCGGGCATCCGCCGGATCCGCTTGCCGGCTAACTAGGCCCTTCCGCTCCAGCGCGATCACCGAGTCGGTAATGCTCGGCTGGCGGACGCCAAGATGCGCGGCGAGAGCGCTAACCCGCATTCCGGCGGGGCGTGCAAGGAGCTGCCGCAGAATTGCGTCTTGCGCCGGATTGAGGCCTCGCGGCGCGGCCGATCGGCGGACATCCGCCCGCATCACCGAAGCCAGCCGCTCCAGTCCATCCAGGAGGCGTTCTCGCAAAGCTATGGTCTCCGTTCCCGCCATGCTAACATAATAGGACTCCTATGTATAAAAGTCAACAGCCAGCACAAAAAAGTTGCCCACCCGTGCTGCCCGATCAGATAGGGCTTCTCGCTCGACAAGAACACTTTTAAAATTAGGGTGTTGAAGTCAGTTGCCTGGCACGAGGCAAACCACTTGTCTTGGGACCGTCCGTCGCGTGATCAACCTTAGTAGATTGGACGCGCCAATTCGGTGCTCAATTGCCGCATCAGCGCGGGGGTAACATCGCCACGCACCGCAAGGCCGCGCTCCCGCTCGTAGCGTTCGATCGCTTGCCGCGTTGCTGCCCCCGCCACGCCATCGGGGTTCAAAACATAACCCAATTTGACGAGCGCGCGCTGCGCCGCCAGCACCAATTTCCTGGGCGCCGCTGACGCGGCGGCCTCTTTAGTAGGCCGAGCAGGCGGCGCAGGCGGCACCTTCAGCAGTTGAGAAATTTCATCGTGTGGCGACGGAGAAGTGACACGTCGCGGATGCCCGCCTGCAGGCACCTCCAGCGGCGGCGTTTCAATCGGCGATTCTTGCGTGGTCGGCTTCTCAACTGGCCTGTCTTGCGCTCTGACAGGTGTAAGGGCTTGCTGAGGCCGCGGCGGAGGAACCGTGATCAGCCCGGCGCTCATTGGCTCCTTTTTCGGGACGGCAGGGGCGGCACGCGCGAACAGCGGCGCGGGATGGCGGGTCCTTTGCCAAACGAGCGCGTTGAGGAGGATTGCGGCGGCCGTCGCGACGAAAAAACCGGCGGTGAAAATGCTCAAATAGCGCCGGCCCCGCCCCCCTGTCCGGCGTAACCCGCGCCTTCTCGCGGTAACCAGCTTTTCCCGCAACTGCGTCAGTTTCGAAGCCGGTTCGGTTAAAACATAGTCATGATCGGCGGCGGTTAAGACTTCACGCAATTTTCTTCACCGTCATTTCGTTGTAAAGGTCACGCTGTCCATCGACAGGCAAGTGCGCAATCGTCTCTATCTTGGCCGGGATTCGGGCCTTTTCTGCCAAACCACGGCAATCGCGTGGCAGACGGACACGGACGCTGGTGCCTTTGCCCGGTTCGCTCGCCACCATGATTGTGCCCCCCTGGCGGCCGACGAGGCAACGCACGATCGAGAGGCCAAGACCGGTTCCTTTATTTTGCCGATCCAGGAAGGCTTTGGCCTGAAAGAACGGATCGCCGAGCCGGGCGAGGTCGCGCGCGCCGATTCCGATACCGGTATCGGCGACCAGGATCAGAAGCGAATTAGTTTCGAGTCTCGTGCTGATTGTCACGCTCCCAGCAGGGGGCGTGAACTTGATCGCATTTGAAAGCAGGTTGACGAGAATCTGTGTGCACACCCGTCTGTCGCCGCTGATCTCTTCGAGATTTGCCGGATAGGCGCGCAGGAGCTCGACCCCGTTGCTCTTGGCATGCAGTTTAACCATGTCGCAGCAAAGATCGATCAACGGCGCGACGGCAAAAGGCTCGATTTCGATCGCCAAGGAGCTGGATTGTATTTTCGACATCTCCAGGATCGAATCGGCGACGGCGAGAAGATGCCGCCCCGACTGATGAATGATCTGCGCGTATTCGCGTTGTTTTTCGGAATCGGGTGGGGCCAATCGCGGATCGCCGAGTAACTCCGAAAAACCGGCGATCGCATTGAGCGGCGTGCGCAATTCATGGCCCGCTTGGGCGAGAAAATAATCCTTGGCGAGGTTCGCTTCCTCGGCGGCCGCGCGGGCCTCGTCGAGCGCCGTCTCGCGAAGCTTGGCCTGGGTGACGTCGCGAAACACGGCGATGACATCGTCGTCCTGGTTTCTTCCGTGGGCCGCGCGGTATTTTCCGGCGCGGCGCGCCCGCATGTCGAGCCAAAGGCAAACCGGCGCGGCATGATCGCCGCTGTCGACCGGCGCGGAACCGCGCCAGCGCAAAGTCGAGTCGATCGTCGCGGAGCCGGCGCTTGTGTCTGCGATGGTCTTCAGAAAGGCGGGTCTGTCAGCGACCTGGACACGCTCGAAAAAGCCGCGCCCCATTAGTGCGCTTGACCGCAAGCCGAACAAGGCCTCGCAATTCGAACTGACCGATGACACCGAGCCAGACCGGTCGCAACCGACGACGAGGCAACCTATGGTCTCGGCCAAACTATCGGAGCACCCGGCCCGGACTTGTTCCGCCTTGCGGCGCAGAGTCCGTAGGCAGACAAAACCGGTCCCCACGATCATGGCGAAGCCCATCGCTTGGATCAAGGTTGGCAGCAAGCTCAAAACAACTCTCCGCACCCTGTCGCTTCGAACCCCGGCGTGGGATTCGACGGACCCGCGGAGCGTGCCAGAGGCTTCTTAACCAAATCCCATCAAGCCCCGCCAAGCCTGGCCTGCGCGGCATCGACGGCCGGAAAATTGTCCTATGGTATAGAAGCCGTTGCCAGGGCATGCCGGAAGAGTAAGCAAAAGGTGAAAAATCCGGTTGGGGTTTGGGTCGCATCCGGATCTCGATTAGGCGGCGCTTAACCCTGATCCGGTTGGTCTCGTCAAGGTCTCGCGCCCGCCGCTTGTCTTGAGGGGGCGGACAATCGTCGCGCGGCCGCAGGACAGCGCTGCGGCGGCATCGCCAAGGCCCCGCCAATTTCGCCGTTTGTTGATGCCTTGGCCGCCGTGCATAAATATAATAAGGCGAACCCCTCGACGGAAATCTGGCGCCCGGCATGAGTGCTTGGACGCAACCCGAAGGTCCGGCTTTACGTTTCCGGGGGGCTATGCCGACCGCGCCAGTAGGGAGTGTGACTATCCATGCCGGGTCCCCGGACTGCCTCGAAGCTCGACGAGATTATCGAGAACTTCAATTACCTTGACGAGTGGGAGGACCGCTATCGCTATTTGATCGAACTCGGCCGCGGTCTCGAACCGTTGGATGCCGCCGCCCATAACGATCGAAATAAAGTGCGCGGATGCGCCAGCCAGGTGTGGCTGGAGACCCGTGTCGCGATGGATCATCCAGGAAGCCCTGTTCTCCACTTAAAGGGTGACAGCGACGCCCATATTGTGCGCGGGCTGGTGGCTCTTCTGCTGGCTCTTTATTCCGGCCAGACGGCATCGCGAATCCTTGCCATTGATGCCCCTGGCCTGTTCGAGAGCCTTGGCCTTTCGACGCATTTGACGCCGCAGCGCTCCAACGGCGTGCGTTCGATGGTCGAGCGAATCAAGAACGACGCGCGCGCCGCCGTCCAATACCATTTGTCGTGAGGCGATGATATTTGGTTCCTCTCTCGAAAATGGCATCTCGGGCGAAGCTGGCCAGGGGTCGCCAAGCATGGCTCGGCGGCGGAGCAATTGCTTCGCAAGCGATTGCGGAGGTATGGCCGGTGAAGGGTGCGACTTGCGCCTTTCGGTGAACGCTCGAACCGCGACCGACGCTACGCGTTCGCCGCCTGCTCGCGCCGAAGCCGGCCGCGCCATCTTCGCACGTTCGCGGGATGCAACACGCGCCTCCCTCCCGTAGCACAGGCAGGGCCCGTGCTGCCCGCTTACCGTTTACGCCGGCGTTGTTGGCCAAGGCCCATCTGTTTGGCAAGGTTCGAACGCGCCTTGGCGTAGTCCGGCGCGACCATCGGATAATCGGGGGGGAGCCCCCATTTCTCGCGGTATTCGTCCGGAGACAAATTGTATTGAGTCCGCAGATGCCGCTTCAACGACTTGAATTTTCGCCCATCTTCGAGGCACACGAGAAACTCTCGCGTGACCGATTTCTTGGCCGGCACGGCTGGCTTTGGCGCTTCGGCCGCCGCGGCCATCGTGCCCGAGGTGACCCGCAGCAAGGCCGAATGGACCTCGCTGATCAAGGACGGTAGATCGCTCGCTGGCACGGAATTATTGCTGACGTATGCCGAAACGATGTCTGCGGCTAGCTCGATGAAACTGTTAGAACTTGAGGTTTCGCTCATGGCGCTCGATATCCCGGAGGAGAAGGTGTCGCCGGTATTATATGGGCTAAATAGCGATGACCTATCATATACCCATGGCAAGACCGGCCAGACAAAGCTCTCTTAAGCGATTTTTGCGAATCGACTTTCAAGAACTTCCGACCTTTCTAAGGGCAACGCTTGGTTTGTGCAAGTAGCAATGCATACACTTTATTGCATTGATGCAAAAAAGCGTTGAAAGATGCAGTCCGCGCGCGAATAACGCAACGGCCAAGGCCACGCCTTGCCTGACCTATGCGGGGCGCGGCGCCTTTAAGGAAGAATGATGGATGCGCAAGCTTCAATGGTCCGCTCCCCGCCCCACGGCGCCGCCTGCTGTCGAAAAGCGCCGCTCGGAAACGACCGTGCATGGGGTTACGCTGAGCGACGATTATGCGTGGCTGAAGGCCGCGAACTGGCAAGAGGTTCTGCGCGACCCCGCCGCCTTGCCCCGCGATATACGTGCCGTGCTCAAGGCCGAGAACGCTTATGCTCTTGCCATGCTCGCGCCGCTTGCCGAGTTGCGCGCCGCCCTCGTCAAGGAAATGCGCGGGCGGATCAAGGAAGACGATTCCGAGGTTCCCCGCCAAGACGGCGCCTGGCTTTATTATGCCCGCCACGACAAGGGCGGCCAGCACCCGGTCTTTTGCCGCGTCAAGCGTTCCGGCGGACAAGAGGAAGTTCTGCTCGACGGCGACGCGCAAGGGCGCGGCAAGAGCTTTTTTGAAGTGGGTGCTGCCTGCCACTCCCCGGATCACGCCAAGCTCGCCTGGAGCGCCGACGAGACGGGTTCGGAACTTTATGCGATTCGGATCCGCGACTTGAGCCCCGGCCAACCGAACGAGAACAGCCGCGCAACAGACCGCGCGGAGGTGATCAACGATACGGGCGGCGAGCTTGTATGGATGACGGATTCGCTTGGCTTTTATTATGTGCGGACAGATGAAAATCACCGCCCGGCCGAGGTGTTCCGGCACCGGATCGGCAGCGATCCCGCGGCCGACGCCTGCGTCTTCGAGGCGCACGATCCGGGCTTATTCATTCATATCAAACGCAGCCAATCGGCGCGCTTCGCCATCATAAGCGTCGACGATCACGATTCCTCCGAATGCCATCTGCTCGATCTTGCCGACGGCAATGCAACACCCCGACTCGTCGAGCCTCGCGCGCCGAATCTCCGCTATGACATCGACCATCGCGGCGACCGGCTTTTTATCCGGACCAACGCCGATGGAGCCGAAGATTTCAAGATCGTGAGCGCGCCTCTGGCGAGCCCCGGACGACCGTTCTGGATCGACGAGGTTCCGCACCGGCAAGGGTGCATGATCATCAAAGCTGCGGTTTATCCGGATTATCTTGTGCGCATCGAGCGCGAAGCAGGCAGCCCGCGAATCATGATCCGGCATTTCGCAAGTGGTGAGGAACATGCGATCGCTTTTCATGAAGAAGCCTATTCGCTCGGCCTCGAGGAGCGACTCGAATATGCGACGGAAACGCTCAGATTCACTTATTCGTCGATGACGACGCCTTGGGAAACCTATGACTACAATCTCGCCACCCGCGAGCGGGTTCTGCGCAAGCGTCAGATCATTCCCTCGGGTCACGATTCCTCGCAGTATGTGACGCGGCGGCTGTTCGCGGCAGCCCAGGATGGCGAGCAAGTTCCCATCTCGATCCTTTATCGTGCCGGGACAAAGCTCGATGGATCCGCCCCTTTGGCTCTTTACGGCTACGGCGCTTATGGCACGCACCTTCCTGCTTCGTTTTCCAGCAATCGCCTTAGCCTCGCCGATCGCGGCTTCATCTGTGCGATCGCCCATGTTCGCGGCGGCACCGATAAGGGCTGGCACTGGTACACCGATGGGAAACTTGGCAAAAAGCCGAACACTTTTAGCGATTTCATCACCGTGGCCCAACACCTCATTGCCGCCGGCTACACCGGCACGGGACGGATCGTGGCCCAGGGCGGCAGTGCAGGCGGAATGCTGATCGGCGCCGCCGTCAATCTCGCGCCAAAATTGTTTGCGGGGGTCATCGCGGACGTGCCTTTTGTCGATGTCTTGAATACGATGCTCGATGCGAGCCTGCCGTTAACGCCGCCCGAATGGCTCGAATGGGGCAATCCGATCACCGACCCGACCGCCTTCGCGGTCATGCGCTCCTATTCCCCTTATGAC
>JBOHJQ010000030.1:0-34998 GCA_050728655.1 Methylocella sp.
GGTTCAAAGCGAGGAGGATTAGTTGCGGATTGCGGCGTAGCTTAACTGGATAGAGCCTCCCGTTTCGGCTGGTTCGAGGGCGCACTTGAACTGTATGCACGGAGTGATGCGAGTTCAACTCTCGTCGCCGCACCCAAGCCTTGAATTCTTGGCGAACCCTGACACGATTTGCGCCCGCCCGGTCGATGGCCGCGCGCGCGCATCAGGCTGGCCCGCGATGGCGTTCCACACGGCCTGCGAGCCGAGCTCAATCGTGCAGGCAGCCGCGCATTGCAACCATTCGGCGAAGCCCGCGGGATCCTTTGCCGCATCGTGCGCAAGCCGGAAGTCCGCCTGCGCGGTGTCGACGCCGGTGCCCGCCCATCCGCGCGGGCCTCTGAACGCCTTGGTCACGGCCTTGCTGGCGAGCGACCGGACCGTCTGCTCGATGGTGCCGCCAACCACCTTCCACGCGTCGCGCGCCGGTAACAGCCCGGCAAAAATTCCCGATACGATGCGCGCAGTGTTGGCATCCTTGTGGGCGCGCTGCGCCAAAATCTTTGACGCCCCAATCCACACCGGGGTGAGCGCACGGTTGCTGACGCACTGCACGATAAACCGGGCGAGCGCCATGTCGTAGCGCAGTTCGCTCTCGACACGCGCCGCAAACGGCGCAAGCGCCGGCGCGGAAAAATCATCGTCGCGCAGACATGGCACCAGCGTCTCGGCCGCCCAGCGGGCGCTCAGCAGAGCGTATTGGATGCCCTCGCCGTTGAGCGGATTGATCAGACTCGCCGCGTCGCCGATCAGCATGACGCGATCGGACACAATCTTGAGCCGATGGTTGTAGGTCATCAATGGCCAGCCAACGATCTTGCCGCGCGGACGCGCATTGCGGAGGCGCGCCGCGAGAGCCGCGTCGTCGCGCATCAAGCGACGCAACATGGCAGCGGGAGTTTGGTTGTGGGCGGGCCAGGTTTCGAGCGCGAGCCCAAGCCCGACATTCGCCTCGCCATTGCCGGTGGGGAACAACCAGTAGAAACCCGGATAGCAGCTACGGTCGAAATAGACATCGAGCTGGTCGTCAGGGCCCTCGACATTGGCGAAGTAGGCCCGTGCGGCTATGAACCGGTCGCGCCGTGGCGGTGCCGATCTGCGCATGAGGCGCGCCACCGTCGAACTGCTGCCGTCGGCGCCGATCAGCAGGCGGCAGCGCAGCGTGACGCGGCCATTCGAGCTAGCCACCTCCACGGCGACCGCGTCGCGGCCGGCCGCAAAACCCGCGAGCGTATACCCCTCCATCACCCGGGCCCCGGCGCTCCGCGCGGCATCGACAATGAGATGGTCGAGCGCGAACCGTGGAATCACCCGGCCATAGGAAGGCATGCCCTCAATTTCCGGAAAAGGCCGGGAGATCAGCTCTTCGCCGCCTATATAAAGGGTGGCGCGACGCGCGATATTGGTCCGCGCATACCCATCCATCGGCGATACGCCGAGGCTGTCAAGCTCGACCAGGGCGGACGGGCCGACAAAATCGCCGCACACCTTATCGCGTGGAAAGGTCATACGATCGAGAAGGAAAACCGACGCTCCCGAACGCGCCAGATGGCACGCCGCCGCAGCCCCTGCAGGCCCGGCACCAGCGATGATCACATCCGCGTCGTAACTTGGCTTCACCGCTTCATTGTCCATTGAATTTTTCTATCGCATATCGCCGGCATGCGCGAGGGCGAAACTAAATCCTTATTCGCGCCGGAAATTCGCCATCGCGAACAAGGACGGTGGATCATTGGCTAGGTAGCATGCCTACTAGATTTCAGCGCCGGCGTGAAGATTACCTTGGTGGCGGCAAGGATCGCGCGCTCGCCTACAGCGACTGGACTTCATTCCCCGGGTAGCTGCAACGCCATTTCACGACTCTCCGGCCGGGATGGCTATTCGCCCATTCGGCGATCGCGGGCGGCGCCTGCCACATGCATTGCGCGAGAGAGCCTTCGTCAACGAACGAAAGATGCCGCTCCTCGCATGACGCGGGCTCTGTCCAAGTGCAAACCGTGAGAATCAATTCAACGAAACCCATCGCCGACTCCTTCGATCAAGCCGACCTTCGAGCATATATCGCTCTCGTTCGCTAGCGGCGGCGAGCGCATAATCGCGATTCCATGACGTTTGTACGGCTCCTGAACAACGGCCACATCCAAAATTGGCGCTTAGCTTTTTTTGTAATCGATATAGGCAAAGCGCTGATCCGAGGGGGTCCCTTCCAGAGCGCCGCCAGCCTTGCCGGGCTGCCAAAGCACGACTTCCTCGATCTTTTTCGCCAGTTCGAAATCCTTGTCCGTGATCCCCTTGGCGGCATGATTCTGGAGGCGGACTTCGACCCAAGCGTAAGAGGCGGTGAGATCGGGATGGTGCCACGCGGCTTCGGCCAGATGACCAACCGTGTTGATCACCATAAGCGTGCCTTTCCAGCTCGTCGTTCTGTACGTGCGGCGAATCCAACCTCCTTCATAGACCCAGCGCGGCAATTCTTGTTCGAGGCGCGCCTTAATCTCGGGTTCGCTATAGGTTTTTTCCTTGGCAGCTTCGCTCATTGTCAAAATCCAATCCCTGGCTTACGTGGCCCGTTCCTTCGCGTGCGCGGCCATTCTAATATGAATTGTGCGAAGACACGAATCCGGATGTCTTGCCTTGCTTGTTCAAGGGTCTTCCGGGCCTCCCGCGGCCAGACGTCTTTCGCCCGCCGCGAAAGCGTGTCTTAAAGAGCCCTGCACTGGAGAAGTGATGCGCGGTTCGAGACTAGCCAATTGGCGCCGCCAGTGGCGGGACGCTGTTTTGAGGCTGATCGCACTTACAGTTACGCTTGGGGCTAATTCGGTTATCGCGGCTGAGCCAAAACCGGTTCCGGAGCAATACTGGCCTTGCCGGCAAATTTTGGTTGGGCGGCTGTCGTTGGCCGCGGTGTGGTCTGGCCCCTCGATTGAAGGCGCCGCCTGGCGCAACGATCAGGCGGTCGCCGATTTCGTCGCAATGCTCGCGGCACGGCGCACCCCGCTCGAAGACGCGGAACGCGCGATCCAGGACTTTGCCCGATCGCAAGGAGCCAGCAAGTCCACAAAGCTAGTTGCCATTTTTGCCGGTCTATTTGAAACGCTCAATGACGAACGCACGCAAGTGATCGAAGGGCTGCTTCGCTTTGGCGCAAAACAGAAGGAGCTTGCCGAAAAAATACGCGCCGAGAACGCCGTGCCGCGAGAAGAGCCGGGCAAGGAGCCGCCGCCAGCAAGCGAGCAACGCGTGGAGAGCGTTGCACGGGACTTGGAATGGGACCTGCGCGTTTTCGATGAACGGCGCCAGTCGCTCGCCTATGTGTGCGAGACGCCGGCGCTCATCGAGCAACGGCTTTTCGCGCTCGCCAGGGTCATTCAACAGAGCCTGGAATGACCGGGCATCGCTTGCCGGTCCGGAGTAAGGCCGAGCGATGTCCACTCTCATTGATTTGCGAGGAGGGCGTTGTTCTCGTCGAGAAGAGGCACGCCGTAGGCTGCCAAAATACGGGTGATCTCGGCCTGGTTTTCGGCGATGAGCTTGTTCAACAGACGTTTCCAGTCCTGATCGGAATGGCGCACCCCCATTCCGATGCGATAGATCATGCGCGGTCCCGACGTTTCCTTGACAAGGGCGGTGACCTTCAGCGGGGTTTTGGCGTGTTGCGCGAGGTAACCCGCGATAGGCCCCCAAAGGATGGCGGCATCGATGCGGCCGGCTTCGAGGTCGCCGATCATCAGTGAGGCCGGCGCGTCAAACCGCGTGTCGACCACCAGCGGATAGGATTTGACGTTCTCCAACAGCCCATTGACCGCGAGATTAGTCGCCGGAGGCGTGCCGGCTATGATCCCGATGCGCTTTCCTTGCAACCGAGGATCTTCCAGGCTGTCAATCAGCTCAAGACCGGATCCCTGCTTCGAAACCAGGGCATAACTTGTCCGGTAATAGGGATTTGTCCCTTGAACGATTTCGTCTCCTTGCGGCATTCCCATGATCACGTCGCAACGATGGGCATTCAGCGTGTTGCGCACGAAGCCGGTGGCGCCGGGGTAATATTCATAGGCGAGCGTTTTGCCGAGCTTGCGCGCAAGAAGCGCGGCGATTTTGTTCTCGAACCCTTCGCCCGCCTCATTCGAGAAAGGCAGATTCCGGGGGTCGGCGCAGACCCGCAAGACTTTCGGATCGACAAGCTCGATCGAGCCCTCTTGTCCGGTTTGCGCCGCCGCGGTGACGGCAGCGAAAAACGCCGGAAAAATGAGCGCAAATGCAATGATGGCGGCAAGGTTTCGCATGGGTTTTACGGCTAGTCCTCGCCCATGCAGGCCTTCTCCGCCGCCGCCGCCGTTGGTGGCTTCGGTTCGTGTTTTTCCGGCTTTTCGCGGCCTAACGCATCGACGGATCGGGCGCGGAGATAAACATAAATATCATCAATGTAGCACATGACGTTCTTGTTGTCGCCAAACGCCGGCATGACCTTGTTCTGGCCGGCGCCTAGGTCCTTCTTGCCGCCGACGACAATCCCGTAGTACTCCGCATAGTTCAGACTTTTGAGAGAATCCTTCAAAGCCGGCGCATAGGTCGAGCCCTCACCGCCGGGGCCGTGACAGACAAAGCAATCGCCATAGCGGCGGTTTCCCGAATAGCTATACCAATCGACCGTTCCATCCGGCTTAATGTTGAAAGTCGGATCGCCCTTGGCATCGAGATATTTGCCTTTATCATCCTGCTTGACGGCTTTGGGATCTCCTGGGGCCTCGGCCATCGCCGCGGTCCCGGACGCGAAAAGTAAGGCGAGGGAAAAGGCCCGCACCAGAGGGCTGATTTGCACGAGACTATCCTTGTTCGAGAAAAATGCGCACTCCATAAAATGCCCGGCGCCGATTGAGCGCCGGGCATCTCGCGTTTTTCTATGCCATGCCTAAATCTAGAACGCATTCGGCAGGGCAAAAACCGTCAACACACCGCCGAGCGCGGTGTAGTTGGAAAGCGCGGCATAGCCGCCGACCGCGCCGAGGCCCTCGGTCGGCTTGGTCAAGCCGGCCGCGAGACCGATGCCCGCCCAGCCGCCGACCCCGGAAAGCACCGCGACATATTGCTTGCCATTGTGCTCATAGGTCGAGACATTGCCGATGATTCCAGAAGGCGTCTTGTAACTGTAAAGCTCGTCGCCGGTCTTTGCGTCCACCGCTTTCAGATAGCCTTCAAGCGTGCCGTAGAAGACCAAGTTCCCGGCGGTCGCTACCGCCCCCGACCAGACCGAGAAGAGCTCTTTTTTCTGCCAGACGATCTTGCCCGTCTTGGCGTCCCAGGCGGTGAAATTGCCCATGTTGGTTTCGCCTGGCGGCGGGTACATCGACAAGGTCGCCCCTACATAGGGCTGCCCGGCCGTGTAGCTCACATGGAAGGGCTCATAATCCATGCAGACGTGATTGGCCGGAATATAAAAGAGACCCGTGTCGGGAGAATAGGCGGCCGGCTGCTCGTCCTTCGAACCGAGCGCCGCCGGGCAGACTCCCTGCGAGTTCACATCTTCGCCGTTTTGCTCGGTCGAATATTTCGACACGACCAGGGGGCGTCCATAGGTCTTGGAGTTTTTATCGAGATCGACCTTGGTTGCCCAATTGACCGCTGGATCGAATTTCTCCGCAACCAGCGGCTCGCCGGTTTCGCGGTCGATCGTATAGGCAAAGCCGTTGCGATCGAAATGCACCAAAACCTTGCGCATTTCCTGATTGGCCAGGATCATCTCATTGATGCCGTCGTAATCCCATTGATCATGGGGCGTCATCTGGTACACCCATTTGGCGACGCCGGTATCCGCATCGCGCGCCCAGACCGTCATCGACCAGCGATTGTCACCCGGCCTCTGCTTGGGATTCCAGGTCGAGGGGTTGCCCGAACCGTAATAAACGAGGTTCAAGTCCGGATCAAAGGAATACCAGCCCCAGGTGGTACCGCCGCCGATCTTCCACTGATCGCCTTTCCAAGTGTTGGTTCCCGAATCCGGGCCGACCGGCTTGCCGAGACTGGTTGTACGCTCGGGATCGATGAGGGTGTCGGAATCGGGGCCCATCGAATAGCCGCGCCAAACCCGCTTGCCGGTCTTGAGATCGTAGGCCGTCAGCGAGCCGCGAACGCCGAATTCACCCCCTGAAATGCCAACGAGAACTTTGTCCTTGACGACTTGCGGCGCCGAAGTGCCCGTCTCTCCCCTGGAAGGATCGCCGTTCTTCACCGACCAAACAGGCGCCCCGGTTTCCGCTTTGAGCGCGACCAGCGTCGTGTCGGCTTGATACAGGAAAATCTTGCCCTCGCCATAGGCCACGCCGCGCGTGACGGTATCGCAACACATCACGGGGATGACATTGGGATCTTGTTTGGGTTCATATTTCCAGATGATCTTGCCGGGATGATTCAAGTCGAGCGCGTAGACGATGTTTGGGAACGGCGTGCTAATGTACATGACGCTGCCGATCACCAAGGGCCCCCCCTCGTGACCGCGCAGAACCCCCGTCGAGAAGGACCACACCGGAACAAGACGTTTGACATTTTCCGAATTGATCTGATCGAGTTTCGAGTACCGGCGATTGGCGTAGTCGCCCGTCGGCATCACCCATTGCTTGGGGTCTTTCGAAAGCTGGATCAATTCATCGTTGGCGAAGGTGGCGCCATTAGCGAGAAGCGCGGCGGCGCCAACACAGGACATAAGCAGGAACTTGCGCATGAATTTCCTCCGGACACTCTGGTGCGCGGCGCCTCTGACGCTCGCATTCGCGGCGGCGGCGCCTTGTCGTTTCATGTCTTTCCGGCAGGGTGTCAGGACGCCGGCAAGATAGTCAAAGTTTCCCCACTAAGGCACTTCCCGCATCAAGCAACGTCCCTGATGCAGCCGCGCCTCGTTTTCAATAAGCGCGAGCGGTCCCCTCCGCCAAGGCCATGAAGCCGGAAACCCGGTTAAGGGTATATATTGGCGCTGGCCCCGATTCAATAGTGATTCGCGTTACGCCTTCGGTGTGAAGCGCGGCGGCCTCCACGCGCGGCGCGTTTCACAAGTTGGTGCCGAGGAAGCTATGTCGTAGGGCTCGGCGCATTGTTCGGACGTGAACGCCTCGGCGGCCCCGAGCACGATGCGGCCAGCGCTGAGGACGACGCTTTCGAGCCGACCATTTTCTGCATCAATCTCGGCCATGGCGGCACCGGCCCGCTTCTGCGGAAGGGTTCAACCTCGAGCGCGCGCATGGAAACGCAGTACGGTCGTTTGACCGGTTAGCTCGGGCAAGAGTCCGCGGTGCCGGAGCTGCGGAATGCGAAAGGGTGGCAGGTGGTGCGCACCCAGGGGCGATTGGGCCAAAGACGAGCGATGCCCGCTGTAGCGACTGAGCCGCGATCTCACCTTAGAACAAGCTATCTCCCAAGGGTTCGATCAGTGGCGGCCGGCCTCTTCAATACCGAACAATTCGGCCCATATGTTTGGGCATGGACCAGACTTTTCGTGGAAATCTCGATTCTTCCCCCTCGTTCGCGCTCGGCGAAGCGGAAGCTGACATCGGCGTCGTGTCGGCTGCCTTATCCGACGTAGATCGGTCCAAGGACACCGCGCTTCCGGACGACACACAATCGGACAATGCGCTTCTCGACGCCTATTCCAAGGCGGTGACAAAGATCGTCGAGCGGGTCGGGCCAAGCGTCGTGCGTCTCGATATTCGCCACGGCGACCGCAAGCGTGCGGGGTCGGGCTCCGGCGTTATCGTGTCACCGGATGGCCTTATTCTAACCAATAGTCATGTCGTGCAAGGTGCGAAGCGTGCCGAGGTGATGACGCTCGACGGGCGCAGCTTCTCCGGTCGCGTCCTCGGCGACGACCCCGACACCGACCTCGCCCTCGTTCGGGTCGATGAAGACGCGACGCTTCCCGCCGCAAAGCTCGGCAATTCGAAAAAGCTGAAGCCGGGGGAGATTGCTATTGCGATCGGCAATCCTTTCGGCTTCGACGCCAGCGTCACGGCGGGAGTCGTATCCGCGCTCGGTCGCTCCTTGCGGTCGAAAAACGGCCGTTTGATCGAAGACGTGATTCAGACCGACGCGGCGCTCAATCCGGGCAATTCGGGCGGCCCGCTTGTTTCGTCGCAAAGCGAGGTCATCGGCATCAACACGGCGATTATTTCTGGCGCGCAAGGCATTTGCTTCGCGGTGGCTTCCAACACGGCAAGCTTCGTGCTCGGAGAACTTGTCGCGCATGGAAGGGTCCGCCGCGCCTATCTCGGCATTGGCGCCGGCACGGTTCCTTTGCCGCGCAGGATCGCGCTGCGTCTTGGCCTCGCGCAGAGGATGGGCGCCGTGGTGAGCGCGGTCGAGATGGGAAGCCCAGCCGATCACGCCGGCCTGCTCTCCGGCGATATTTTGCTCGCCGTCGATGGAACCCCGATCACTGGGGCCGATGATCTCGTGCGCCTGCTCGACGCGGAGAAGATTGATCGCACGATCCCGCTTGACGTTCTGCGCCGCTCGGACCAGCGCCGGTTTTGGGCGGCCTTGCGCGAAGCGTGACCGGCATCGTATCCCGCCTTCCGGCCGGCCTCATAGGGCGCGTTCTTGATGGCGGATGAGGTGCGATGACCGCGGACATTTCCGGCATCGCCGAGGGGATTCGATACGCGGGGTTCGGGTTTGCGCCCGCTGAGCGCTTCCGCGCGCTCCTGACGCCTGCGGCGCTGGCCGAATGGCCATCCTTCGCCGCGACTTGGGAGGACCTTGGCGTCGACACCTACATGGCTGACGGTGGCCGCTATCGCCGGCGGCGATTCGCGGCCTTCGAAGTTTCCGCCGAGGGCGTTGTCCGCAAGGCGCACCAGCCGCATTATCAGAGCCTTGACTACAACCTCCTCAATGGAGGAATCGAGCGTTGGTTCGGACCGGTGACAGAGACCGTCGCCGCCCATCCGGTCACCCTGGGACTTCTCGCTGCCGGCCGGAAGGTGTTTGACGCATTGACGCCTGCGCCGGACAGGGTGCAGGCTTGGCACGTGGAGCTGCACCAGTTCCGGATCGAAGCCCGCGCCGGACAAAACGGCGAGCCGACGCCCGAGGGCCTGCATCGTGACGGCGTCGACTGGGTGCTCGTCGTGCTTGTCAACCGGACGAACGTCGAAAGCGGGGTCACCTCGATCTACGGCCTGGACCACCGCCACTTGGGCGACTTCACGCTCACCGATCCTCTGGATGCCGTCTTCCTGCAGGACAATCGGGTCTTTCACGGGGTGACCGCGATCCACCCGTTGGTGCCCAGTCGGGTCGCCCGCCGTGATGTCGCGGTCATCACCTTTCGCGCGGCGCCGCTGCGCCTGCCACGCCCGTTTTGAGGCCCCGATGCAAACGCCTCAGTCGCAAACGCCGGTCGCCCATAGATGTTCGCCAAGCAGCGGCAACCCGTCTGCGACGACTCGATCGCCCTCTCGAGCTGAGCGGGCCCATGCCGGCCATTTAAGTCTATCTTCATCAACGAGCAGGGCTTTTTCGAGTCGAGCGTTTCTTCATCGCGGATATTGAGATTTTAGCTTAAGATCCGCGACGGAATTTCAGGGCACCCTCACCGAGGGCGGCATCACTTATCGCATTTTCTTGACGCAAACTGGTATCCACTTCGCTTCAAAATGCCTAGCCGTGCGCGAAATCTTCAATCACGGTCTTGAGCGGCTCGCTGTCGACACGAACGGGACCGCTGAAGGGATAATTGATCGACACGATCACAAGAAGGCCCATGAACACGAGCACCGACAGGATGCCGGTCATCATGACCTGAGCCGGCAGGTTCCTTGTGCCGAAAAAGAACGTGAATCCGACGGTGAGCACTGCGCCGCAATACAGGACCATCCAGACGATCCCGGGGACGATGCCCCGTGCAAGGTGCAGCCGGGTGCGGCGGGCCTGGGTGATCGCATCGAGCTGCCTGAACATCTCCACAAAAATTGCTGGATGTTTCGCTCCGTTCTCCGTCAGGCGCAAGGTGGCGGCATAGAGCGCGCCGAGCGCCTGCGTCACCTCGCGGCTTTCTCTTTCTGCCGCCATCAGCGGCCACTCCCGATCAATCGCAAGCCTAAGGTAGTTGCCCAGGGCCGCCCGTGTCGCGACCGCTTCTGGCTCCGGGCCAGCCGCGAGCCGATAGAGTGTCGCGGATGCTCCGGCCTCCCCGAGCACCGCGGTCTCCGCATCATTGAACTTCCCCCACACGACGACCACGGCGAAGGCGAGAAGCACCCCGTAGATTCCACCGATTGTGGCGAACTTGATGCCAGCGATCTCGTTATTGCTGGCCAGACGATGGAAACCGATCCGGCGGTGCGTCAGAACCGGTCCGCACATGGCAGCGATCGTGGGGAGGACCACCAACAGGATCGCTGCGATCCACAGTGGAAGTCCGGACAAGAAGAGTGACACCTTAGGTTCCCTTTGGCGCGAGGATGTGCGGCGAGATGCGCCGCTCCAAGCCCAACTTTGACTTCAAAGGACTTCCCGAGCAAGGCCGAACCGTTGCCTTTATAGACAGACGGGCGACTCGTCATGGGTTCGGGCCGTCCAGTGGGAAAAGTTGCTGATCTTCCCGCCATTAGGACGCAGCTCTCTCGAGGGATTCGCCCGAACGCATGATAAACGAAAACTTCACGCAGGAACTGGATCAGGCGGCGGACGCGGGTCCACGGTCGGGCCAAACGCGCCATCGCATTCACAATACGCGAGCAGGCGGCGACCAAATCGACTTAAAAACCCAAAATACTTTGGTACCTGCTGGAGGACGCAGTTTAAACAGCGGATGCGACGGTGCCACGAATTAATCATTTTGTAATAAACCGTGGTGGGAAGGCGGTGTATCCGAAGGTTGCGGGCGGAGAGAAAAAGTCGCAAACCGCGATCACGGCTGCAGCAAGCCGCGCCGCTCAAGGCCCATCTTATGCTCGCTATCGTGCGATTGGCGCTTCGGCGCCCCTATACAGTTGTGGTTATGGCGATCCTGATCGCGATCTACGGCATCCGCGCCGCGATCCGGACGCCGGTCGATATTTTCCCGAATATCGGCATCCCGGTCATTAGCGTAATTTGGAGCTTCGCCGGGTTGCCTCCGGACGACATGTCGGGCCGCATTGTCTATTTTTATGAACGTTCCCTAACGACGACGGTCAATGATATCGCACATATCGAGTCGCAATCGGTCGCGGGCTACGGCATCGTCAAAATTTTCTTCCAGCCCGGCGTGGACATCGGTGCCGCGCAGGCGCAGGTAACCGCGGTGTCGCAGACTGTCTTAAAGTTGCTCCCGCCCGGTGTTACCCCGCCGCTCGTCTTGAGTTACAGTGCGTCGAGCGTCCCCATTATAGCGGTAGCGCTTTCCAGCGATAAATTATCGCAGGCCAGACTTAACGATCTCGGGCTGAATTTTATCCGGCCTCAGCTTGCCACCGTCGCCGGCGCGGCGCTGCCATCACCTTACGGCGGCGTGCTCCGGCAAGTCCAGGTCGATCTCGATCAGCGTGCCCTGCATTCCCTCGGACTTTCGGCGCAAGACGTCGGCGATGCCCTCGCCGCCCAAAATCAGATCACGCCGGTCGGCACCGAGAAGATCGGCAAGTTCGAATATACGATCAATCTCAACGATTCTCCGAAACGGATCGAAGAATTCAACGATCTGCCCATCAAGGTCGTCAACGGCACCATGGTCTATATGCGCGACGTCGCCTATGTTCACGACAGCGCTCCGCCGCAAACCAACGTGGTTCAGCTCGAAGGCAAGAAGGGCGTGCTCATGACGGTGCTGAAGCAGGGGTCCGTTTCGACTCTCGACATCATCGCGGACGTCAAAAGACTCCTGCCGGTCATCGCGAAGTCACTGCCCGATGGCCTAGAGATAAAACTCGTCGGCGACCAGTCCGCGTTCGTAAAGTCCGCCGTCAGCGTCGTCATCGTGGAAGGCGTGATGGCGGCCGTGCTGACCGGTCTTATGATCCTCATTTTTCTTGGAAGCTGGCGCTCGACGCTCATGATCACGGTGTCGATCCCGCTGGCGGTCCTGGCCTCGCTAGCCGCGCTTTCCGCCTTAGGGCAGACGATCAATATCATGACGCTCGGCGGCCTAGCGCTCGCGGTCGGCATCCTGGTCGACGACGCGACCGTCACGACGGAAAACATCAACTTTCACCTCGAGCAGGGCAAACCGGTCGAAACGGCCATTCTCGACGGCTCGCGGCAAATCGTGGTCCCCGCCACTGTCTCGCTGCTTTGCATTTGTGTCGCCTTCGTTCCGATGTTTGGACTTCGCGGTGTTGCCGGCTATCTTTTCCGGCCGCTCGCCAAAGCCGTGGTCTTCGCGATGGTGGCGTCCTATGTCTTGTCCCGCACCTTGGTGCCGGTCATGGCGAAATATCTTTTGAGGCCTCGCCAGAATGGAACGGACGGCGGAGATCTGGCAGGCGGCACCCCGGCCATGGCGAGAGGCAACGTGCTCAGCCGCTTGCAACGAGGCTTCCAGCATCGTTTCGAGCGAGTACGCGATTCATATCGCGGTCTATTGAACCTCGCGCTCGCGCACCCGATCCGGCTCGCCGGCGGGTTCCTCGGCGTGACCGCGCTTTCGCTTTGCCTCGCTCCCTTCCTCGGTCAAAACTTTTTCCCCGAATTGGATGCTGGCGCGATCAAACTTCATGTGCGCGCGCAGCCAGGCACGAGGATCGAGGAAATGACCGCTTTGACCGACCGGGTCGAGGCGATGATCCGTACGATCATTCCGCCCGCCCGGCTCGCAAGCATCGTCGATAACATCGGCATGCCGGTCAGCGGCATCAATCTCTCTTATGGAAATTCCGGAACCATCGGCGTGTTCGACGCCGATATTCTTATCTCCCTCAATGAGGGAGCGACCTCGACGGCCGAATATGTTAAAATCCTGCGCGAGAGACTGCCGCGTGCTTTTCCGGGCACGACATTTTCTTTTCTTCCGGCGGACATTGTGAGCCAGATCCTGAACTTCGGCACGCCAGCGCCTCTCGACATTCAGATCACGGGTAATGATTTGAACGCCACCAGGATTTACGCGGATAAGTTGCTTGCCAAAATCGAGCATGTGCCGGGGGTGGCCGATCCACGCATTCAGCAACCCATTCGGGCACCCGCCTTGCGAATAGATTTCAATCGCACTCTCGCGGGCCTCGTCGGGTTGACCGAACGCGACGCGGCGCAAAGCCTTGAGACGACGCTTTCAGGCAGCACCCAGACCGCACCGACTTTTTGGTTGAACCCCAAAACCGGGGTATCGTATCCGGTTTCAATTCAGACTCCGCAGTATCGCATGGATACCTTGGGGTCCTTGAAGAACCTGCCGCTGTCGGCGAGCCAATCGACACAGCTTCTCGGCGGCCTCGCGACGATCGTGCCGGAGCCAGTTAGCGCACTTGTCTCCCATTACAACATTCGGCCCACGGTCGACATCTACGCAACCACGCAGGGCAGAGATCTCGGCGCCGTCGCCGCGGACATCGGAAAGCTCATCGAGGAAACGAAAGCGGACCTGCCAAAAGGAGCGACGGTGACAACGCGCGGCCAAATCGTGACAATGGAGAGCGCGTACAGTCAACTTTTCTTTGGCCTTGGTTTTGCGATCGTGCTGATCTATCTTTTGATTGTCGTTAATTTTCAGTCGTGGCTCGACCCATTCATTATTGTGCTGGCGCTGCCCACCGCGCTCGCGGGAATCGTCTGGATGTTGTTTCTGACCCATACAACATTGTCGGTTCCCGCGCTCACCGGGGCGATCATGTGCATGGGGGTTGCGACCGCCAACAGCATCCTGGTGATCAGCTTCGCGCGTGAACAGCTAGCGGAGGGAAAGGTTGCGATGAGCGCTGCCTTGGAGGCGGGGGGCACGCGTTTCCGGCCGGTGCTGATGACCGCGCTCGCCATGATCCTCGGCATGATGCCCATGGCGATCGAGCCGGGACAGAACGCGCCGCTCGGCCGCGCCGTCATCGGGGGACTTATGTTTGCCACCTGTGCGACCTTGTTTCTTGTGCCGGCACTTTTCAGCATTGTGCATGGGCGCGGACGGCCCGGAAAAATAACGGCGACGCCGCTGTCCAGCACTTCCCCGGCCTAAATTGGAGCGAGCATGACCCCCACATCCATTCCTGTCGTCGCGCCTCGGCGGCTACGGTTAATCGGCATCATTGCCGCCGCGGCCGCGATTGGTCTTGCCGTCTACGGCATCGCCGATCGCGCAAGGAGCAAGCAGGAAGTCCAGATTTGGACGGATGAGCAGGCCATTCCCACCGTCACTTTGGTGCAACCTCAACAGGGACCGAGCGAAGGGGAACTCCGCCTTCCCGGCAATGTGAGCGCCTTTTATGCCGGCAGCATCTACGGGCGGGTCAGCGGCTATGTGAAGAGTTGGCACGAGGACATTGGCGCCCGCGTGAAAAAGGGTCAGGTGCTGGCGGAGATCGATGCTCCCGACCTCGACCAACAGCTTGCCCAGGCCCGCGCGGATGTCGTAAGAGCGCAGACCGATGAGCAATTGGCTCAAGTAACATACGAACGATTTAAGACGCTTGCGAAGCAAAACATCGTTGCCCAACAAACAAAGGACGACAAATATGCAGACGCAATGGCCAAAGCCGCGCAGGTGCAGGCGGTGCAGGCCAATGTGGCCCGGCTTGAAGCGCTAGAATCGTTCAAAAATCTGACCGCGCCTTTCGACGGAATCGTGACCGCGCGCTCCGTTGACATAGGCGATCTCATCAATGCCGACCGTCAGACCTCGCTTAAGCCCTTGTTCGTGGTATCCGACGTCCACATGATGCGGGTCTATGTGAAAGTTCCGCAGGCGTTCCTTGGTGAAATGAAAGAAAATCTCAAAGCAACCCTGCGGCTTCCGGGCATCGACGAAACGTTCCAGGCGCGTTTGCTCACCACCTCCAACGCGGTTTCCGAACAATCTCGTACCGGCCTTGTCCAATTGCTGGCCGACAATCCGGACGGCAAGCTATGGCCGGGCGCCTTCACCATGGTTCACTTTCACATTCCCTCTGATCCAAATGTCCTGCGCATTCCCGCCACGGCCTTGATCTTCGGCCCGCATGGAATGCAGGTGGCCAAGGTTAACGAGGAAAACAAAGTCGAGTTGAGTAAAGTTCAGCTTGGCCGCAATCTCGGCAATTATGTCGAGGTCGTATCCGGAGTGTCCCTTGCGGATCGGCTTATCGACAGCCCTCAGGAAACAATCGCGCAGGGCGATACGGTGCGGATTGCCAGCGCCCCCGATCACGGCGCGGTAAGGCGCGCGGCGGAATAAGCGCGCGCGGGTAATGAACGCGCACCATAGCGACTTGAGGGCGATTGGCGATAATGGCAGCGACTTCGCGGGAAGCCTCGTTGGAGAGCGCGAGTGCGGGAAATGTCGGCGGGTCGCGATCGCCTGCTACACGCGGATCATTGGCCCGCGCGTCCCCGGCATCAACCCATAGGATGGGACGAGCCGGTTTGTCTTCGTGAACGCAAACTTATAAGCATGGGGCGTGCAAGCGCATTCATACTTGCGCTCCAGCGCCTAAAGTATTTGAAGAGCGCAGTAAAAGGTGGAAGTGTTCGCCCATGCCGTTCATACCATAGCTGGACAAGACGGGAGTATCTGGTCATGACACCGAGCAAGAAAGCGACCGGCGCCTCCAGCATGTGGAGAGTGGGGCCCGCCGCGGCCATGGTGGCCGCCACCATGGGCATCGCCTGCGCAGAACAGCATTATCCCTCCCGCGCCGATCAAATTTACGACGACAATGCGAACCCAAAACCGCAATTAGCCCCATCGCGGTGGGACCGCGCCCGTTTTCATCGCTCTGGAACGCGCGGCCGCCAAGGCCTGGGGGCCAGTCCCCTGCATCCCGAAGGGCCAGGCAACGTGACACGGTGATTAGGGACGCGGCCAAGGCGGGGTTTGACCCGAGTGCCGGTGTTTACTGGGCGTTGGCATATCGCGCCGGCGAATCGGCGGGGCATGCTGGAAATACGCTTCGGCGCCGTCCCAGCGTTATTATGAGCGAGCCTATCATCGGGGATTCCTGCCCCGCGACGCCGGAAAATCGCACGGCGCGATCCGTCACTGAAAAGCTACGTTTAGGATCGCATAGCTCTTGCCGCCACCTGGCGTATTCACCTCTACCGAATCGCCGGTTTTCTTGCCAATTAGGGCGCGTGCCGTCGGCGAGGTGATCGAGACTCGTCCGGCCTTCACATCGGCTTCGCTCTCGCCGACAATTTGGTATGTCTTCTTTTCGTCCGTGTCCTCGTCGACGAGCGTCACCGTCGCGCCGAACTTGATCGTGTTGCCGGAGAGTTTTGATACGTCGATGACCTCGGCGCGCGATAATCTGTCTTCGAGTTCGGCAATGCGCCCTTCATTCAAGCCTTGCGCGTCCTTGGCGGCGTGATATTCGGCATTCTCGGCTAAGTCGCCATGCGTCCGCGCTTCGGCGATCGCTTGGATGATGCGCGGACGCTCGACCTGCTGGCGCCGCTTCAATTCCTCTTCGAGGGCCAAGTAGCCGCCCGCCGTCATGGGGAACTTGTCCATGCTCATTACTCTTTCACGTCTACCGTTCACGCCGCGACCAGAGCCTGACCCGACTTTTTATCCGGTCATGCCCAAGGGCTTTGATTTTACATGATCCTATTCGGAAACCAATTTTCACTTTCAAAGATCGTGCCCTAGATTCGCCGGTTCTAGCCCAGGCGTATTTTCCGCTTGCGCCGGGTGTTTATTCTAGCGCGATACTCTCGCTGAGACACAATGCCGATTTCGGGCGGCGCCCGCCAAAAGTGCTTCGCCATCGCGCCAGACAGTAACAGACACCTTCCCGAAACCGACCGCAAGGGGTGTTTCATCCATCCGCGGTTGTCCCCCGGCCCCAGTCCAGCCGCGTTTTAGCCAAAATAATCCTGCAGCGCGCGAACCTCCAGATCGCCGGCGAGATAGGCGCGAATTCCCTGCGACGCGGCGATCGCGCCAGCTAGGGTCGTATAGTAGGGCACCTTATGCAAGAGAGCGGCGCGGCGCAACGACCGCGAATCGGCGAGCGCTTGCGCGCCTTCCGTCGTATTGAGCACCAGCTGGATCTCGCCGTTTTTGATCAAGTCGACGACATGCGGCCGACCTTCCGAAACCTTGTTGACACGCTGCGTCTTTACGCCCTGGCTATCAAGATAGCGCGCGGTACCGCCGGTCGCGCGGATCTTGAAGCCGAGCCCCGCTAGCAATCGCGTGGTTTCGAGGACGCGCGGCTTGTCGATGTCGCGCACCGAAACGAAGACGGTGCCTGTCCTTGGAACATTCGTGCCGCCGCCGAGCTGGCTCTTGGCGAAAGCAACCGGAAACGAGCGATCGAGGCCGATGACCTCGCCGGTCGAGCGCATTTCCGGCCCGAGCACGGTATCGACGCCCGGAAACCGGGCAAACGGAAATACCGATTCCTTGACGCCAATATGATCGAGACGCGCCGGCCGTAATCCGAAGCCGGCCAGGTTTTCCCCAGCCATGATCCGCGCCGCGATCTTGGCGATCGGGACGCCGATGACCTTGGCGACGAAAGGAACCGTTCGGGCCGCGCGGGGGTTGACTTCAAGCACATAGATTTCGCCGTCCTTCAACGCATATTGCACGTTCATCAAGCCGCCGACCCCGAGCGCCAGGGCGAGCTTGTTGGTCTTTGCTTCGAGTTCGGCGATCGTTTCGGGCGCAAGCGAGCGCGGCGGCAACGAACAGGCGCTATCGCCAGAATGAATTCCGGCCTCCTCGATGTGTTCCATGATGCCGCAGATGAAGACTTGTTTGCCGTCCGAAAGCGCGTCGACGTCGATCTCGATGGCGTCCGACAAATAGCGATCGAACAAAAGAGGGTTCTTGCCGAGCACGGTGTTGATTTGCCCGGTCTTGTCGTTTGGATAGCGTGCCTTGACCTCGGAGGGAACGAGGCCGGGTAGGGTGCCGAGCAGATAGTCGTCAAACGCCGCATTGTCGAAAATAATCGCCATCGCCCGCCCGCCCAGCACATAAGACGGACGCACGACGAGGGGGAGGCCGAGATCGGAGGCAACGAGGCGCGATTGCTCGACCGAATAGGCGATCCCGTTCATCGGCTGCTTCAGTCCGATCTTGTCGAGGAGCCGCTTGAAACGGTCGCGGTCTTCGGCAAGATCGATCGAATCGACCGAAGTCCCAAGAATAGGAATGCCGGCCTGTTCGAGCGCATGCGCGAGTTTGAGCGGCGTCTGGCCGCCGAATTGCACGATCGCGCCTTTGAGCTCCCCGGCCTCGCCTTCCTTGGCAAGGATTTCAAGCACGTCCTCGGCGGTCAGGGGTTCGAAATAGAGCCGGTCCGATGTGTCGTAATCGGTTGAGACCGTCTCGGGGTTGCAGTTGATCATGATCGTCTCGAAACCCGCCTCGCGCAGTGCAAAGCTCGCATGGCAGCAGCAATAGTCGAACTCGATGCCCTGCCCGATCCGGTTCGGTCCGCCGCCAAGGACGACGATTTTCTTGCGCGCCGTGGGATGCGATTCGCAAGCAGGCGCCGAGCCAAATGGCGGTGCGTAAGTCGAATACATGTACGCGGTGGGCGAGGAAAATTCCGCCGCGCAGGTGTCGATCCGCTTGAACACCGGCCGCACGCCGAGCCTCTTGCGCAAGGTGGACACCTTCGCTTCGGGCACGCCGGCAAGACTAGAAAGACGCGCATCGGAAAAACCCGCCGCCTTCAGCATCTGCAAGTTGGCGGCGTCGCCTGGCAGACCATGCGCGCGAACCTTGGCTTCGAGATCGAGAATTTCCGCGACGCGCGCGATGAACCAGGGATCGATTCCGCAAGCCTCGTAAATCTCGTCCGCGGGCATGCCATGCCGAAGAGCCTCCGCGACCACAAGCAGCCGGTCGGGGGTAGGGCGCCCCAGGGCGGCCCGAAGCACGTTCATGTCGTCGCCGAGTCCCAGCCCCTCGATTTCGATTTCGTCGAGACCATCCAATCCGGTATCGAGCGAACGCAATCCCTTTTGCAGGCTTTCGGCAAAGGTCCGCCCGATTGCCATCGTCTCGCCGACCGATTTCATCGCCGTCGTCAAGATCTGTTCGGCGCCGGGAAATTTTTCGAATGCGAAACGCGGGATTTTGGTCACGACATAGTCGATCGAAGGCTCGAAGGAAGCCGGTGTCGCGCCGCCGGTAATATCGTTGGCGATCTCGTCTAAGGTGAATCCAACCGCGAGTTTCGCCGCGACTTTGGCGATTGGAAAACCGGTTGCCTTGGAGGCCAGCGCCGAGGAGCGCGAGACGCGGGGATTCATTTCAATCACAACCATGCGGCCATCCCTTGGATTGACCGCGAATTGCACATTAGAGCCGCCGGTCTCGATGCCGATCTCGCGCAACACCGCAAGCGCGGCGTCGCGCATGGTCTGATATTCCTTGTCGGTCAGGGTCAGCGCCGGGGCGACGGTGATCGAATCACCGGTGTGCACGCCCATCGGGTCGATGTTCTCGATCGAGCAGACGATGATGCAATTGTCCGCCTTGTCGCGGACAACCTCCATCTCGAATTCCTTCCAGCCGAGCACGCTTTCCTCGACCAGAACCTCGTTCGTCGGCGAGGCGTCGATTCCCCCTTCTATGATGTCAATATATTCTGCCTTGTTATAGGCAATGCCGCCGCCCGTCCCGCCCATGGTGAAGGACGGCCTTATGATCGCAGGCAGGCCTATGTCATCGAGGACAGCAAGCGCCTGCGGTAAGGTTTTGATCTGATGCGAGCGCGGCGTCGCAAGACCAATGCGGGTCATCGCCTCGCGGAAAAGCTTGCGATCCTCGGCCATGTCGATTGCCGCGGCGCTGGCGCCGATCATTTCGACCTCGAATCTTTCGAGCACCCCCATTTTTTTCAAGGAAAGCGCGCAGTTGAGGGCGGTCTGGCCGCCCATCGTCGGCAATAGCGCGAAGCCGCCGGGAGACGCATAGCGCTCCTTTGCGATGATCTTGGCGACGATTTCCGGCGTGATCGGCTCGAGGTAAGTGCGATCGGCCATGTCCGGATCGGTCATGATCGTCGCCGGATTGGAATTGACGAGGACGATTCGATAGCCTTCCTCGCGCAATGCCTTGCAGGCCTGGGTGCCGGAATAATCGAATTCGCAAGCCTGGCCGATGATGATCGGACCTGCCCCGATGATCAGGATCGTCGAAATATCCGTCCGCTTGGGCATTTGGTCTCGTCGGAACGCGCAAAACAAGGCCGCGTCTGGAAGGCCCGCGGCGCGTCCTTTTAGCAGAAGCCCGAACTATTGTCGTTCCGGCCCAAACGTCTCCCGAGACGAGATTTCGTCCGATGGGAACTCGCAGCGCTTGGGGCTGCGTAATGCCGGCATCAAATGATTCTCTTTTTTGCCATAGCAGAGCAGGGCAAGGGCATGTCACTGTCTTGCGGCGGGACTTGGCCGCCAGTCGCGCGCCATCCTTTGGGCTTCGGCTCTTTGCTCGGCGGTTAAATGACTTGCGATGCGATCAAGATTTTTCTGCATTCTCATTGCCCTGCGCGGCGGCAAGCGATGCCCACATGTAGGCAGTTATATAGTCGCGCGGGACACCCTGGCCTTTGTAATACTTGACACCGAGGTTGTACTGCGCATCCGCCAATCCCTGCTCGGCGGCCTTCCGGTGCCACTTGACCGTCTCGGCGGCGTCGCGCGGCACGCCTTGGCCTTGGTCATACATGACGCCGAGGTTGAATTGGGCCTCCGGATATCCTTGCTCGGCGGCCTTACGGTACCATTTCACCGCCTCGGCGTCGTCGCGCGGCACGCCTTTGCCTTGGTCATACATCAAGCCGAGGTTGAATTGCGCCGCCGCATCCCTTTGCTCGGCAGCCTTCCGGTACCATTTCACCGCCTCGGCGTCGGCGCGCGGCGCGCCTTGGCCAATGGCATACATGACGCCGAGGTTGAATTGCGCCGCCGAATATCCTTGCTCGGCGGCCTTCCGGTACCATTTGACCGCCTCGGCGTCGTCGCGCGGCACGCGTTGGCCATTGGCATACATGACGCCGACGTTGAATTGCGCCTGTGCAACTCCCTGCTCGGCGGCCTTGCGCCACCATTTAACCGCCTCGACGTCATCGCGCGCTACGCCTTCACCATTGGCATACATCAAGCCGAGGTTGGATTGCGCCTCCGGATATCCTTGCGCGGCGGCCTTCCGGTACCATTTCACCGCCTCGGCGTCGTCGCGCGGCACGCCTTGGCCTTGCCGATACATCAAGCCGAGGTTGAATTGCGCGTTCGGATCCCCTTGCGCGGCCTTGGCCTGCAGAGCATCGAGATCTTGACCGGCAAACGCCGGGGAACAGAGGCCAAAAGCAACGACCATGATCGAAAGAAATTGGCGCATTACTTTCGCCTAATTTTCACGTCGAGATCAGGCACAACCTCCAATTGGATGCGTAAATCGAGCAACGCGCCACTGAGCGTGTCGAACACATGCGCATCATCGGTCACTTCCAAAAACGTAACTTGTAAGACGCCATCGACGGTCTTGACTTTGCTCAGCTTTCCGCTTCCCTCCAACATCCGCTTCTCGATCGCGCCGGAAAGAGCGCGTTCAACCTCGTTCAAGTCCGCCACAAGCGCCTCCTATTCAAGCCCACGGTCTGTAAACATTCTGACCCAACCCGCGCGGCTGGAGCAGGTCGACGTCAAGCCCAAGGCTTTTGCCCGGAGAGTGGTTAGATTGTGGCACCGCGGCTGGGTCGACCCTTGCGCCACGAGAAATGCCAAGCTTATTGGATAACCCCGGTCTTGGCAAAAACAGCTTGCGGCCGGTAATTCGGCCACAATCAAATCTTGTGGCGGCGAACCCGCCCCTTTATGCTGGCTGAATGAGCATGTACATGAAGGAAACTCCGCTCGGCCCTCCCTGTGACACTGGCGGCCAAAACCATGCCGCAAAGGTCACGCGGCTGCGCGGCGAGGCAAGCGAATTCGAAAATTTCGCGCGGCCGCCGCCGCGCGGCCGCGGAATTCGCGCTGTGCCGTTGCGCGTGATATTGCCCAATCTCGTCACCTTGCTGGCGCTATGCATGGGCCTGACCGCGATCCGGTTTGCAATCGAGGGCCAGTTCGAAACCGCCGTCGTCGCGGTCATTGCAGCCGCCATTCTCGATGGCTTGGACGGACGCATCGCGCGTGCGCTGCGCGGCACAACACGGTTCGGCGCCGAACTCGATTCGCTCGCCGATTTCGTCGCGTTCGGAGTCGCGCCGGCGCTCATCCTTTATGTCTGGGGTCTCCACGAAATAAAGAGTTTCGGCTGGTTCGCGGCGCTCGTTTTCGCGATCGCGGCGGCGCTGCGCCTCGCCCGCTTCAACGTCATGGTCGACGATCCGGACCCGCAGCCTTGGCAGGCGCATTTTTTCACCGGCATGCCCGCGCCGGCGGGCGCCATAGTCGGGCTACTGCCGCTTTATCTCAATCTCTCGATTCTCGCGGTTCCCAACGTCCGCGCGTTGGTTCCTTTCGAAATCGCCTATGTGTTGAGCGTAGCCTTCTTGATGGCGAGCCGTATCCCGCATTTTTCCGGCAAAAGGATTGGCCGCGTGCCGCGCGAATATGTGATTGCCGTCCTTTTCGGGATCGCCGCGTGCCTTCTCCTGCTTGCGATCTTCACGATGGAAATGCTGATCGGCCTGACGTTGGTTTATTTGGCGACCATTCCCTTCGCCATCCGCCGCTTCAACGCCTATGCGGCGGAGGACGCCGCGCGCCAGGCTAACGCGGCCGCTGCCGAAGCGCCGCCGGTTGCGCAAGCGCGGAAATGACGCGCCGCATTTCACCCGCCGCTAAGCCGTTCCGCGCAAGCGCCCGGCTCTGACGATTGATGCATAAGCGTCAGGACAAGCTTTACTCGAAAGCCCGCCCGGCCAGTTCACAAAGACGCGATTCTCGATTAGGGTCCGGGTGGACAAGTTTCGCCGGGCCACCGCGGAGCGACGGCGGTCCAAATACAAGGACATAAATGTCGAAGGAAGAATTGCTCGAATTTCCAGGGACGGTGGTCGAATTGCTCCCGAATGCGACCTTTCGCGTCAAGCTTGAAAACGACCATGAGATCATCGCACACACGGCTGGAAAGATGCGCAAGAATCGTATCCGCGTTCTCACCGGCGACAAAGTCCTTGTGGAAATGACTCCCTATGACCTGACCAAGGGCCGCATTACCTACCGGTTCAAATGATCAAGATTCCGACAATGGATAGCCGCCATGACCGGGGACGATAGAGCTTGGCAGCCAAGCCTTGTTTTAGCTTCCGCGTCCCCCAGGCGGCTCGAACTCCTTCAGCAGATCGGCATCGAGCCGGACGCGCTTCTTCCCGTCGATCTCGATGAAACCCCACGCAAGAACGAACTGCCGCGTAGCCTCGCGGCGCGGCTAGCGGAAGAAAAGACGAGAGCCGCCGCGCGGCTCGCCGCGAGCCGGCCCGAACTCATCGGTGCGTATTTCATTGGGGCCGACACGGTCGTTAGCGTCGGCCGCCGTATTCTACCAAAATGCGAGATTGTGGCGGAGGCGGCGCAATCCTTGCGGCTTTTGTCGGGCCGGGCGCACCGGATTCATACGGCGGTTTGCCTCATCACGCCGAAGGGCCGCGCGCGCCACAAGCTGGTCGAGACGCGGCTGCGTCTCAAGCGGCTGTCGGCCGCCGAGATCGAAGCCTATCTCGGATCAGGCGAATGGCGCGGCAAGGCCGGAGGCTATGCGATCCAGGGCCTGGCCGGCGCATTTGCGCAAAAGCTCATTGGGTCCTATTCCGCGGTCGCCGGGCTGCCGCTCTACGAGACCATGTCGCTGCTTGCCGGCGAAGGCTTTCCGGCGCATGTTTCGTGGTTCAACAGGGTCTGACATCCTCCTCTCACCATTGGCCGAACCCATGCCCGCAGCCAAACCCGAAAGCCCTTTTTCGGAAAGACTTGCGGAAACAGAGGTCCGGCCCTGTCCGGTCTGCGGCAAGCCCGCCGCTTTGTCCACCCGCCCGTTTTGTTCGAAACGCTGCGCCGACGTCGATCTTCACCGCTGGCTCGCGGGGGTTTACGCTATTCCGGCCGGCCATGATTCGGACGCGGAACCCGATGGCGCGGGCAAGCAGTGAGTGGCCAAGATTTTCGAGCCGTAAAATAATCCTTAGTCTTCTGTCCGGAAGTTGCATGTTTTTCACTGGCTCAAAGATCTTCTGGTTCGTTGCCGAGCCGGTACCCCTGGCGATTATCGTGGGCGTTATTGGCGTCCTACTTGGGTTCACCCGTTTCGCGCGGGCAGGGCGGGCTCTTATGGCTGGCGCGATAATCACGCTCGCCGTGGTCTTGCTCACGCCGCTCGGAGCGCTCCTTTTGCGGCCCTTGGAGGAGCGATTTCCGCAGCCGCCCGCCAGCATTCCTCCGCCGGCCGGGATCATCGTCCTTGGCGGCGCCTTGGACACCGAAAAATCGGAAGCGCGCGGGCAGGTCTACCTGACCACGGATGCGGCCCGAATGACGACCGGTGTCGAATTGGCGCGCCGCTACCCTGCCGCGCGGCTCGTCTTCACCGGTGGATCGGCCGGTTTGCTAGGCGAAGGTCGGGCGGAGGCGATCGGCGCGCGAAAATTCTGGCTTTCGCTCGGCGTGCCAGAAGAGCGCATGACATTCGAGGCGAAGTCCCGCAATACTTGGGAAAACGCATTATTCACGCGCGATCTCGTCAAGCCGAAGCCGGGCGAGACCTGGCTCCTCGTGACCTCGGCCTGGCACATGCCGCGTTCGGTCGGGATATTCCGGCACCTGGGTTTCGAGGTGATTCCTTATCCGGTCGCGTATCATACTTTTGGCGATGAACGGGATTTTCTGCTCCCCACATCGATAATAGACAAAGTTTTTATGCTCGATTACAGCATCCGTGAATGGGTCGGGCTTCTGGCCTACCGTCTCGCCGGCAAGACAGACGCGTTGTTTCCCGCGCCTTGATTTCGAGCCACCAGCATCCGCGACTCCCGCTCTTGATCCAGTGAGACGCCACATGAATCAAACGATGAATTGTCCGGTCTGCGAGGAGGCTGGCTGTTCGCAATGCAGGTGGTTGTCGAAGACCGATCCTAACCCCCAATGGAACTATACTTGCCAGAGATGTGGACGGTTTGCTGTATCGGAAAGCTTGGTAAATGGCGATTTGCTGGATTTGTCGCCTAAGCAGCGCGCCGTCCTCAGCCATCTGCTCAGGCGCCAGCAGCGTGTCAGTAGCGTGACACCATGGATTCTTCAGAGCCACTTGCCGCAGGCTGATGATCCGCTCCCAAATCCAGCGGAACAGGCCGATAACCTGATTCGCTGGATCGGTGATTGTAAGCTGCCGCCGGCAGAATACGCTAAAATTCCGGTTCCAGAAGTGTCTGCTTGGATCGGCGCTGCGATTACACCGAATGATCCTAATAGCACTTTGACTTGGTTGTTAGACCAAGACGTAGTTAAAAGCCTTGTAGAGCGGTATGGCTCTGGTTTCGTTGATCCGATGGAACCAATGAAACCGTTGGAACTCCGGCTCAATATGGCGGGCTGGCAAAAATACGAAGCCCTCAATCACGCCCAGGGCAAGAACCGCACGGCGTTCATGGCGATGAAATTCGATGACGAAATGGAGCGCCTCGTCAAATATTTCAAACGGGCGGTCGCTCTGGCGGGCTTTGAACTCCGAGTGCTGACCGATGGCCAGCCCGCGGGTTTGATAGACGACCAGCTCCGGGGGGCACTTCACAGGTCACGTTTCGTGATTGCCGACCTCACCCATGACAACGATGGCGCTTATTGGGAGGCGGGGTTCGCCGAAGGTTTAGGCCGCCCTGTCATATACACTTGCCGCAAAAAGGAATGGGAAGAGCGCAAGACGCATTTCGACACGAATCACCTGAATACAATCATCTGGAATCCAGACGACCTGGGGGCCGCCGCCACGCGTTTAACCGCGACGATCCGAGCAACCTTGCCCGCCGAGGCGACGATGTCGGATTGATCATGCGAGCCGAATCCTTCAACTATCACGGTCCCTCGGCGCTGTCCCATTCGGCCTGTGAAATCCGGAGCGGCCCATGAAGCCCACTCTCATCATCGCCAACAAGAACTATTCCTCCTGGTCGTTCCGGCCGTGGATTTTGATGCGCCATTTTGGCCTAGCGTTCGACGAGATCGTGATCCCGCTGGCGCAGGACAATACGCACGCGGAGATCTTGCGCTTTTCGCCGGCCGGCAAATGTCCATCGTTGCGCGATGGCGAAATCGTCGTATGGGATTCGCTCGCGATTATCGAATATGTCGCCGAGCTCCATCCACATGTGCCAATCTGGCCGAGGCCGCGGGCGGCGCGGGCGCGGGCCCGTTCGCTCGCCGCCGAAATGCATTCGGGGTTCATGGGCATCCGCCAGCTTTTGCCGATGAACATGCGCCGCTCGGTCGCGAGGCGCGCGCTGACCGCCGAGGCAAGCGCCGATGTCGCCCGCCTCGAACAGGCTTTTGCGCAAGCCCGCCGGGAGTTCGGTCAAGCTGGCGCCTTTCTCTGCGGCGATTTCTCGGCGGCCGACGCGATGTTCGCGCCGGTGGTCAATCGTCTGCAGGTCTATGACGTGACGGTCACGCCCGCCACCCGCGCCTACATGGACGCGATGATGGCGCTGCCCGCCTGGCAAGAGTGGCGTGCGCAAGCCGAAGCGGAACCCTGGACCATCGACAAATACGAAGCCGCTTAATCCCACGGCGGTTATCCGGCGTTGCAGAATGATTTCGCGACGCCGCGCTCGTGCCGAAAATGCTTGCCGTTGCGCCTAGAAAGCACGATCTATAGCGGGTGTGGAAAGTTAAACACGCGAGGAGCTCAAGTGGGTCAAGCAGGGGACAAGGGTGGCGTGATCGCGCCGAAGTCCGGCACCAAGTCGACTATCGACGAATTTCTCGAGGCCGCGGCGAAATTGCCCGCGACTTCCGATTCGGGGCGGGGCCGGCTCATTTTCGCGCTCGATGCCACGATGAGCCGGCAAGCTACCTGGGACATGGCGCAAAGCGTGCAAGGGCGGATGTTCGCGACGGCCGCCGCGCATGGCGGGCTCGACGTCCAGCTCGTTTATTACCGTGGGTTTTCCGAGTGCAAGGCGTCGCGCTTCGTGGCCGGGGGACAAAGCTTGGCATCCCTTATGACCAAGATCGGGGTGGGCGCCGGCCAGACCCAGATCGAAAAGGTCTTGCGGCATGTCCTCGATGAAACGCGGAAAACTCCGGTCCGGGCCTTGGTCTTCGTTGGCGATGCGATGGAGGAGCGGCTCGACGTTCTGGCCGGGCTGGCCGCCGAAATCGGGCTTTTGGGAGTGAAGGCTTTCCTGTTCCAAGAGGGGCGCGATAGTGTCGCGGAGCAGGCTTTCCGGAAGATCGCGCTGCTGACCGGGGGCGCTTATGCGACCTTCGATTTATCCGCGCCGGAGCGACTTATCGCGCTGCTTTCGGCCGCGGCGGCTTATGCCGCGGGAGGCCGTAGCGCGCTTGAATTCGAGGCGCGCGCGCGCGGCGCGGCGGCGGCGGACCACCTTTTGTCGCAAATGCGCTGAACTGGCGGCATCGAATGATTTATCTTCTTGGCGGATTATTACTATTCTGGCTCACGCTCACTGCGCTTAAGGCTTTCGCGGCGGCCGATCCGGCCGCGCTCGCGCGCGTGATCAAGCGCGTCGGCGGCGGCGCGGCGCTTCTCGCGGGGGCGGTGTTGTTGCTCCGCGGGAGATTCGACATGGCGCTCGGGCTTGGTGGACTTGGCGCCTGGTTGCTCGGATTGCGCGCCGGGCCACTGGCGCGGATGTTCAAATCTTACAGCGGGCCAAGGACGCAAAAGGTTTCCTGCGTGCGGTCGGCGATGATCGAGATGGAGCTTGACCATGGCACCGGCAAAATGCGAGGGACGGTGCTGGCCGGGCCGGACGAGGGCAAATCACTTGACGCGATGACAAGGCCTCAATGTGAAGCTCTGCATGACCTCTGTTGCAGGGACGATCCCGAGGGCGCGCGGCTCATGGAAGCCTATCTCGACCGCCGGTTTGCCGGATGGCGTGCGGCAGCGCAGAACCAGCGCCACCCTGGGCGCGGACGCGCGGGACGCCGTGCCGGGACGATGTCCGAGGATGAAGCGTATCAAGTTTTGGGACTTCAGAAAGGCGCTTCGGACGAGGAAGTCGCGCGGTCGCACCGTTCGCTGATGAAGAAATTGCATCCCGATCACGGGGGGTCGACGGATCTGGCGGCTCGTGTCAACGAAGCCAAGGATGTGCTGATGCGGCGTCATCAGTAGGCCCTGGTGGATGGCCTGGTGGGAGCCAGGCGCGACGGTTGCGGCACTTGCGTTAGTTTCTCGTTGCGAAACAGGAAAATCCTGAACGTTTGAGGGTTTTGCAGGCGAGTTCGGCACTGTCGGCTTCGAGTCCGGCGAAGCGCGCCCGGTAGAGCGTTTCGGAGCCCTTCTGAACCTTCTCGGTAAAGGCTTGCGCGGTGGTAAGCGTTTTGCGGCCTTCCGATTTGGCGCGGGCGAGGAGCTCGGTCGCCTTGCCTATGTCGTCGGTCGCGCCGATCTGAATCATCCAGCCGCTGCGCGCCGCCGCCGGGCGGCGGACGTCGGCACCTGTCACGCCGCCGCCTTGAAGCGGCCCTTTTGTCGCGGCCGCGACCTCATCGGTGCCATGGGATCGCGCGGCGACCGCGCTTGCGCGTATCGCGGAAGGGGTCGCGGTCGAGAGTTCTCCGCCGTGTCCTGGACGGCCGCGAGAGGTTGAGCCATCGAGGCTTGCCTGTTTCCAGTTGTTTTCGCCCAGGGGCGCGCGGGGCGCGGCGGTCCCTAGTTTCGGCGTCCCGGAGACAAAGGCCGGGCGCGATTTTTCGGGCGGAAAATTGGCGTTAAACGAAGCTGCCTGGATCGGATCACGGGCAAGATCAGGCCGGCTTGGCGCGAGGGCTAGCCTCAAATCGATCTTTGATTGCGGTGCGATGTCCCGGCGGCTTGGGTTAGGGCTGTTTGTGGCTTCCGCGCCATGAATTCCCACGCTTGCACCTGGAATCGAAGACGCTGTGCGGACGGTGGCGCCATTTTCGATCTGGTCTTCGATCAAATCCGCCATGATCTTGTCGCGGGCATGCGCGCTGCGGCCGCCGAGGATCACCGCGACGATATAATGTCCATTGCGTTTTACCGAGGCCAGAAGATTGAAGCCCGAGGCGCGGGTGTAGCCGGTCTTGATTCCGTCCATGCCCTCGACGCGATCGAGGAGATGATTGTGGTTCACGATCGTGGCGCCGTCATAATAGAAGGCATGCGTAGCGAAATAGCGGTAATGGCGCGGAAAACGCTCCTGGACGGCGCGGCCGAGAATTGCGAGATCGTGCGCCGTCGTGACCTGTTCGCCGTTTGGCAGGCCGGAGGCATTGGCAAAATGCGTGCTATTCATTCCGAGAGCATGCGCCTGCAGCGTCATGAGCTCGGCGAAACTCTCCTCGTCCCCGCCGATGGCTTCGGCGATGGCGACCGCTATGTCGTTCGCCGAACGGGTGACGACCGCCTTGATCGCGTCGTCGACCCTGATCGCTTCGCCGGGATGGAGGCCAAGCTTGGTCGGCTTTTGCGCCGCGGCGTAAGCGGAGACACGAATATCGCTGTCGAGCCGCAGACGCCCTAGTTCGAGCTGCTCGAACAAAAGATAAAGCGTCATCACCTTGGTGATCGAGGCGGGGAAGCGCAATTCGTTTTCGTTGCGGGCATAGAGCGTCCGGCCGGAATTGCCGTCGACAACGATTGCCGCGATGTTCGATGTGGCGCTGCCCCCGCGCGCGGAGCGGTAGCGGATGGACTCTTTGTGATGCCGCCGGTTCTCGAAATGGGTATGCCGCCAAGCGTGGCGGTGGGGGCGCCAATAGTGGGCCTCGGCAGGCGGCGCAGTGAAGCTCGCCACCACCAGGGCCAGGCCGAAGCCTGCCACGGCCTTTCTGGTGCGGCAAAATGTCGCGCAAAACTTCAGCATCTGCAACGTCCCCGGTCGTCGGCTGGCAGGTGCCATCGGCGCGCCGCCAGATGATCCTGCGGGGAATGCTAGTCCGGCGCGGTTACCGGTTAGTTAAGGCTCCGGTTCGAAGCGGCGGCATCTTCTTGGTCTCGTCCGATATTGCAGCGCAACATATCCTTGACGTGATTTGTGCGATGCACTAATTAAATAATCGGCGAGGCGAACGAACTCGCGATTTCAGCCGTCTCCGTTCGGCGAGAACCGGCGCACCAACGATCGAGGAAGTGACATGGCCAACGAATTTGACGACGTCCAAAACTACGGCAAGGAGCAATTCGGCGCGGCGGCCGCGGCAACGTCGGGCTTCGCCAAGACCCTCCAGACAATCGCAACCGAAACGGCGGACTATTCCAAGAAAGCCGTGGAGCATAATTCCGCTTTCTTGGAAAAATTGCTCGGCGCCAAGTCCTACGACACCGCGATCCAGATCCAGTCCGAATATTGGAAGACCTCTTACGCGAGCTTTGTCGCTCAGGCGACGAAATTGGGCGAACTTTATTCCAGTCTGGCCAAGGAGGCTTTCAAACCGGTCGAAACGATTTTCGCCAAGGCGCAAAGCGGCAAGATGTAGGCTACGCTGGAACGGCGTCGTAGTTTCCAGCAGGCAGGGGTTAGCGAGAGTTCGAACCGGCCAGGCGCGATTTGAGGCGCTGAGTTTGTAAGCCCCGGCCGTGGCCGTGCCTTTTGTCTTGGCTAAGCGTTCATTCAGAATGCCTGGCCGGTGGTGATCAAAAGGTGAGGGGAACAAAGGGCCAAAAGTTCAGATGCCAATCGAATTGGGCTGGTGTCTGTCTATACCGAACCGAGTGAAACGGATTACCGAATAATTGATTGGCAGTCGCTACGCACTGCACGTACGTAGGCACCGTCTGTCTTACGTTGTAAACCGATAATATTGCTATCGCCGAAGTCTACGTTCCGCGTCACGTACGTACTGTCAATGCGGGAAGTGGCCGACCAGTAAGAGTCGGCCTGCGTCGGCCCAAATGCGGGGTTGATGCAAGGAAGGCCTAACGTTTTTCCGGTGGCACAACCGGCTGCTCTGTCCCGATCGAATATGCTCTTGAGTTCCACGACCGACGGCAGTCGCCAATCACAGTGATTCGCGAAGCAGCCGGTGATGGGCGATTCGCCGCCGCTAGCGCTATCCTTCTGGTTGGCGCCGTTGTTCAGCGTCGCCAAAAACATCGTGAAGACCGTCCCGTCCGCTAAGTTGCTCGGGCTCGGGCACCCGGTGTTACCACCGTTGCACCACGTGTATTTATTGTTCACGTCGTGCACGCCGCCGCTGCCGGCTGGGGTTTTCTTTTCCCACATCAAACCAGTCTGGTGGTCGGTGACCGTGCCGTCGCCGTTGTCGGTAAACCGCTGGGCATGCGCCACCCCGGCCCACAGCAACGTGGCGCATACTGCTGCAACTGTCAGACTTGTTTTTCGCATGCTGCTTCCCTTCTTTTGGACGCACGCAATGCGCGGTTGTTAGCCTCAACGGGCGGCCGGCAGATCGCCGGTCTCGCCGCGCGCTTTGCCCGCGCCGATCTGCACCATGACAAGGGGTTGCAGGAGGTCATGAAAATCACTCGGTTCGGCATGAACAGACATCTATCCAATCCAGTTCACACACGTACTTCGAGATGTCTTTTCCCAATACCTGGTCGTTTGAAAGAAACGCGCCCTCCGGTAGAACGTTATAACGGCACTGCTGGCCAACTTTGCCAACAAACCGTATCCACTCCGCCACCTGTTGCGTTTGAGTCCTCCCCACGTGCAGGGTGATCCAACCGTCGGAGCACTTGTTGGCGAACGTCACATTAGGAGGTTTGTCTTCACCACCGCCGACGCTCGCGAAAAGATAGAAGTTAGTCTGGTTAGTTTTGGATATTCCTTGGTAGGCGCAATTTCGATTGGAAATCGAGATCGCACCGGCTTGCGCTTGCTGCGCCAGACATAACGAGAATCCCATCACAATCGTGCTAATATTGTACAACTTGGTACGCCACCTGACGCGCCTACGGCGGAGATTGTGATTGGCGCCTGGAAAACTGTACATCCCCCCTTCTCCGTCGTAATTGTCCAACCCGAGGGATCTCTATGCAACATTTTCAAACGAGGTTCAACGCCAATCGAAAAAGCGGCGGCCAAGATCGAGGGCGTCAAGACATAGGTTTTAAGCACGTCGACCCAGGTGTCATGGAGGCGTCCTGGACACTGTCGAAGATTTAGATACTCACTGTCTTCACAAAAGCGGTGTTGACCGCGGATGTGCGGTTAGCAATATTTAGAAATATGAAGTCACCGAAAATTGAGAAGCCCGGCATTTGCCGGGTTTTTTGTTGCAAAGGTTCTTCCTTCGCTCATGCTGCCTTTGTCTGTTTTTCGGCGCCGCGGCATGGCCTTGAGGCATGAACGACGTGAAATTGGTTACTTTTGCCGAAAAACTCGTATGGCCCAAGAGCCGAACAGGGGCTAAGATTAGGGCGTTGATCGAGACGCGCTGGCGGTGGCGTCAATTCCCGCTTGCCGGCAAAGGCCCGGCGCATCATTTGCTGACGGTCCGCTATTGGGCGCTGTCACCCGGCGGATTCGATTGAGGGGCGAGGTATTGGTGGTGACGGACGCAGCCTTCCGGCAATTGCAGGTTTGGGTTGACGGCGCCGCGCGCACGGGCGCGTGGTTCGGCGCGGCCTTGCCGGCATTGGCCGCTCCGGTTGCGGCTGCCAAGGACCCGCAACGGGACGGCGAGGGAGGCCCAGGACCAGGCACGGTTGTCATCACGCGCCCAAAGACGCAGGTCCGGCATCCGAGCATGTACCGCGTCTTGCTCTTGAACGACGATTACACACCGATGGAGTTTGTTGTTTCCGTGTTGAAAAAATATTTCAATAAGGGTCCGGAAGAGGCAAAGCGTATAATGCTTCATGTGCATCAACATGGGGTCGGCGAATGCGGGGTCTTTACTTACGAAATCGCCGAGACGAAGGTTACGCAGGTCATGGATCACGCCCGCAAGCATCAGCACCCCCTGCAGTGCATCATGGAAAAAAAATGAGAGGTTGGAGCCAATGCCGTCCTTCTCCCGCAATCTCGAACAATCGCTGCACCGGGCCTTGGCGATCGCCAACGAGCGGCATCACGAATATGCCACGCTCGAACATCTGCTGTTCAGTTTGACCGATGACGGGGACGCCGCCGCGGTCCTGCGTGCTTGTTCGGTCGATCTCGATCTGCTGAAAAAGAATCTTCGCGAATATATCGACCAGGAGCTCGAAAATCTGGTCAGCGAGGATCGCGAGGACGCCAAGCCGACGGCGGGATTTCAACGCGTCATCCAGCGGGCGGTCATTCATGTTCAGTCCTCGGGGCGGGAAGAAGTCACCGGCGCCAATGTGCTCGTCGCGATTTTCGCCGAACGCGAGAGTCACGCCGCCTATTTCCTGCAGGAGCAGGATATGACCAGGTACGACGCGGTCAATTACATCAGCCACGGGATAGCCAAGCGGCCGGGCCTTTCCGATTCCCGGAGGACTCCGCGCGGCGCCGAGGAGGACGCCGAGGCGCGTGAAGCAAGGGACACCAAGGAAACCGGCGAGTCGAAGAAGAAGGAAGGCGCACTCGATGCCTACTGCGTCAACCTCAACAGGAAGGCGCGGGATGGGCGGATCGATCCGCTGATTGGGCGCGAGGCGGAAGTCCAGCGCACCATTCAGGTATTGTGCCGCCGTCACAAGAACAACCCTCTGCTGGTCGGAGATCCTGGCGTCGGCAAGACCGCCATAGCCGAAGGTCTCGCCCGCAAGATCGTCATGGGCGAGGTGCCGGAAGTCCTCGCCGAGGCGACGGTTTTCGCGCTCGACATGGGCACGCTACTGGCGGGCACCCGCTATAGAGGCGATTTCGAGGAGCGCCTGAAACAGGTGATGAAGGAAATCGAAAACCACAAGAAGGCTATTTTGTTCATCGACGAGATACACACGGTGATCGGAGCGGGGGCGACGTCGGGCGGCGCCATGGATGCGTCGAACCTTTTGAAACCAGCCCTAGCGCAAGGCGCGCTGCGCTGCATCGGTTCGACGACCTATAAGGAATACCGGCAATATTTCGAAAAGGATCGCGCTCTCGTGCGCCGCTTCCAGAAGATCGACATAAACGAACCCTCGATCCCCGACGCCATCGAAATCATGAAAGGACTGAAACCGTATTTCGAGGAGTTCCACAAGCTTCGCTACACCAACGAAGCCGTGAAGGCGGCGGTCGAACTTTCGGCGCGCTACATCAATGACCGCAAATTGCCGGACAAGGCGATCGACGTGATCGACGAGACCGGGGCGAGCCAGATGCTTCTACCGGAACCGAAGCGTAAAAAGACGATCGGCATCAAGGAAATCGAGGCCACCATCGCGACGATGGCGCGAATTCCTCCCAAAACCGTGTCGAAGGACGATGCCGAGGTTCTCGAACATCTGACCGAGACGCTCGAGCGCGTCGTCTACGGACAGAACGAGGCGATCGTGGCATTGACGGCGGCGATCAAACTGGCCCGCGCCGGTTTGCGCGACGGCGAAAAACCAATCGGAAGCTATCTCTTCTCGGGGCCGACCGGAGTTGGCAAGACCGAGGCCGCCCGTCAGCTTGCGATCAGCCTTGGAGTCGAGCTCGTGCGCTTCGACATGTCGGAATATATGGAGCGGCACACCGTCTCAAGGCTTATCGGCGCGCCGCCTGGCTATGTCGGCTTCGATCAAGGCGGTCTTCTGACCGATGCGATCGATCAGCATCCCCATTGTGTGCTGTTGCT
>JBOHJQ010000031.1:0-34811 GCA_050728655.1 Methylocella sp.
GCCGGCGACAGGCTTTTGGTGGCGGCAGCGGAGCGTCTCCGCGCGTGCTTGCGCATCTCCGACATGGTCGCCAGATTCGGCGGCGACGAATTCGCGGTCCTGCAATTTGGGCTCGCCGAATCGCATGAGGCGGGCGCCTTGGCCGAGCGCATCGTGAAGCTGTTGAGCGAGCCTTACGATATCGACGGTCAAGAGGTTGTGATCGGCGCTAGCGTCGGCATCGCGCTTGCGCCAGCCGATGGCGAGACCGCCGAGCAACTTCTGGGGAATGCCGACATGGCGCTCTATCAGGCCAAAATGGACGGCCGGCGCACCTTCCGCTTTTTCCAACCCGGCATGGGCGCCCACCTCCGAGCCCACTGCGCGCTGGGACTCGATTTGCGCAAAGCGCTCGCAGCGGGCGAATTGGAAGTCTATTATCAGCCTCTCGTCACGCTTGCGACCGGCGTCATTTCCGGCTTCGAGGCGCTGCTCCGCTGGAACCATCCGTTGCGCGGGATGGTGGCTCCGGCGAAATTCATTCCGCTCGCCGAGGAGACCAGCTTGATTGTCCCCATCGGCGAATGGGTGCTGCGTCAAGCCTGTGCCGAAGCGGCGACATGGCCGGTCGATTTGAAAGTGGCGGTGAATCTTTCGCCGGTTCAGTTCAAGAAAGGCAACTTGCCTCAGGTGGTTTTCGCGACGCTCGCGAGCGTGGGACTGCCGGCGGCGCGGCTCGAACTCGAGATCACGGAATCCATTTTTCTGGCGGAAAGCAAAGCCAACCTCGCCACTTTGCGCCGGTTGCGCGCGCTCGGCGTCGGTATTTCGATGGATGATTTCGGCACCGGCTATTCGGGCCTCAGTTATCTGCGCGCGTTTCCTTTCGACAAGATCAAAATCGACCGCTCGTTCATTGCCGAGCTTAGCGAGAGCGCGGATTGCATGGCGATCATCCGGGCGATCACCGATCTTGGATCGAACCTTGGCATTCCCACGCTGGCGGAAGGCGTCGAGACAAAAACGCAACTTTCATGGTTGCGCGAGGTCGGCTGCACGGAAATGCAGGGCTATTTGTTCAGCCGGCCGGTTCGTGCTTGCGAAATCGCGGAATTGCTGAATCCGCAACGCATCTCCCGGCCGGCCGATCAATATCTTCTCACCGCTTAGCGCCGGACCCCAAAGCAAGCCTGGGACCGTTTCAGATCGCCGGAACATCTTGCGGAATTTTATTTTTTTCGGGGGCGGATCACGCTATCATCAGAGTAATCGATCGCGCCGTGAACCAAAATGCGGCTTTTCCGTTCATGGGAAGTTCAGGCGCGTGGATGCTAATGTGAGCAAGGTCACGGAAGTTCAGGCGCGTGGATGCAAATGTGGGAATGAAAGGCGCCCTAGGGGCTTCGCCTCGCGGGCCCCGGCGCTGCAACATCGAGGAGGTTTAAGATGACCAGCACGTTGAGAAAGGCGGCCATAGGCACCTTAGCCGTTTTGACTTTGGCGGCCGGCCTCACCGCGACCGCGACGCCGTCTATGGCGGGAAGTTGGCGCGGCGGCGGTTGGCACGGCGGCGGTTGGCACGGTGGAGGTTGGCACGGTGGAGGTTGGCGCGGCGGCCATTGGCGTGGCGGCGGCTGGTACGGCGGCGGCTGGGGCGGACCCGTCGCGGCGGGGGTCATTGGTGGCCTCGCGCTCGGCGCGCTCGCCGGATCGGCCTATGCTTACGGTCCGGCCTATTACGGCCGCTGCTATTGGCAGAACCAACCGGCCTATGACGGCTGGGGCAATTTTGTCGGTTATCAGCCCGTCCAGGTCTGCTATTGAGGTGGGGCCGGTGGCGCAAAAGTCCCGCCGCAAGCCGGGACTTCAACTTTTTTAATTTCTATCTGATCCAGCGCAACCTTTTCAGGCGGCCGGCGTTTAACCATATGAATCGTGGTACGCACCGGCCAGATTTTTTCAAGGATTAGGCCCCCACCGGCGCCCAGCTCGCCAGGGGGAGGGAACAAGACTCATGATCAAGTCGCGCAACGCTATCGGAAACCAGGCCCTCAAATATGCCATGGTGGGAATTGCGGTCTCCTGTCTCGGAGCGGCGGTGTTCGCGGCGCCGATGACGATCACCCCGAAGGCGAAAGTTTTTGGTCCCGCGCAGCGGACGAGCGAGACGAAAACAGTCTATGCGCCCCTTGGTCGGGGTCCGGCGTTTCAGCTTGGCCACGCGGCGGCGGGCGAGGACGAGGATTGCGTCCGGGTCACCCGCATGGTCGGTCCCGACGGGCGGGTCTATGTGATGCGCGGTTTAATCTGCCAGGATTAGGTCGCAACAGGCTTTGCAAGCGGCTCTAGCGGTATCGCTCCGGGCCCATTTCCCCCGAGAGATGAATTTTGCCGGCGTTTCGGGATCGGCGTCCGAGTCCGGCTCATTCAGTTCGCCCGCTTTATCGCCCGGCTTGGCTTCGAGCCAACGCGCACCAGCAAGTGACGCCCGAAGACGGATTTTTCCGGGAGACGCCCGATCGCGTACGCGGCGGATGTCTTGGCGCCCCCCTATCTCCGCCTTTTTGCGTGGATCGAAAGGAGAGAGAATAAATCCAGCGCGACCGACCCCGCGCCTCTTCGCCAAATATGTTATTGTAACTATATCATATTTTTGGTTTTTTTGAAGTTCTGCGCGATTTCGGCCCGGGCTCGGCGGCAGTGGGCGCCGCGGCGAAAAACCGGACATGGCGGCGAGGCGTCCAAAGCTGCCTTATTTCAGCCGCGCATTTTTCCTGTTATAGGAGTCGAGGTTATCCTCGCCAACCTAAAGCAGAGCCTTGGGTAACCGTTCGCGCAAGGACTGGTCTAGCCAGCACTCATTAAGTGGAGGAGTGCGGCATTCACGGCCCGGTTAGGACATGGGTTTTTCTAGGTGGTCTCGGAGGGAAGCTGAATTCAACGTTGCGCCGCGCCCCGGCACGGCCGCGGACACTTTAACAACGAGGCGCCGCCGCAATTCGCTGCAAAAGGCATGAAACCTTCGGCAACGGTTCAAGGGGTTTTCCGCCAAGCCCTTTGGGAACTTGATCGTGGCGCTCGATTTCGGAATTAGGACCGTCCATGCCAACGATTTCCCTGGTCGATGACGACCGCAACATCCTCGATTCCGTGGCGATTGCCCTCGAAGGCGAAGGCTATCGCGTGCAGACCTATACGGATGGGTCGACGGCGCTCGACGACTTGAGGAGCAATCCTCCCGATCTTGCGATTTTCGATATCAAGATGCCGCGGATGGATGGCATGGAATTGCTCCGCCGTTTTCGTCAGAAATCCGACGTGCCGGTGATCTTTTTAACCTCAAAGGATGAGGAAATCGACGAATTGTTCGGGCTCAAAATGGGTGCCGACGATTTTATCCGCAAGCCCTTCTCGCAACGGCTTCTCGTCGAGCGTGTCAAGGCCATTTTGCGCCGTGCCAATCCCAAGGAACCCGGAACGCAGAAGGAATCCGAGGCAAAGATACTCGAGCGCGGTCTTTTGAAGATGGACCCGGAGCGCCATGCCTGCACTTGGAAAAATGATGCTGTCACCTTGACGGTCACCGAATTCTTGATCCTCCAGGCGCTCGCGACAAGACCCGGAATCGTCAAGAGCCGCAATGCCTTGATGGATGCGGCCTATGACGATCAGGTCTACGTCGACGACCGCACGATCGACAGCCACATCAAGCGATTGCGAAAGAAATTCAAGGTCGTCGATGATGAGTTCGAAATGATCGAGACGCTTTATGGCGTGGGCTACCGCTTCAAGGAATGATCTTGGCCCGGCCACAGGTCAATCGCTTTAGGCTGGCGGACGAGGACGCATTCCTCGCAAACTACGCCGCAGTTCAGAGCATGATGCGTGAAAATGGTAGCCGGTTTCGCAATAACTCGCGCCAACACAAGAAATTTAGAGCGCTTCAAGCTTTTTTCGCCATAGACCGTGGCGGAGCGATCCGCCGTCATGCGCGGGCTAAATGCGATATAACGCACAGGTATTCCTGTCATCGATCCAAATCGGGACGGGATGGGGTCGCCGTTTCGGGCTTAGGCATGACACTTTACGCCTCAGGGAGGGGGATCGCCGGGCAATGAGTCTCGAAGCACGCGAGGGCTTCGAACGAGCGCCCCGCACCGCGCGTTGGGCCAAGCGCATGCGCCGTAGCGGTGGCCTGCGCCTGCGCGGATTTGCGCGCGCCGCGGGCGCGCGTTTTGCATCCCCGTTAACCCGCCGCATCGTACTTTTAAACCTGGGCGGGCTCGCCGCTCTCCTTATCGGCTTCCTTTATCTCAATCAGTTCCGCGAAGGGTTGATCGAGGCCAAGGTGCAGAGCTTGCAGATCCAGGCCGAGATCATCGCCGCCGCGATCGCGGCATCCGCCACGGTCGACACCGGCTCGATTGCCATCGATCCGGAAAAGCTGCTTCAGCTCGCTCCGGGCGAGAGCTACGCGTTTGCCGACGAAACCGCGCCGTCGCTGGAATTTTCCATCAATCCCGAACGCATCGGGCCGGTCCTTCACAGGCTCGCCTCGCCGACGCGGACGCGGGCGCGAATCTATGATCGCGACGGCTATTTGTTGCTCGATTCGCACTCGCTGACGAGCCGGTCCAATATCATGCGTTACGACCTGCCGCCGCCCGCGCGAAAGGAGTCGGCCTCCCCTTGGACACGCGTCGGCCGAGGCTTGAAGAGGCTTACCGGCCAGCCTGGCCTGCCCCTTTATGAAGATCTCGGCGTCGGCAATGGCAAGAGCTATCCGGAAGTGGCGCGGGCGCTCAGCGGTGGCCCGGAATCGATCGTGCGCGTCGATGCGCAGGGCGAGACCATTGTTTTGGCCGCGGTGCCGATCCAACGTTTCCGGGCGGTGCGCGGCGCCTTGCTCTTGTCCACGCAAGGCGACGACATCGACAAGATCATTGCCTCGGAACGCTGGGCCATTGTCCGGATCTTTCTGGTTTCCTCGGCCATCATGTTCCTCCTTTCTCTTTTCATCGCCGGAACGATAGCCGAACCCATAAGGCGCCTTGCGGGGGCGGCGGAACGCGTCGGGCGAGGGACAAAGGCACGCCGGGAAATCCCCGATTTCACCGGCCGCTCGGATGAGATCGGCCATTTGTCCGGCGCGCTGCGCGATATGACCAAGGCCCTCTACGATCGCATCGAGGCGATTGAACGCTTCGCCGCCGATGTCGCGCACGAGCTGAAAAACCCGCTCACTTCCTTGCGCAGTGCGGTCGAGACGCTGCCTGTTGCCCGCGCGCCGGAATCACGCCAACGTCTGCTGGCGATTCTCGCGCACGACGTTCGCCGGCTCGATAGGCTGATCAGCGACATATCCGACGCGTCGAGGCTCGATGCCGAGATGGCGCGCGACGACGTCGCCCTCCTCGATCTGAGGCGCCTGCTCGTTACGGTCGTCGCCATGGCCAACCTGGTCAAGGATACCGGCGCGATCCGTGTCGAATTGGCCGTCGCCCCCCCTGGGCCCTTGGAGGATAGCCGCAGGCCGGCTTATCTGGTTCTCGGGCACGATTCGCGCCTCGGCCAGGTTTTCAATAATCTCATCGACAATGCGACATCGTTTTCGGCCGCTGACGGAAGCGTTCGCGTGCTGTTGCGTGCAACCAAGGACTACACGGCCCAGGGCCACCCGCGCGACGGTTTCGAGATCATTGTCGACGATGACGGCCCCGGCATTCCGGCCAATGCCGTCGAACGGATATTCGAACGGTTTTATACCGACCGCCCTGGCCAAGGTTTCGGGCAAAACTCTGGCCTTGGGCTTTCCATCTCGCGCCAAATCATCGAGGCTCATGGCGGACGCATATCGGCGCTCAACCGGATCGGCCCCCCCGGCGCCGACGGCTCGATCCCGGTGCTCGGCGCCCGCTTCCTGATATTTTTGCCAAAGGCACGATGAGTCTTGTCCTTGAAACGGGATCGACCGGCCGCGAATACGGAAAAATCGTATCTCCATGCAAGCGCCGTCGTGATCGGGGAAGCCGGCGTGCTCGTTCGAGGGCCATCCGGCGCCGGCAAAAGCAGCTTGGCATTTGCCTTGATCGCGGCCGCCGAAGACGCGGGCCTTTTCGCACGGCTCGTGGGCGATGATCGCATTGGCATTGAATCCCGCGGCGGCCGCCTGATCGCCTGTGGCCATCCAATGATCCCGGGAAAGATCGAACGGCGCGGCCAGGGCATCTTCGAAATGCCGTTTTTGCCCTCCGCCGTCGTACGGCTTGTGATCGGGCTTGCCGGCAAGGGCGAGGCACTCCCCCGGTATCCGGAGCCAGACCATGACCACATCGAGCTTGCGGGCGTCACATTGCCGTTCTTCCGCGTGCGGCAAGATGCCGCGGTTGCCGGGCTTGCCCGCGCGCTATTGGCCGATCCGCGCTTGCGACGAAAACTTCTGTAGGTCTTGCCAATGCAGTACCGCCTTTCCTCGAGCGCCCCAGGCGTTTGGGTTCGAGCTGCCCTTTCCAGGCGAGCTTCACATCATTTTACTTGCCAATTTCATTGCGCCGCACAAAATGCCGCGAACTTGTTCTTGACCCGTGCATTTTCGGGCAAGGCCCATAAGCGAGGTCGGCCACTTGTGGTCTTGAGTTGTTGCCCAACCGCGAAGGCCTTCGCGAGAGGCGCGGCGAGTAGCTTTCGCTGGTCCTCGATATTAATGCAGTCTACCCGAGGCAAGCCGCCCGGCAGGGTTGCGGCGAACGTCGCCTTAAGTCCGTGGCTGGTTTCTTGTCTTGACGACCACCGCGCGCCGTGCCGGTCAGGCACGAAGTTCCTGAAGAACGGGTACGTTCGATGATTGGAATCGTCCTCGTGACCCATGGCCGACTCGCGTCGGAATTTCGCGCCGCGTTGGAACATGTGGTCGGACCGCAACAGCAGATCGAATCGGTTACCATCGGGGCGGATGACGATATCGAACAGCGGCGCCAGGATATTGTTTCCGCCGCCGCCAAAGTCGACAGCGGCGCAGGCGTGGTCGTGCTCACCGATATGTTTGGCGGCACTCCGTCTAATCTCGCGATTTCGATTATGGATAGCTCTAAAATCGAAGTCATCGCGGGGGTCAATCTGCCGATGCTTATTAAACTCGCCTCGGTGCGCGAAGGCTGCAGTCTCGACCAGGCGGTGATCCAGGCCCAGGATGCGGGCCGCAAATATATCTATGTCGCGAGCCGGGTATTGAGCGGTAAATGATCGAGGACCACGCTGTCCCAGTGGAATCCGGCGGTGATTGTCCGGATTTCGAACCCCCCGGGGATGCCCTTGTGCGCACCCTTGAAATCCTCAATCGCAAGGGGCTCCACGCGCGCGCGACGGCGAAACTCGTGCAATGTATCGATGGATTCGATGCCACTGTCACGGTTAGCAGCTGCGGGGAAACCGTCGGCGGGGCCTCGATCATGGGCATCTTGACCCTGGGCGCCGGGCCGGGAATGACCATCACCGTTACCACGGCCGGCGCCGAGGCGGCAGAGGCAATGGCGGCAATCGTGGCGCTCGTCGCCAACCGCTTCGGCGAGGACGAATAAGCGAGGCCAAAGAAATGGGCGAGTATTGTTGTTCGGCCCTCATCAAAAACTGGCGATTTTGTCGAGCTGCGTGGAGACCGGGTCGTGGGTCAGTCTGAAATTGTCATTCCCAGAATGTGACAACGATCCCTCCGGCAACAATGAGCGCGCCGCCGAGGAGGATAGGCGTGTTAGGGACGGACCGGAAGGCAACGAAATTGACGATTTGCCAAACGATGAACAGCGTCGCGATATAGAGGCCGACAACGCGCCCAAATTCGACGGGCGCGAGGTTTACCGAGAGGCCATATCCGAATAGCAGGATAGTGCCGCCCAAGAACAGCAGGCTACGCGGCAGCCAAGCATTTTGAGCGATCCCCATGCGCACGACGGCGTCGCCGGTCGCTTCCAGCGACGTTGCAACAATTAGGACGCTGAGCACGACGAGTCTATCCACCAATTATACCGCTATTCGTTTCTTGCATGGGCCGCGCTTACCGGGCTTCGGATCGACGCTTCCAACAAGGCGACAATATCGGCAATTTCCCAAAGCCGATCGGCAACTCCCGGCGGCGATCGCGGGCGTCACCCGAAGCGTCTGATGAATGCGCACAAAATTGTCATAGGAGCGCGACGGCATAGGGGTGGTTATCGATCGTCTTCGGAGAATCCATTGGTCGGCCGAGTGAACCGGCGTATGTGCATTCTCAGCGTGAGGTTTGGACAGTCGACGTAGGACTGCTGGTATGCTTCGGATCTGGCGAGCCTTCAACCCTCCGCTTGATTCCCGCCTAACGGACCAAGACCGCGGCTTCCATGCCGGGCGCCCGGGCGGCACGCCAAGCGGAGCGGCCCCAAACCCCGGACCGCGGTCAATTGTTTTCTTCGCATTTTCGTCTATTTAGAGGCCGGCTTGTCCGGCGCTTTGATGTAGCGCCGGACAAGGATGAGTGTCAAAGGTTATAGGCGCGCTCGCCGTGGTCGCTTACATCGAGGCCTTCGAGCTCGGCCTGCTTCGTCGCCCTGAGGCCGATCGTAAGGTCGACGAACTTGTACAGGATCGCCGAGCCGAAACCCGACCAGAGAAGGGTGAAAAGCACGTTCTTCGTCTGAATCAGCACTTGGGTGCTCATCACGTAATCGGCGGGGGACGCAAAGCCAGGTTTGATCGCATAGTCGACCAAGCCTACGCCGCCGAGGTAAGGCGCGACCAGAATGCCGGTGCCGATCGCCCCGATGATGCCGCCGATGCAATGCACGCCGAACGCGTCGAGCGCGTCGTCGTAGCCAACCTTCGGCTTCACGACGGAGCAAAAGATAAAGCAGATGGATCCCGCGACCAACCCTAGAACGACCGATCCCATCGGCCCGGCGAAGCCGGACGCCGGGGTCACCGCGACGAGGCCCGCGACCGCGCCCGAGGCCATGCCAAGCAGCGAAGGCTTGCCCTTGACCGCCCATTCGGTGAACATCCAGCCGAGCGTCGCCGCCGCGGTCGCCACGAAGGTGTTCACAAACGCAAGCGCGGTCGTCCCATTCGACTCGAGGTTCGAACCGGCATTGAAGCCGAACCAGCCGACCCACAAAAGCGAGGCGCCGATCATCGACATGATGACCGAATGCGGCGGCTCAATATCGTGCGGATAGCCGACCCGCTTGCCGACCATTAAGGCTCCGACCAGACCGGCGATGCCCGAATTGATATGAACCACGGTGCCGCCGGCAAAATCGAGCGCCCCCATTCTGTTGAAGTTTCCGGCATTGTTGAGAACCGCGTCGAGATTCGCCTGCGCGGCCGCCTTGGCGGCATCGTCCGGGGCATCGGCGAGGGCCTTCGCGGCTTCCGCGATCGCGTCCGGACCCGCCCAGTACCAGACACCATGCGCGATCGGGAAATAAACGAAGGTCACCCAAAGCAGGATGAAGACGAAGATGGCCGAGAATTTCATCCGCTCGGCGAAGCCGCCGACGATCAAGGCCGGGGTGATGATGGCGAAGGTCATTTGGAACGCCATATAGGCAAATTCGGGAATGACCACGCCGTTGGAAAAGGTCGGCACCGTCGAATCCGGAGTCATTCCAATAAGAAAGGCGCTTTTGAATCCTCCGACAAGGTTGTTCCATTCATAGCCGTGCAGAAATCCAAGCCAGGGATTATCGCTGTCGGCGAACGGCACCAAGGCGTGACTGCCTTCGGTAAAGGCGAGCGAATAGCCGTAAAGGACCCAAACGATCGAAACGAGCGCCACGATCGCGAACACCTGCGCGGCCAATGCCGCCGCGTTTTTGGTTCGCGCCATACCGGCGTAGAAAAGCGCGAGCCCCGGAATCGACATCATCAGGACAAGCGCCGTCGAGGTCAGCATCCAGGCGGTGTCGCCTTTGTTGGGAACGGGCGCCGCAGTATCCGCGAAGCCTTGCCCTGCCGCAACGGCGGCCAGGAAAAGCCCTAAACCGATCGCCCGGGGAGCGATCCTTGGTAGCAAATTACGGTTCATGTCCAAGCTCCTGCGAAACTTCGAAAATGGAGGGAAGGGCGCGTTAGATGGCCTCTTGATCGCGTTCTCCGGTGCGGATCCGAACCGCTTGATCGAGCGTGGTGACGAAAATCTTGCCGTCGCCAATTTCGCCGGTTCGAGCCGCCGAGGTGATGGCATCGATCGTCTGATTTACGAGATCGGCGGGCACGGCGACCTCGACCTTCAACTTGGGAAGAAAGCTGACCGTATATTCCGCCCCACGGTAGATTTCCGTGTGGCCCTTTTGGCGGCCGTAACCTTTGACTTCGGTCACAGTCATTCCGAGCGCGCCAAGTGCGGTCAGCGCGTCACGGACCTCGTCCAGCTTGAATGGCTTGATGATCGCGGTGACTATTTTCATGTTGCTCTTCCTGCTTGCCGCTAGGTTGGGAACTCTGGAAACTGCGGGCGATCCGGCTCATAGCCGTGGGGCCGGGCGCGCGACATCGCGGCCATGCTTGAGTTATTCTTAGCAAGCTTCGGGCCACTTGCCAATGCGCGGCCAGATGCGCCTGCGTGAATCAAAAATGCTGGGCGGCTTATTTCGGCGCGAAAAGACCGCGCCGGAAGCCGAAACGCCCCTGGAATTAGGTCTTTGTCAAAAATGGCGTTGGCGCGGCGGCGAGGGAAAGCGGGGTGGCGCACGGTCTTTACCGGTCACGTGATTGTGATCGCCCGGAACGAAGTCGAGCGTTGTCGGTCTTAGGTATTGCTTCACAAAAGCGCGTCATGCCGGCGCTCAAGACAATACTCCTCGGCTGGCCGGCGTGGGGCGGATAAGGCCTTCCTGGACCACCGAGGCAACAAGGCGGCCATCATACGAAAAGAGGAGTCCGCGCGCGAAGCCGCGCGCGCCGCAGGATGTTGGGCTGTCTTGCGCGTAGAGAAGCCAATCGTCGGCGCGAAACGGCCGGTGAAACCACAAGGCATGATCGAGGCTGGCGACCTGGAGGCCGCCATCGAACGCCGAACGACCATGCGCGCCGAGCGCGGCATCGAGTAGAGTCATGTCGGAGAGACAAGCGAGCACCGCGCGATGGATGGCCGGATCGCCGGGGAGCGGCCCCGTCGCGCGCAACCATACCTGCTGTTCAAGGACGCCGGCTTGGTGCCTGAGATAACTGGGCAGATCGACGAAACGCACCTCGACGTTCTGGGCGAACCAGCGGCGGCTGGCCTCGGGTATAGCCGCAACATAGCGCCGCTGCTTTTCGGATTCTGCCGGCAGGCGTTCCGGCAACGGAACCTTGGGCATCGAAACAGCGTGCTCGAGTCCCGGCTCCTCGATCTGGAACGATGCCGAGAGGGAGAAAATTGCGCGGCCATGTTGGATCGCGTTGCAGCGCCGCGTCGTGAAGCTCGTCCCGTCCCGGATCCGGTCGACTTCATAGATGATCGGCACGGTGGGATCGCCAGGACGAAGAAAATAGCCATGCAACGAATGCGGCGCGCGTCCTTCAACGGTGCGGGCCGCGGCGACGAGGGCTTGCGCCACCACAAGGCCGCCGAACACGCGTTGCCAGCCAACTTGCGGGCTGCGCCCGCGAAAAATATTTTCCTCGATCCGTTCGAGATCGAGAATAGTCAAAAGCTGGGCGACGGCATCGGACATGGCGCGCTGGACTTACTCTCCGGAAGCTTGGCTTGAGCCGCGCAGCGGCTGCAGTCAAGCCTTAACCGCAATCGTTACCGGCACCGCGCGCGAACGAGCGTTTTCCCGCTTCACCACAGCCACGGAACGAGCCGGTAGCGGACCCGTCGGGCATAGTCCGCATAGCCGCCGAGCTTGCTGTGGAGTTCGCGGTCTTCCAAAGCGGTGCGCAGGATGAGCAGGCCCGCAAGCAGGATCGCCGCCGCTAGGCCAAACCAAGATCCCAGCATAAGCGCGGCCGAGGGAAGAAGGAGCAAAACCGCAGCATAAAGCGGATGCCGGACAAAGGTATAGGGGCCCTTTGTCACGACCTCATGGCCGCGTTCGGTCTGGATCTTCACGACGTTCGCGAGAAACGGATTTGCCTGGAGCACCTGGGAAAAGATCAACATGGAGACGAGGATACCGGCGGCGCCGAGCCATTGCAGCAATGCCGGCATGGCGGACCAGCGGAACCTACCAGCATCGAGACCCATCAAGATCAGCCAGCAGGCGGAGAGCACACCATAGCTCGCCATGATGACCTTGTCCCAAAGTGGCTGGCCCTCCTGGATGAAGGGCTTCATCCGCTCGGCGAGCAAAGCCGGATCGTCGCGGGCGAGCGCTCGCGTGATCAAGAGGTTCGCCCCGAAGAAAAGGACGAGGATAGCCCACGCGGCCGGCCAAGCGAGCGTCCCCGCGGACCCGAACAAAAGACCCGCGAAGACCAAGAAATACGTCCCAAGTTTAATCCAGACCTTGGGACTCATACCAACCAATCCTCTGTCATGGTTAGCGGCGGCGCTCGATTACCGGCCGCCGCTATCCATCGAGGGGGCGCGCTTCTTCCGGTAGCATGATCGGGATGCCGTCGCGAATCGGATAGGCAAGCTTGGCCGCGCGGGAAATCAGTTCCTGGTTTTGCGCATCATATTCGAGAGTCGTCTTGGTGCGCGGACACACCAGGATTTCAAGCAGCCGCGGATCGATCCGGGAAGGCTCCAGAGCTTGCTTGGCGTCTGATTCTTTATCCTTACCCGCCATCGGTTTGTCCTCCCGCATTTGTCGTTCCCGTGTGCATTCGCGCGGGACCAGCCATCCCGCGCGCGCTCAAGCCTCGTTTCCAGCGGTTGCCGGTGTCCGTGCGAAAACGACGCGAAACGAACGATTCCAACCTGTCTTGCATAAGTCAGCCAACGCCATCTTGCTTAGTGCAAGGGCGTCGACGCGCTTCTCCCGCGCGCGAGTTCGATTTCGGTAATCGCGACGAGCACATCCGCCCGGCCTTTAAGGTCGCGCGCTTCGAGAAGCGCCTGCTTTTCCTTGGGACTGCATGGGCTCATCATGGACAGCGCATTGACAAGCGCCTCGTTTGGCGCATCGTGGATGCTGTTCCAGTCGATCTGGAGATGGTTGGTCTCGGCGAAGTCGCGCAAGGTGCGCAAGACGCCGTCGCGATCGACCTGATCCTCGCCCGCGCAGGGACTGAAATCGACGGAAAACGGGCTAAAATCGGCGCGGCATTGCCGGTAAGGCGTCATGGCGGTGATTTCCTCGACGATCTTGAACCGCGCGATTCCGGTCAGCGTGACGAAGTAGCGCCCGTCGCCGGTTTCGGCGAGCTGGGTAATGCGCCCCGCGCAGCCGACCGAAAACAGCGCCGGAACGGCAGTTCCCGCTCCTGCCTCGGGGTCGGGTTGGATCATGCCGACGATACGCTCCCCTTTCATGGCATCGTCGACCATGGCGAGGTAGCGTTGCTCAAAGACGTTGAGAGGCAATTCGCCACGCGGCAGCAGCAGGGCCCCGGCAAGCGGAAAAATCGGCAACGCCGCCGGCATCTCATTCGGGTTGCGATAGGCGCGGTTCATGCTCATTTTCCAGTCCTCACCCTTCGCGGCATAACCCCTGTTTCACTCGGAGCCAGGGATCGCCCACCGCTAAATAACTTAACTTCAAAATCCGCCGTGGAGCATTTATTTGCGCCCACCCCATTGTCACGCTTTTACGCAAATGCACCTAATTTAGATATTGCAGGGCCCATGCAAGCGCGCCATATCCCGGTTTTGCCAGCAGGGTGGACCATCACGCAAATCCCTTTACGGAGCCAGCGAGTCCGCCAGCGCAATCCATCCTATCCGTTGCCCGGCGTGATGCAAGAGCCGGTTTGTCGCAGCGTTGGTGCGGTTTTTATGTTTTGCATTCGCCATGGGTTGCGGCGACAGGTCGATTCATGACCGACCCCGCGCACAGCCCTCGGCGTTCATAGCTTTCCCAACTACTTATTGTCGAAACTTTTTTAATGGCGCTGGCGCAACGCCCGCGTCGATGAGCTCCGCGCCAGCGACAGGCGGCGCCTTCGCCGATGTCCGGCACGCTGATCCGCGCCGGACGAATCGCGGCGAGACGCCGAAAACGAACTCTCGCTCTGTCAAGGTCATCCGGCCTTTAATGCCGCGCGAATCCGGCCGGCGGCCGGCCGGTCAATTCCCGCATTATTTCGGTTGGCTGGGACCAGCGGTTCGGACGCGCCATTTATCGATCGGCGGATCAGGAAGGACGGAGTCGAAGCGGCCCGCGGGCTTTGACGTGCCGTCGCCGGCTTCCTCCCTTGCCGGGCTTCGGAGCAGGCGGCCTCGTGACCCAGGTGTGTCGAATGCCGGAAAGCCACCGTGTGTCTAAACGATCTCGCGCACGGCGCTGTCGCGCGTTCGTCACGCCGATATTTGGCACTCGCAAGGCGACGCTCGCGCATAGTTTCCGCTTCCCTCGCGAAAGCGGAAAACACGCTCGCGGCTAGACCGTATCGGCTCGCCAGGGGAGGCGCGCTTACGCCTGCGGCTGCGGCTCCAATCCTCCAGGCTCGGGGCCGGGCTTCTTCGGCCGCACGACGCCGGTGGTCGGGACGGGAGAGCCACGCAACGGCGGCTCATGATCATCGCCGGTATCGCGCACCGGAGCGTGCCCCTTTAAAAGCTCTTTGATCTCTTCGCCGGTAAGCGTCTCATATTCGAGGAGGCCTTTGGCGAGAGTTTCGAGATCTTGGCGCTTTTCGGTAATGATCCGGGTTGCTTCGGCGAGACCCGACTCCACCAGGCGGCGCACTTCCGCGTCGATTTTCTGCGCGGTGGCCTCCGAGATGGTTTGCTGGCGCCCCATGGTATAGCCGAGGAAAACCTCCTCCTGATTTTCGCCATACATGACGGTGCCAAGCTCGTCTGAGAAGCCCCAGCGGGTCACCATGGCGCGGGCGAGCTTGGTCGCCTGCTCGATGTCGGATTGCGCGCCCGACGTGATCTTATCCTTGCCGAAGATGATTTCCTCGGCAACCCGGCCGCCCATGCAGATGGCAAGCCTCGATGTCATCTGTTCGAAACTCATCGAAAGCTTGTCGCGTTCGGGGAGCTGCATGACCATGCCGAGGGCTCGCCCACGCGGAATGATGGTCGCCTTATGCACCGGGTCGGTGGCCACAACATTGAGCGCGACGATCGCGTGCCCGCCCTCGTGATAGGCGGTCAGCATTTTCTCTTGCTCGGTCATAACCATGGTGCGGCGCTCGGCGCCCATCATGATCTTGTCTTTCGAATCCTCGAACTCGGACATGGTGACGAAACGCTTGGCGCGCCTTGCCGCCAGCAAGGCCGCCTCGTTGACGAGATTCATGAGGTCGGCGCCGGAAAAGCCGGGCGTGCCGCGCGCCACCGTCCTCAAATCGACGTCCGGGGCGAGGGGGACTTTGCGGATATGCACCTTGAGGATCTTCTCGCGCCCGACGATATCGGGGTTCGACACGACAATCTGGCGGTCGAAGCGGCCGGGGCGGAGAAGCGCCGGATCGAGCACGTCGGGACGGTTGGTCGCCGCGATTAGGATGATGCTCTCGTTGGGCTCGAAGCCGTCCATCTCGACGAGGAGCTGGTTCAATGTTTGCTCGCGCTCGTCGTTGCCGCCCCCAAGCCCGGCGCCGCGATGCCGGCCAACGGCGTCGATTTCATCGATGAAGACGATGCAAGGCGAGTTCTTCTTGGCCTGCTCGAACATGTCGCGGACGCGGCTCGCGCCGACGCCGACGAACATTTCCACGAAATCCGATCCGGAAATCGTAAAGAAGGGCACGTTGGCTTCCCCCGCGATGGCGCGCGCAAGCAGCGTCTTGCCGGTCCCGGGCGGGCCGACAAGCAAAACGCCGCGTGGGATTCGCCCGCCAAGCTTCTGGAAGCGTTGCGGATCGCGCAAAAATTCGACAATTTCCTGGAGGTCTTCCTTGGCCTCGTCGACGCCAGCGACGTCCTCGAACGTATACCGCCCATGCGCCTCGGTCAGGAGTTTAGCCTTGGACTTGCCAAATCCCATGGCTTTGCCGCCGGCGCCCTGCATTTGCCGGGACAGAAAGATCCAGATACCGAGAATGGCAATTAGCGGCAGCCCGTTGACGAGAAGCGTCATCAACCAATTGGTGTTTTCGGACGGAGGCTTGGCCGTGATCGACACGTTTTTCTTGTAAAGGCTTTGGACTAGCGTCGGGTCATTGGGTGCATAGGTCGCAAAGGCGCGATTGTCGGTGAAATGACCCGTGATCTCGTTGCCTGCGATCGTGACCTCGCGGACATGGCCTTGGTCAACTTCGTTCAAAAGCTGGCTAAAGGCGATGTCTTGCGACGGAACCCGCTGCCCGGGGTTTTGAAACAGCATGACGAGCGCGACGACGAGCAGGATAATGATCACCCAAAGGGCGAAATTCCGGAAATTCGGATTCATCTTCGTTCCCGCTAAACACCGTTCCGGCCCGAGGGCCGTCACCGGTTGAAACAGCACCCGCTGCTAACTGGGCGTTTGTTCAATGTAAGCCTGGTTTGCGCGCTTGCCAAGTGAGTCTTAAATCACTCTCAGGTGACTCTTACATCACTCTCAAGTGAGCCCTACGTCACTCTCGGGACCTCCCCTCGAGGACTCCGGATGGGTTTTCTGGTCGCGCCAGCGCGCGTCTTCCCTTGCAATGACAAGAATGCGGTTGCTTTGCTGCCGCAATGCCGCCCCGCCCAAGGTTGCCGTGATGGCGGTCCCGGCGCGCAGCGCTCGGCCGAACCGCAGCGCCAGAGCTTCGAGGCGTTCGAGACGAAGCGGCTTGCCGCCACTTATCAACTTAATTTCATCGTGAAGAAAGCGTAAGAGTATCTCGTCCGGCACATCCGCGAGGGCCGATATGTCGGCCCGAAATCCGCCTGGCTCGCGCCGCGCCGGAAGACCGGCACTGACTGCGCGCGCTTGGACGGCAAGCGCGGCCTCCGCCCTGGCGGCCCGGCGCCCGAGCTTCAACAACGCGGCGCGGCCGAGACCTTCGTCGGCGAGCAGGCCGCGAAGGCGCCGCATCTTGGTTCGCGCATAGGCGGGATCATGGTTCGACGGATCGTCGATAAAAGGATGCGCCCTCGATTCGCATAAGGCGGCGAGGTCCGCCTTGGCAAGGGCCAGCAGCGGGCGGGCAAGGACCAGCCCGCACCGTTCGCTTGAACTTGCCATGCCGGCAAGCCCCGAAACGCCGCTGCCGCGGAGCAGCCTGAACAAAACCGTTTCGGCTTGATCATCGGCGTGGTGCGCGGTCATGACGTGGTCGGCGCCAATCCTGGCCGCGTATTCGAACAACAGTTGGTAGCGGGCCTCGCGGGCGAGCTCCTGAATTCTCGATTTTGGCTTGACGCCATCCCAGACCAGAATGGCGTGCGGCAGTGCAAGACCGGCGGCCCAGCGGGCGACCATTTCGGCCTCGCCGCGCGAGTCCTTGCGTAAACCGTGGTCGACGGTCGCAACATAAAGCGGCGGCCCTTCGGCGCGCCCGCGCGCCCACTCCGCGGCGAGCAGCATCAAGGCGACCGAATCGGGGCCGCCGGAAACGCCAAGAACGATTCCCCGCGCGGCCTTCCAAGGACCGAAAAGAGCTGCGATGTCCTCGCCGGAGAACCGCGCTTTGCCAGGCGCGGAGACGAGTGTTCTGGCGGACCTGGCGCGCCGCGCGCGCGCAAGGCTCGCGCAAGGCCCACCGGGATCAGGTCGATCGCACGTCAGCATTGCGCGCGCTTGGCCTCCAGTTCAGCGCCGGCCTTGACCGTGGCCAGCGCATTTGGATATTTCCGCGCGATTTCGCCAAAGGTCGCGCAGGCTTGTTCCTTGGCGCCAAGGGCGTTCAACGACTGGCCGAGGCGCAAGAGGGCTTCCGGCGCGCGCGGCGAATTGGCGTATTGGGTCGATATCTTCAGATATTGTTGCGCCGCCTCGGGCTGCCGGCCGCGCTGGTAGAAGCTTTCGCCTAGATAATAGATCGCGTCGGAAGCCATTTTGTTGTTGGGATTCTTTTCGAGGAACCCGGCAAAGCTCTTTTCCGCGTTTTCATATGCCCTTTGTTTAAGGTAGCCTAAAGCAATGTCGAACTCCTCTTTCGCGGAATTGGGTGCCATAGCGATGACCGTGCCACCCGGCGTGACCATGCCGGACGCCGGGACGCTGGCCGATGCCTTCGGCGGCGAGGGCAACGTAGGTGGCGGCCCCGCTAAGCGGGAGCGGCCATTGGAGAGATCGAGCGGCGCGCCGGGTTCGGTTCGATCGGGGCCCGCATTATCGCTCTCGCTTGGGCGCCTGCCCGCCGGGTTCGTGCTCGCGGCCGAGGCGACGCTTCCGAGCGGGCGGGGAGCCCCAGGGGCGCCGCGATTCTGCGATGGATCGAAAGCGTCGCCGCGTCCCGTCGCGCGGGAGGCTGCGGCAGCGGCAGTTTTCAGTGAGCCCCGGCCGTCCCCATCGATTTGGGTTTCGGGTGCTTCGCTGCGTTTCTGCGGGGGCTTGGCCACGGGAGCGCCCGGCGCGCCGCCCTCGTGAAAGCGGAAATCGACATCCTCCTCGAACTTCTTGAGTTGGTCCGCTAGTCTGCGGGTCTCGAACTGCATCTGTTCGATCTGCCCATTGATCTGCCGCATCTGGCTTTCGAGGCGATCGATCCGGACCAGGAGGGCTGCCGAATCCTGTTGCGTTCCATCCGGCTGCTCCCCGTTATATGGGATATCCCCGGGTGTGCCGATCTCGCCAGGCGGCAGGCCATATCCTTGCGCGATGTGAATCTCGTTTCGCGCCGCCGCGATTTGCGCGTCAAGCCGGGCAACCCGGGCCTCCACAGCAACTCCGGTCTCCGCGCGAGCGGCACCTGCAACAAACGCCACGAACAGATTGGCCGCAAGAACGGTCGCGACCATGACGAGCAAGGGTTTGTCGAATCGAATCATGCGGCAATATCCTCTGGCCTGGGCGGCTTCCATTATAAGCCGGTTTTTCAGGCTAAATTTTGGACGGCAGAGTCTGTTGCGTCGAGAATGATCATTGTTGGATCAACTAGTACGGCTTTTTGGAGATAACAGCCGGAGGACCTCGCGTCGAGGCTATTTGCAGGCTCCGCCACCGGTCGCGCGCGAGACATAAGCACCGGCGTCACCGCAAGGGGTCGATCTAGGAAAACGTCATGCAAAAATCCGGCGTCACGGCAACAGCGCCCTTTCCTAGCCCCGCGTTTAGGCTTTATATGCGGCGTATCACTTAGCCACGCGGCGTGGTGGGCCTCGATAATCTGGGGAATGTCCGATGACAAAGCCAGGAAACGGCAGCAGCGAGCGGCGGGGACGGGCCGGCGGCGGCGCGCCAATGAAGCCGGAGAAAACTTTCCCATTCTTTCCGCGCTCTCCCGAAAAAGCGCTTGTCATAAGTTCGGCGCTGACTGTCTTGAGCTTTTTGATCCACTTTTTTTTCCTTTTGCTCGTCGATCCTTGGCGAGTTTTAGCTATCCCCAAAGAGGACGCTTTGACCTATTCAACGATCCCCTTGGGTTTTGGCGTTGTTTTTCTACTTTTAACAATATATAGTTTTATAAAAATAGAATCTCGGTCCATTTTCCACGTAATAATTCTTATACTTGCGGTCGCCTTTGGAAGCTTTAGCATTCACGGGCTTTTGGGGTTTGCCCGCCATTACCTAAAGCTTGTGATACTGTCGTCCTACCCCAGATAAATTTGTTTTATCGCCGGATTTGTTCTAGCCGCGGTAATTGCTGGCAGTGCCGGGTTCAGATCGCCGTTGGCGGTGGGCTATCCGGCGAGCGAGCGGCGTCCGCGGCCGCGCCGGCCGGCCGGCTTGAGCAGCCATCTACGCCCCCGAAGGCACGCTTGCGAAGTTGGACTTTTGCAGCGTGGCGTCTCATAGTGCCGCCATGAACACGCTTCTGTTCGATACGCTCCGGCTCTCCCGCATCCTTCGGGACAAGGGGCATTTTACTTCCGAACCGGTAGAAGTCTTGTGCGATGGAAGCCCGTGGTGATTCTGAGATGAACGCGGAACGGGAGGCAGTGCGACGCGAATTTGCCTCGACGACAACCGAAGTAAGGGCGGAACTCGCGAGGATGAAGTCAGACGTTTTGAAATGGGTTATCAGCGCGCTTTGCGTGTAGACCATCGTCATCATCAGCGCCCTCGTCTGGTTTGTGAAAAGGATTATTCAGTAAATTTCTCGCTCGCAAGCACTCGCACAATCGCCTGCGGCGATGCGAGCCTCGCACGGTGAAACCCGCGAGGAGTTTTAATGCCTGCAACAACCCGCTTCGACAGCGACACGATCTTCGCCGTTGCCTCCGGTGCGGGCCGGGCCGCGATCGCAGTCCTGCGCCTCTCGGGGTCGGCTGTGCGGACAATTGTCAAGACCATTGGCGGAAAACTCCCCGAACCCCGCATGGCAACGCTAAAAACTTTCCGCGATCCCGCCACGGGTGAAGCCATCGACAAGGGGTTTGTGATTTTTTTCCCCGCACCAAAGACTTATACGGGCGAGGACTATGCCGAATTCCATGTCCATGGCGGCCGCGCCGTCGTGGCCAGCATGGTCAAGGCCATCGGCGGCATCGCCGGCACGCGCCCGGCGGAGCCGGGAGAATTCACCCGCCGCGCGCTCGTAAACGGCAAGATGGATCTGGCGGCGGTCGAAGGCGTCGCCGATCTTATCGACGCGGAAACCGAATGGCAGCGCCGCGCCGCTCTTCGACAGGCCGAGGGCGTGCTCGGGCGGCAGGCCGCGATCTGGCGGGGCGCGCTCCTGGAGGCGGCGGCGCTCCTTGAGGCCGAGATCGATTTTCCCGAGGAAGAAGCGGTGCCTGGGTTTGCCGGCCAGCGCGCGGCAAAAATTCTCGCGCCGGTTCTTGCCGGGCTCAAACTGGAAATCGCCGCCGGCCGCGCCGGCGAGCGGCTGCGGGAGGGCGCGATTATCGTCATCGCCGGGCCGCCCAATGCCGGCAAATCGACGCTGCTCAACGCGCTCGCCCGCCGCGACGTGGCGATTGTCTCCCCTTTTGCCGGCACCACCCGCGATATCATCGAAGTACATCTTGATCTTGGCGGCTGTCCGGTCAGCTTGATCGACACGGCGGGCTTGCGGCAGAGTTTTGATGCGGTCGAAGAGATCGGCATTTTCCGCGCGCGGGATAAGGCCGAGGCCGCGGACCTCGTTTTGTGGCTCTCCGAGGCGGGGGCGGCCGTGCCGCCCGGCGTTCGAGGCGGCGAGGTCTGGCCGATTTTTACCAAGAGCGACCTTTTGTCCCGCGGCGAACGGCAAAATTTGGCAGAGGGGCTCTATATCAGCGCCGAAAGCGGCGAAAATCTCGATTCTCTCATTAAAAAAATGGAAGATTTCGCCCGCGCGGCGGTAAGCGATGGGCACGCGGGCTTGATCACGCGGGAGCGCCACCGCAAGGCCTTTGAGGCGGCGGCCTTTGCGCTCGCCCGGATTTTAGATGAACCTGATGCTCCGGCTGAATTGCTCGCGGAAGACTTACGCGTGGCGATGGTTTCGCTGCAAAGACTAACCGGCGCAGTCGACGTCGAGGATATTCTGGGCGAAATTTTCGCGCGGTTTTGTATAGGAAAGTGAGCGCGGGTCAAGCGGCGATCATCGAGCGCATCAGACCGGTGGGCGGCTCGATCCGCATCGTGATCCACCCCTCCGCGGCTGCCGGGCGAACCCCAGCCTATTTTGGGCGATTATGCCGCACTTGACATAAGGCTCCAAACATGGCAGTATTCTACCATCGTAAGGAGGACGCCATGGCGCGCCGTAAACAACCGAAGCCAGTTCATCAACTTACCGCTTCTCAGTTCGAGGCGATGTTTCCGCACGAAGATGCTTGCAAGGCGTATCTGCAAGCACGCCGCTGGCCGGAAGGCGTTCGCTGTCCGCGCTGTGGCAATCCGGCCGTGTATGACCTGCCATCTCGTAAGTGGCATTGGCAGTGCGCCCAATGCGCCCCTGGGGGTTCTATGGGCTACCGTTTTTCGGTTATTGCCGGAACGATCTTTGAAAACACAAATAAACCCCTTCGCGACTGGTATCGCGTCATCCATTTGATGTTGACCAGCAAGAAGGGAATAAGCGCGCTGCAAATTTTCCGCTACATGGGTTTCGGTTCCTACAAGACTGCTTGGGGAATGTGCCATAAAATCCGCGTCGCCCTCATAGAGGATATCGGAAAGCTCGGCGGAATTGTCGAAGTCGATGAAACTTTTGTCGGCGGCTTGGCAAAAAACAGACATTGGGATAAGCGCGGCGGCGGGGGCGGAACCGGCGGCATCGGTTCCGGCAAAACACCTATCGTCGGCGCGGTTAGCCGCAAGGGAAATGTGGTCGCGCGCGTGGTCGCGAATATCAGTTCCGCCGCTCTCACTGCGTTCGTGCATGAAGCCGTGTCGCATAGAGTGAGCTTGCTTTGCACCGATCAATATCCTGGCTACAATCAACTTGATAAGGATTATCCACACGCGACTATTGACCATGCGCGAGGTCAATATGTCGTTGGTGCAATTCACACTCAAACCATCGAAGGCTTCTGGTCGATTTTCAAGCGCGGCGTGGTCGGCACGTTCCACAAAATGAGCCGGAAATATATGCCGCTGTATGTTGCCGAATTCCAATTCCGCTACAACAATCGGGAGAATGCGGACATTTTTGGAACGGCAATACGCGGGAGCTAGTAAGTCGATCATGGCCCTTCTCTGTGTGCGACTACATGAATTGTGTTGAATAGCGGTGCTTGGGTATCGAACCATGCGATTGGATATTCGACTTTCTGCCACACGGTCCGGATGCCGAGCGGCGGATCGTTGTCATAAGAGATTTCGATCTCGGCCGTAACTTGCTTGGCGCCGTGAGCAACCTGGAGCGGGGTGATGAATTTGATTGGGAGATCACTGAACCGCATGCCTGGAACGGGCCATATCGCGGTTTCGCCCATTTCATGCAATTTGGCCCCATCGATGGATAAACTGAGATGCTTGATGCCCCATAGTAGCGTTTCAGGGCCATTATTGTGAACGACTAAGCGAAATCCATTAATAACAGCATCTTGGCCATTGGCCGCAGTTACTAAGTCGGTGCTTTCATAGGCCAATAGTCGCGGCAGTCTGATAGAAAGCATCACATCTGGCGTTGTGGCTCCGGGGCGAAATACCAGTGCAATGGTGCATCCAATGACCAAAGCAATGCCGAGCCCAATCCCGCCAAGTAACGCTTTCGGTTCGTTCGGCTTGTTATAATCAATCAGAAATACACAGGCACATGCGATAAACACCCCTATGCCGCCCCATAGAACAAACTTCCAAAGTGGTGATTCAGGCCGGATTAAGACTGCGAGAGCGGTCAAGATCGCTGCCCCCGCAAGGCTGGCAATAAGCAAAACAATATCACGCATGCCGAAAATCCTCCCTTTGGGGATTGTACCCTGTGGGAGACGCAATAGAATAATCGGCGTCTTATGTCAAGTTCGGGCCAATCGCCCTATTTTGGGTGGTCAACGAGGCGCGAGGGGGAGGGCTCTAGAACCCCTTTGCTAGGCTCACGTCGGCCGTCACGAAGACGGACGCCGTTCACGGCCAACAATGAAAATGCTCTAGATTGAAAATCCGGTGCGGGGTCCAAGCCTTGCTTACGACCTTCACGAAGATTAAGACTGCGTGGATCTACGTCAGCGTTATTAGGATCCGGATTTCTCTCCAAATACCCAGAGGAATTAAAATACCTGTTCGGGTTCCGCTGCTCAGATTTACCATGTAATACATAGTGAAGGTATGGATCGATCCCAGATTTTCTCACGTCTGGATATTCTTCAAGATAATAGCTTGAATCGAACGACGGCGGAGCTTTCTCCCACCCCCACTTCAGCGCAGCCTTTCTTATTTTCAACCGCAGCCTTTTCCACACCGATACGTGCTCGACTAGAGCGATAGTTAGGTGTTCCTCGCTTTCCGATTGTGGTGCCTTTGTTTGAACTTGCCTTGCCCACAAGTTTTCGAGTTCGGCATGAGCCTGGGCGAGTTCGGCGGTGCGATTCTCGAGGTCGTTCGCGAGCTGCACGTTTAGGCTCCTCTCGTGCGCCAATGCAAGCTCCGCTTGTTCGCGCTGGCCGCGCTGCTCGTCGAAAGCCTGGGCGAGGTCGCTCGCCTCGCGAGCTCGCACATGCAATTTCAGGGTAACCTGCTCTTTTGCTTGCAAGGCCACCGCGAGTTCGGCTCTGGCGGCATCGTGCTGGCGCGACCAATGACCACATTCATCCGCCAGCTTCGCCGTCTCGCGCCGCAAGTCCTGGGTTCGGATTTCCTCCTCAAGCACCGTGCGGCCGAACATCCTGCTCGCACGATTGAAGGCTTGCCGGGTTTTGTCCAATGTTTTCAGCGCTGAACTCGATTGCGGCTGACGTGCGAGCTTGAGCATCGCGCGATAGGCGGACATCGTCCATTCGTGAATATCCGGGTGGGCCGCGAGTTCCCGCGCGCTGACGCTATGGTGGACCAAGTCATAGCCGATGAAGTTTTCAATCTCATGCGCGGTCGCGTCGGATAGGCGCGGCCAATGAAGACCGAGTTCCGTCGACCCTTTTTCGGCTACGCTGCGCCAATCCCGCAAAAGCTGATCCCAGGGAAAAATAAAACGGGGAAGCGCGCGGCTCGCGATTTCGGCGTCGAGAACGTGCCGCAACCAAAGCACCGCCCCCGTGGCGAGCGAGAATCCGTCCCGCTTCCGCATGGAAAAGGCGACTTCGAGCGGCGCGCGAACCGGAATGACGACACGCGCCGGAGCTTTGATGCCAGCGAGAACATCGAGCCAGAACGGCGCGAAACGGCAGACCCTGGGATCCTTGAGGACAGCGAGAGGCTCGCCATGGAATTCCTCCTTGAATAATCGCTTGGCGCGTTTCTGAAACGCGGTGGCAGCCGGCGACCGGTACCAGGCAGGATTGAATTGGCGCCAATCGGTCCAGGATGAGCCAGCCGACGCCAGAAGCTCATCGTGAAAAGTCATCAAAGCTTGCGACTCGAAATAGCCGCGTTCGTTTTCGTCGTGAGCGGGCATCGAGGTTTTCGGTTGCGCGCCGCCGAGCTTCACCAAAAGACCCGCGGTCGCACTTGTTCCGCTACGGTGCATTCCGAGAACGAGGATGACATTTCTCATTTTCAATGGCTCGATGCGCGTTCGGATGCCGATGCGATTTGGCCTAGATTGGGTAGAAATTGCAAGGGTGCGAATTAGGGCGGCTATCCCGGATCTGACTTCGTGTGGTGATCATGCCACTATCAGTCCTTGGTTGGAAGGACCGTCGTGGCACGGCAACAGCCCAGGCCGATCGACCAGCTCACAATCGCTCAATTCGAATGGATGTTCCCGGATGGAGACGCCTGTTGCGTCCAGCGTGTTGGCCGCCGCTGGCCGGAGGGGGTCCGGCGGCCCGCGTTGCGACGCGCGGGTTGATCGTCCGGCCTTGACGGCAGAAACAAGTCACTGCCGAACGGTGCGCGAGGTATTCTTCGCAAACCAACCTAGGAGAAGGTCTTTGCGGTCGGGGGCCTCCATGTTCCACATGGGGGCTTCACGAAACGCGTGGTAGGTCCAATCCCAACCATATTCTTCAAATAGATCAATATAATCGCTTAAGAATTGTTTGGCGCCGCATGACCCCACGGGGAAGCTAAATTCTCCAACATACATTTTCACTTGGTACTTCGACTGAAACGCCCAAGCGGAATGCATAATTGCCCTGAGGAGGTTTTTGTTCCAGTTAAGGCCGCCTGCTTGCCCCGGATAACAAGATGTGCCATTAACAAGTTCTGGCAAAAAGTTGTACAGATGAACTTCATACCAAATGTTCGAGATTCCGGTAACAGGTGTAAATCCCTTGTATGAGTCTGCACTCGTACCGTAGTGAAGAATCCCATGCGGTTGAATGATGATGGGAGTTGTTGGGTCAATCACTCTGATGGCTTGTGCCGCTTTTATTTGCGTCGATTTACTGTCCATACCGGTTGATGGTGTGGTACTATTTTGTGTTGGCTCATTGACTAGATCGTAAGCCCAGACAGCAGGGTTCCCCTTGTATCGCGTCGCAATTTCCTGCCAAATCTGGATGAAGCGGTCATTATAGACTTGTTCATAGAACATGGCCATGGATTTATCCGCATATCGTCCTCCGGGCGGCGTATGCAGATCGATCGCCACCTTAAGTCCGTTCGCTTCAGCAGCGGCTAATACTTGATCGAGTTCATTGAGTTTGCGAGCGAGCCAGCTATTGTAGTCATCGAGGTCTCGCTCCGTATTGGATCGACCCCAATTGCGCATAATTTGCCAGCGTATGAGATTTGCTTGGTATTGCCCGAGTACCTCTAAGTCTGAGGCGTTAAATTGGGTCGGGGACATAACCCCTCGCATGGGAGTTGTGCCTGCCAACGCAGCCGGAGGCAGCAAGAGAACGACCATCGCCACAATCTTTATAGTAGTTCGGGAGAACCTAACCTGCGGTTTGGCGGCGCGCAATGAGATTGTCGAACAGGTAGCCGCGCCGAAAAGCGCTTGTGGGTCGTTTTTGCCGCCTCTATTGACAACTGATCCAGGCGAGCAACAGCCATCGATCTGAATGGCCATGATAATATCCTCAATAGCTGTAGAATTGAAGGACTATGTATATGGACCCACTTCAAAAGCACCGCCACAAGTTTTTCCTGCGGCGTTAATATTATTAAATGCAACTTATACATCCCGAACATATCCATCGCTGCTCTCCATTCGTCATTCACGCATCACCAGCGAAAGCTTCACCCCTTCCGCTGGACAGCAGCAACCTCAACTACGGGATGTTTCGGAAGGCAAAAAACGATGATGGATCAAAGGCCCAAAAGTTGGTGGTGGGCGCGACAGGGATCGAACCTGTGACCCCTCCCGTGTGAAGGGAGTGCTCTCCCGCTGAGCTACGCGCCCCGCCACGCGTGCCGGCGCACGCGGCTGCCCATTACGAAAGCAGGCAGGCTCAAGTCAAGGCGGATTCGTCGCGTAAGCTATTTGTTGCCGCATGATCTTATCCGAAAAGTCTGCAACTTTTCGGGATCATGCTCTATGCCACGCCCAGCGCCGCGACCGCGCCCCATAATTCGTCGTAGTGGCCGATCACCCGGTCCGGCTTGAAACTATCGACGGGCGCGCTCGCATAGCCGAAATTGACCGCGACGACAGGGACCCGGGCGTTGCGCGCCGCATCGATATCCATTTTGGAATCACCGACCATCACGGCCCGGCCGCGATCGCCGCCGGCCCGCGCGATGGTCTGCAACAATGCTTCGCCATCGGGCTTGCTGACGGCAAATGTATCCTTGCCGCAGATCGCCCGGAAACGGCCGGCGATGCCGAGCGCCGTCAACAGCAGAATAGATGAATATTCGACCTTGTTGGTGCAGACGGCAAAGGCAAAACCCGCCGCTTCGAAGCGGTCGAGCGCGCGCGTGACGCCCGGAAACAAGACCGTCTGGTCGGCGAGATGGGCCTCGTAATAGGCCAGGAAATCGGCGAGCATCGCGTCGATACGGGGTTCGCTCACCTTTATGCGATTGGCCAAAAGCCCGCGTTGGATCAAGGCTCTGGCGCCGCCGCCGACCATCGCTCTGGCATCCGGTACCTCGATTCCGGCCAAGCCTTCGCGGGCAAGAATGATATTCAACGCCGCGACAAGGTCCCCCGCTGTATCGGCGAGCGTGCCGTCGAGATCGAAGACGAGAAGCGCGCGGCGGGAGTGCTGCATTGCGATGGGCTTAGGATGCAAAGGCGGGCCGGTCAAGGTTGCGGGTCCGTTCCCGGCGCCGTTCAATCCGGCTTTTGCGAGGTCACCCCTCTCGCTTAATCGCGCCTCTCGCGTATAAGGGGCGCTCCCGAACACGTCCTGGGAGCTGGCATGATGTGGGTTTCGCGTGTCTTTGCTTCGCGAAAGGCAATCTTTCTCGTTACGGGCTCAGCCGTGCTTGCTGCCGCGCCGGCCGTCTTGGCGGCGAACTATGAATTTCTCGCCGCGCCGGAAACCGATCTTAACCGGGTCTATCGGCTCGACCGGGTGACCGGCGAGATCGGCGCCTGCCAATATGGCTTGAAGGAAGCCTCGGTCGGCGTCACGCTCTGCTATCCGCCGGGCGAAGGCGCGGGTCCGCAGGCGCCGAGCGAATATTCCCTCATCGCGTCCCGCCATGAGCGCGAGGGCGGCGTCTTCCGGGTCGATCTGCGCACCGGGATGATGTCGATTTGCTATGTTTTGAACGATGCTGTCGTCTGCACGCCGCAGGCGAAATAGGCCGCAGGCGACAGAAAAACTAGGACAAGCCTGTCCCGATCGTGCTAGCGAGCAGCCATGCCCGCGCACGGGGGGCCTGCGTGCTTGCCATCCGCCTTGCCAAAATTTTCTGCGTCGCCGCCATCGCGTTCTATGTGGCGCTGGTCGCCTTCGGCAATGTATCGGATTACTGGACGAATTTTGCCTTTGTCACCCATGTCCTCGACATGGATGAGATTCCCGCCGCGTCCCGCATTCATTGGCGTGCGGTGACGTCGCCCGTCCTCCATCATGCCAGCTACATCTTGATCATCGCGACAGAGATCGTCACTGCGGCACTCTGTACACGAGGCGCCTTTTCGATGGCGCGGCAAGTTCGGGCCAAGGCGCCGCTATTTCAGGCCGCCAAGAGCAAGGCGGTGGCGGGGCTAACGCTCGGGTTCCTGCTCTTCGAGGGCGGCTTCGTCGCGATTGGCGGCGAATGGTTCGGCATGTGGCAGGCCAGGGATTTGGATGCCGTGCCAAGCGCCTTCCGCATTCTTATGACGATGCTCGGCGTGCTGATTTTCGTCTCGCTCAAAGACGAGGATGCGGCGTGAGCGACTGTCTTGTTGGTCAAATGGTTTGCCGCGGGGATGCGGTCGTCAACGACAGGATGGAAAATGCCGTACGAAGGTGGCGCGGCGCGTTCCGGCCAACAAGCGATCCGGCTCGGGCCTCCGCGCATTTCGCAAGCCTGACGGTCAATTGACGGCTTGGAGCACGGAGATAATTGGCGCCATTGCCGGTACGAAAGCCGTATTGAATACAAAAAGCATATAATAGCCTGGCGGTGTTGTTTCAGGAGAATTTGCCAAGCTCACAGTGATCGTTGCTCCATTCTGAACGAACGACAAAAATGTCCCCCGCTGATCCGAATTGAATGAATGGGTGGTCATGCCCATTCGAATGAGGTTGATATACGAGATCTGATCGTTGCTTCCCACAGTCATCGAGAATTGCTGGCCCAATTTCGCCGTTGACGGCGGCGCGGAAACGATTGTTGGGCGTGGCGCGGGACTCCCGGAGCCGTCATTCAAGTAAAGATAATAGGGATAGTAGATTTCCGCGTTGAGTTCGTTCACCGGTCCTGGGGCTCCACCGCCGCCGGTCAGCACCGAGCCGTCCGGAAGCAGCAGCGTCGCCGAGTGATAAAGTCGGGGGATCGAAGCGGATGCGGATGCCAGGGCACCTCCAGGCCCCGGATCAAGGTACACAGCTTGATAGTCTACGTCGGTGAACTGGTTATACACGCCAGAGCCTCCCGTGACGAGAACTCCCCCATCGGCAAGCAAAGTTCCGTTCGCCCAGAGGCGGTCTTTGCTAATGTTGGGAAGGTTGGTCACCACCGGTGGGTTCGTCGAAAGATCGACATCCTGAACAATCTGGTTAGAGCGCACCGACAACACCTTGAAGGGGGCGTACATCACGGTGGGATAGTAAAAAAAACCCGGAGCCAACCGCGCGCCCGTATCCGTCATCGTCCCCGCGCCATCGGTGGTGAGCCTGAATATTCCGCCGTCATGCTGAAGAAGATAGACCGCGCCATCGAACCCGACAAACCCTCTTGGGTAAACCCATTCAAAGTTGCCGCTATTCATCGAAATCCCTGGCAGCGTTCGCCAGCCGGATGCCGCATTGTAGACCTCAGGCGTCGGCTCCGCCACGCCGGGCGACAATTGCCCTCCCAAGACAAGCTTATCGCCGTTGCGCAAAGTGATCATGGAGGCATACCAGCGCGCATAATTCATCTTCCCCGACGCGGCCAGCGTATTATTCTTCGGGTTAAATATAGTGACATTATTGCTCGAGTAGTTTCGAACGCCTCCAACGGTGAGATCGCCGCCGGCGATGAGCAGCTGGCCACTTCCATTAGTGCCGTCAATAAAACCGCTCCCTAGCAATGACCCCGCGCTGCAGAAAATGTCCGTTTGCCCCGGCGTCGTATTGGGTAGGACGGTATGCGCGTTGGCGCCAGTTCCAAGCTTGGGATCCCAGATATCGTAGACAAACTGCGCCCCTTGCGCGCCGCTTTGATCGGTGCCGTAGGTCATGACGCGCCCGTCGGGCAACAGCGCCATGTGGATAGGTATGATGGGCCAAGGCACCGGCGGGGCAAAATAGCCTTGATAGTGATCTCCGCCAGTCGGGATTGGAAGCGCGGCTTTCGCGGCGGCTTTCGGAATTGGCGGGGTTCGACCGAGAACGAGGTTCGGCCTGGCAAACCCAATGCCTCTGCCGGGGCCGGAACCATAGTCGACCGGGGCCTTGATGTCTCGCTCCCGCCTAAACAAGGCGAGATTCGGGCCAATTGAAAACACCTTGGCACTGGTTATCATCGCAGCGGCGATGACCACAAAGGCGCAAAGAATTTTTTTTGTCACGCCTGGCGCCGTACCGTGAAGGGAAGATCCATAGAGAGAATTCATAGGCCGCATCGCTAAATCTCTGAGGTGTGATCGCGAAGTCGCTACGTCATATATCACTTATCAAATGTCATCAAGATTCAAATTTCACTAATATCGTCGATCATTGAAAAGGACGGAAGGTGCAATCAACCGGCAATGACCGGCGCCAGTCCCTTGCGACGCTGCTCGGCGCGGGCATCGCCGGGGCCGCGCTCAGGGCGGCGGGCCCGGCCCGCACGGCAACGGCGAAGATGGCGCCGGTTCCCGATGACGAGCTGTTCATAGGGCTGGCCATCGCCCAGGCAGCAATGGCGGACTTCCCTTTCGGCGCGGTCATCGTCCGCACCGGGAAGATCCTCGCCACCGGGCGCAATCTGGGCAAGACCCCCAACGATCCGACGGCGCACGGCGCAATGGTGGCGATCCGCCGCGTCCTCGTTCGCGCGTGCCGCGCCCCGAAATTGTCATGGGCGGCGGCGACCTGCAACGCTTCGCTGTCCGGCCGCACCGGTGAGGCGTCGGGCGAACTTTCTCCTGGTTCGGCGGCAATCGTCGCCTCGCTAAGGACTCCGAAAATCTCGGCCCAACCCTCGCGGCATTCGGCGCGCTGGCCTGTGTCCAGATCGAAGTCAGGCGACTCGCGCGATAGATGTCTTATGAGGTAGGCTCTTAAGGCAACCGGGACAACCGGGGCACGGAGCTTCGGATCAGTCGTACGGAGCAATGGGTCCGGTCCCGTGAGCTCCAGCAGTATCCTCGAAGTACAAAAAGCCGGGTTGCTGAGGAGACCCGTAGGAGATCACATTGCCTCCATTGCCTATCATCGTCAACAACTCAAGGGTATAGGGAGCAGGATCGGCGCCCGGATAGTAATAGGTTGGGGTAATTGCCGCGTAGTTCCATGCGATGTTGTATGGCCACGACACGTCGATATAGTTTGTCAAATAGGCGAGGCTGCCGCCAACAGTTGGGCGCTCCACGATCCATTCGAGGCTGTTGCCTTGCAAGGTGGTGCCGCTCGGCGCGGTGAGCTGGTATTGGTTAGTTTCTTGGGTGGAGTAGTTGTAGAAATAGGCGTATCCGACCGTCGGGCTAACGTTCCAGACCTGGACGAAAACCAAGTCGCCAGGGTGGATGGCCGGAGAGCTGACCCGGGTCTCGAAGTTGGGGAACCATTCGATCCAGGCCGAGTAGAACCCTGCGGTCGCGCCGCCGCTGCAAGAAGCGTCCACCTCGACACCAGCCTGGAGGACGTCATTCGAGCCATTGCCGTCGATGCCAGGCCATTGCGAGGAGTAATACGCGGTTCCGTTGCACGTACCGAACTCTACATGCGCGGTCGGCACGACAAACTCACCCTGGATTGCCTCGAGTACGAACGGATTACCGCTGGCAACAATACTTGGGCCGCTCCAGTTGGAGGAGGCCGCCACAACAATGTTATTCGACGGTGCCCCGGCAATTTTGCCTGAGTTCGGACCGGCAGCGGTATTCCCGGGGGGAACAGAGGAGGAAACCTTTTTATTTTTGATCGGACCGTTGTAAATGTTTGTCTGCCTGAGCACCGGCGCAGCAGGGCGGTTCCGCAGTCCGCCCATTGCCTTTTGCCACTGTTGATAGGCCCAAGGGGCGGCAGTCGGATCGGGCGCCGGAGGGATGGCATATTGCTTGCGTGCTGCCGGCGACGCCGTCACCGGATCGAACCCCGCCGGGGGCGGGGCCACCACGCGGATCCCCGGGACATTGGTTGGCATTGTGATCTGCGCATGGGCAGCTGAAAGCACTGCTCCGGGAAAAAGCACTGCAGCTCCCAGATAGTGAAGAAGTTTATAACACATCATTCCACTCTCCAAAAACGCCGCCCAAAGCAATTGCCGCATCGGGCGACAATGAAAACCATTGTTACAATTGATATTAGATTTTATATTGTATCATACCGTCGCGACAATGTCAAATTTTTTGTGTGTGCTGCCTTTACTTAGAGTTGTCTAGAAACAGCAGGCGGGATAACAAAGATTGCGGTGCATGAGGCGGATTGAGGCGAGGCGCAGGAAAGCCAGTGCCTTGCGATTGAGGTTCGCCCAGTCCTTGGTGAGCCTTCGACAGCGGTTGAGCCACGTGCGCGCGACGACCGAGGCGGGCAAACACCACAAATCCGTTGCCGGCATCGGACCCAGGCCGTGCCGTTCGACAGCCTCGCCATCACGGGCGGGGCGGTTTCCGCCGAGGCGCCGGCGCTGTTTCAGCAGTGAGCGAAAGCGACAAACTGGTCAACTTTTCAAACTTGGACAGTGTTGCTTACATCTGTCCTCGAACTTGTTGCAAGTTGCCTTGCACTCTCCCGCCCCACAGTCAACAATGCACTGTTCCTGTTCCTCGGGGTCCGCGCACTGCGCCCTACAGGCATCTGCATTCGTCTTGCAACTCGTCCGGCAGGCATCGGCTTGACTTAGCTTATACTCTCCCACACGCGGGAAATTGGCCGCCGGGGATGCAGCGGCGCTCGCCACAGTTAGCGCTCCGGACATGCCAATGATGAGCAGCAAATTTTTCATGGAGAGCTTTTAGCGCATGACCCCAAAGATCTGCAACTTTTTAGGTTCACGATCGCGTCAGGCTCCGGCATTTGCCTGCCTTACGCCTGGCGCCACGCCAATCACGTGCTCGTCTGCCGCAAAGCGAACGCCGCCGCGAAAGGCGCGCCGGCGATGGCGATCAGGGTCAGCGCGCAAAGGATCAAAAAAGGGGTTGCGAAGGGGACCATCGAACCTGCCCCCGCTTCGGCCGCCGCGACGCCGAAGATCAGGACTGGCACGCAGAGCGGCAGAATCAACACCGCGAACAAAAGCCCACCGCGCCGCAGGCTGACCGTCAACGCCGCGCCGATTGCGCCGATCAGGGTCAGGGCGGGGGTGCCCGCAACAAGCGAAAGAGCGACGCTCCACAGCTGGCTCGATGGCAGCTCGAGCATGAGGCCATAAAAGGGCGCGGCCGCGGCAAGCGGCAGACCGGTGAGGATCCAGTGCGCGAGACATTTCACAAGAACGATCAATTCGAGTGGCGTGGCGCTGGTCAAAAGGAGATCGAGCGTACCGTCCTCGTGATCGGCCTGAAACAGCCTGTCGAGCCCAAGCAAGGTCGCGAGCAGGCCCGAGATCCAAAGAATTGCGGGAGCGATCTTGCCGAGGAGCGCGCGATCCGGGCCGACCGCGAAAGCGCTCAAGGTGACGAGAATAAGAAAAAAAACCACGCCAAGGCTGGTGCCGCCGCCGATCCGCCGTCCGGCCCGCATATCGCGAATGAAAAGTGCATAAAGACTCGATCCCAGCGTGGGGTTTGCCGGCGCGTCCCGCCTATTTGTCATGCAGTCGCCCCAAGCCGAAGTTCGCGGCTGCCGAGAACGAGACTCGCATGGGTGGCGGCAACGATCATGCCCCCTTGCGCCAGATGCGCCGCCATGATTCTTGCCATGCGCGCCTGGGAGGCGGCGTCGAGTGCGGTCAAGGGTTCGTCCAGAAGCCACACGAGACGCTTCACGACAAGGAGTTTGGCGAGCGCGGCGCGACGCTTCTGGCCGGCCGAGAGATAGGTCACTGGAAGATTGGCGGCATGCGAAAGGCCAAACTCGGCGAGCGCGGTTTCGACCGGCATGCCGCCATGTCCGGCATCGAGCATCGCGGCAAGAAAGGCCAAATTCTCGGCGACGGTAAGAAGGCCTTTGAGGGCATCGGCGTGGCCCAAGTAATGGGCATTCTCGGCGAGGGTCCCGCCGGATAAGGGCGTGCAGGAGATCGTGCCCCCAGCAAGCGGCAATAGCCCAGCGAGAGCACGCAGCAGCGTCGATTTTCCGACGCCGTTAGGCCCCGTGACGGTCAGGCTGCCGCCCGCATCGAGCCCAAACGACAGATTTGAAAAGATGATCCGGCCGCCACGTTCGACGGTTAGCCTTGAGGCAGAAAGTCGCATCATGATCGAACCGCAAGCGGGTCAAGCCGCCGGACTAGCGCCTTCATCTATCATCCGTGTAG
>JBOHJQ010000032.1:0-34687 GCA_050728655.1 Methylocella sp.
TAGTACTACGGTTGCATATTTATCATTGGAGTGATTCCCTTTCCGCATGATTCGGGAGGGGCTGATGTCGGTAGCATCGTGGTCGGGCGCGCTGCTTTCCTGGGAGCATGAGCTTGCGGGATTTAAGTGCAGATTGGCGCCGATCTTGCGGCGGCGCGAGCTGCGGGGGACAGGCAGCGCTTTTCTGGATGGGCTGGTGTCGGGGATTGAGCGCAAGACCGGCTGGCTTCTGGCCGAACAGACTGGTGCTGAGCGGCCTTACCGCATGCAATCGCTTCTTGGACGCAGTCATTGGGATGCCGACGCATTGCGCGACGAAGTTCGCGCTTACGTAATCGCGGCGCTTGGCGATCCTTCCGGCGTGCTGGTCATCGATGAGACGGGGTTCTTGAAGAAGGGTGAGCATTCGGTCGGCGTGGCGCGACAATATTCCGGCACGGCGGGACGCATCGAGAATTGCCAGGTCGGCGTATTCTTATCCTATGCGAGCCGGTTCGGCCATGCCTTGGTCGATCGACGTCTTTATTTGCCGCAGGCCTGGGCCGAGGATCGCACACGGCGTGCTAAAACGGCCATTCCTGAGAACATCGCTTTTGCGACGAAGCCCGAAATCGCGCGCGATCTCATCGCCTCTGCGCTCGATGCCGGGACGCCTTGCGCGTTCGTTCTCGGCGATGCGGTCTATGGTTCGGACAGTAAGCTACGCCGTATGCTGCAGGTCCGCGAGCAGCCTTATGTCTTGGCGGTGCGTAGCAACGAACATTTAAGAATAGGCGGCGCTTCACTGCAGGGAACGCATCCCGAGATCCTGGCCGACGAGCTCACTTCAGACGCCTGGTTTTGTCATGCCGCCGGCGAAGGGGCCAAAGGTCCCAGGCTCTATGACTGGGCGCGGCTGAAACTTTTGTGGTCGCAGGAGCCGCAATGGGAGCATTGGCTCCTCATCCGCCGCAGCCGGACAAAGGCGAACGAGCGCGCCTATTACATTTGCTTTGCAAAAGCCGGAACGACGCACCGCCTCTGTCGTGCGGGCGCAGCCGTGAAAACTTGTCCCATAATCCCTCCCGTTGCAGCCGGCTATAACATACACCAGCACAACGTGGGACTAAACATCTAAGTGTCGATCGAAATCGAGCCTCTCATTGTGGATTTTTCGAGCGGTTCTAGTTGAGACAATGAAGCCGATGACGGCAACGAACCCTGAAACCACAGCCGAGATGACGACTGGGCCATAAAGCGAAGTCCAATCCATAGTGGCTCCGTCAATATCTGATAAAGGAGATGATCTTATATACGTTGCGCCCGGGCAAACGGCGAAGGCAGCGCTTGTAAATTTGCCTCCCCACAAGTTAATCTAGTCAGCATGACTAGAAATGCACGAACAACCGCGCCTAAGCGGCCGGGTCCGCCGGGGCGCTGGCTCCTCCAAGACGCCAAGGCCCGATTCAGCGAGCTGGTGCGGCGCGTCCGCAGCGAAGGCCCCCAGCTCGTCACCGTGCACGGGCGTGACGAAGTCGTCGTCGTCGCGGCCGAAGAGTTCCGCCGTCTCAAGGGCGATCGCACCGGCGAAGCCTTGATCGCGGCCATGCAAGCGTCACCATATCGCGATATCGGCCTCGAACCAAAGCGCGACCGCTTCCCTGTGCGCGGCGTCGATCTGTGACGAGTTGGCTGCTCGACACGAATATTCTCGCCGAACTGCGCCGCCCCAAGCCGGAACCCAAAGTCATCGCCTTCATCGCGGCGCAACCGCTCGATCTGCTCTACGTGAGCTCGGTTACCTTCGCCGAAATCCGCTTCGGCATCGAACTCGTCGGCGACGCAACCCGCCGCGCCGAATTGAACGATTGGCTCGCGCACAAGGTGCGGCCGATGTTCGAACAGCGCGTCCTTGCCGTCAGCGAGGACATCATGTTCAAATGGCGGCTCTTGGTCGAGGACGGCCGCAAGGCGGGCCATATCTTCTCGCAGCCCGATCTCATCATCGCCGCGACCGCGCTCCAGCATGGCCTCACGGTCGTCTCGCGCGACACGGGCGACTATAAAAGGGCGCGCGCTCCCGTCATCAATCCGTGGAGCGAAGTGGCAACGGCATGAGACGGGAGTGAATTGTTCTTCCCGGGACATCGAGCCGTCGCGCTCGTTAACGCGGCGGCTCCGCATTGGACGATCATCCCTCGCACCCCGAAGACGAGCATTCAATCGAGCGTCTCGCGGTAGAACCAAACCGCGATCGTGATGGCCGCCAGCGCGAAGAGCGCGATCGGCCAGAGTTCGGGGAGGATGTCCGGCAGGCGATTTCCCTTGAGCAGCAGGCCGCGTGCGATCCGCATTGCATGCGTCGCGGGGATTATTTCGCCAACCCATTGCGCCCAGACCGGCATGCCCTTGAACGGGAACATGAAGCCCGAAAGCAGAAGCGACGGCAGAAGGGTAAACAGCGCAAACTGGATCGCCTGCATCTGGTTTTCGGCCACTGTCGAATACGTGATTCCAAGCGCGAGATTGCTGGCGATGAACAGGCCCAAGGCGACAAGGAGCAACGCTACCGAGCCCCGAACCGGCAACTCGAAGAACAAGGTGGAGACGGTGAGGATGAGCACCACCTGGATAAAGCCAACGAAGATATATGGCACGATCTTGGCGAGCATGACCTCGATTGGGCGCACCGGCATGGCGAGCAAGTTTTCCATGGTGCCGCGTTCGCGCTCGCGGGTGATCGAGAGCGCCGTGACCAACAGCGTCGATATCAGCAAAACAACGCAGATCAGCCCCGGCACGATGTTGAGGACAGTCAGTTGCTCCGGGTTATAGCGGGCGTGAATCACGAACTGGAACGGCGGCGCCGAGGCCTGAGGCTGGCGAACCGGCGGCAGGTCACGGTCGAGAGCCGCCGTCATGGCGGCAAGCGCGGCGGTCGCGTTGCCAATCGCGGTAGGATCGGTGGCGTCGGCGTCGACGAGGATCGATGGCGTTTCGCCCCGGTCAACGGAGCGGTCGAAGCTCGGGGGAATATTGATGACGAATAGAAGCCTGCCCTGCGCCAGACCGCGTTCGGCCTCGGCTTCCGAGGCAAGTATCGAAATGTCATAGTAACCGCTGTTCCGCAGCGCGGCAGCGAGCGTGCGCTCGTATTTCGAATGCTCGACGGAAAGGAGGCCGGCCGGAAGGTGCTTGGGGTCGGTATTGATCGCGTAGCCGAACAAAAACAGCTGCATCATCGGCAGCACGATGATGAAACGCAGTGTTATCGGATCGCGCCGCATTTGCAGCCACTCCTTGCGCAGGAGCGCGACGAACCGCCTGAAGGAGAATGCCTTCACGGTCCTTCTCCTTGCACGCTCAGCATGTGGATGAACACGTCTTCGAGGCGAGGCTCGGCTTCGTGCCAGGAGGGGACGGCGCCGTCGCTGGACCGGATCGCGTTTTCGAGCAAGGCGCGGTCCGTCCCAGCGATCCGCAGGGCGCGTCCGAACACGGCGGCCGCCTCGACACCGGGCGTGTGCCGCAACCGCCGGGCTTCCGTGTCCAAATCGCCGCCCGTCGCCTCGAAAATGACGAGTCCTGAATGCGCGGAGACTTCCGCCGCCGCCCCCTGCACGACGATACGCCCGTCGGCAAGATAGACGATGCGTTGGCATCGTTCCGCCTCGTCCATATAGTGGGTCGAGACGAGCACGGTCAGCCCCTCGCCGGCCATGTCGTGGATCAGGTCCCAGAACTCGCGGCGGGCCTTGGCGTCGACGCCTGCGGTCGGCTCGTCGAGCAGCAGGAGCTGTGGTTGGTGCAGAACACAGGCGGCGAGCGCGAGCCGCTGCTTCCAGCCGCCCGAGAGCTGTCCCGCAAGCTGCTCGCGGCGATCGGCGAGCCGCATGCGGTCCATGATGCCAGCGACGGATTCACGCCGGTTCGGCACGTCGTACACGCTCGCGACGAGATCGAGGTTTTCGCAAACCGTGAGGTCTTCGTAGAAGCTGAATTTTTGCGTCATATAGCCGGCCTCGCGACGGATCAGCGAGGCTTCGCGGATAATGTCATGTCCAAGGCAAGTACCGCTCCCGCCATCGGGGACGAGAAGCCCGCACAGCATCCGGATGGTGGTGGTTTTGCCGCTGCCGTTGGCGCCAAGAAAACCGCAGATCTCGCCCCTGCCCAATTGCAAGGTGAGCCCGTCGACGACCCTGCGGGCGCCAAAACTCTTCCGCAAGTCACGGACGTCGATGGTGAAATCCGTCATGGCGCGCCACCCTTCGCGATTGGTCGCACCGTGACCGGCTGGCCAGGGTTGAGCACGGGGGCTTGTTGCAAGGGAGGCCGTGCCTCGGCCTTGTAAACAAGCTTCGCTCGGCTTGACTCGCTGTATATGACCGGCGGCGTGTATTCGGCCTGTGGCGAGATGAACGAGATCAGCGCGGCGAGCCCAGCCGGGCAACTATCGCAGGTGAGCGCGACTTGGTCGCCAAGATGGACCGCGGCCAGCATCGGCTCGGGGACGAAGAACCGGACGAAGATATTCTCGGGAGGGAGCAGCGACACGACCGGCGCGCCCGCTGGGATGGTCTCGCCGGGGCGGGCAAGGACGTCGTTGACGATTCCAGTCGCTGGCGCGGCGACGTGGCGCTGGTCGAGCCGCCACTGCGCCATGGCCAGGGCCGCGCGCGCCGCATCGACCGCCGCACGCTGCGCGGCAATCTCCTGATCCCGGCCAAGCGGCGCACGCAACTGGGCGAGTGCCGCTTCGAGTCCTTGAACCTTGGCTTCCGCCGAGCGGTAACCGGCCCGAAGTTGATCGACATCCTGGATCGAAACGGCACGAAGGCGCACAAGTGGTTCGTTTCGTTGGAGATCTGCCTCGGCCCGGGCGAGCGTCGCCCGGGCATCCGCGAGATTTGCTTCCGCTTGTTCAATTTCGGTCTGCTTGCCGCCAGCCTGGAGATTTGCCAGCTGCGCCTCGGCTTGGGCCAGCTGCCGCGCGGCTTGGTCGACGGCCGCCCGATCCGCGGTGTCGTCCTGCTCAAACAGCGACGCGCCGGCGGCGACGGTGGCGCCCCGCGCGACGAAGACGGAGGTGAGGAGACCTTGCTGGGTCGGGCCGACCTTCACGAAATCGGCCTCGGCATAGCCTTGCCACTCGGCCGGCGGAGGCGTGCGGGTCCGCGCCCACCACCAGCCGGCGCCCGCCACCGCGGCGAGGGCGACCGCAACAATGACCGGTGGCTTCACGGACTTGAACCTTGTGCAACGGTGATGTATCGTTGCGTTATCACATCGGACCGTCGGCCGCAAGAGAGAACCAGCTATGTCCAACGCGCCGCTTGAACCCGCGTCCTTCAAACGCGGTCCTGGAGGCCGGCCGACCCGGCAGGAAGCCGAACGACGGCATCGCAACCTGCTCGCGGCGGCGGCCCGTCTTTTTCTCGAGAAAGGTTGGGATGGCGCCTCGGTTGACGAGATCGCCCGCGACTCCGGGGTCGCCAAACGCTTCATCTACGCGCGCTATCCTGACAAGGCGGCGCTATTCGCCGGCGCGTTCGAACGGTTCATCGAGGAGCAGGTCGGAATTCTCCGTATTTTCGAGCCGCCGCCGGAAGATATCGAGACAGGACTTTGCGCATTGGGAAGAAGGCTCTTGGACCTCGCACTTCGGCCAGAGGTTCTTGCCTTCCAGCGCCTGTTCATTGCCGAAGCACCCAGATTCCCCGGCCTCGCGAAGCTCTTTGTCGAGCGCAATCGCCATCGCCCTTTTGGCGAAATTATCCGTGTCCTAGCGGTCTATGCCGATCGCGGCGTGATCCAATTTGGCGATCCGGACCTTCTGGCCGAGCAGTTCTTCATCCTTGTCGCCGGTATGCCACAGCGCTGGGCTTTGTTGGGCGGACGCGAGGAACCCTCGCGGGAAGACCGGAGGCTCGAAGCCGCGATTCGTGTGTTCCTGGATGGGTGCCGGAAGGCTTAAAAGCCCGGCCGCGCGGCCAAAGGCCGGTTACTTCATCGATTCAATGCGCCGGTCCGGAACAAACCAAATGAGCGCAACAGCAATATAGAGCGCGATCGCGATCCAGGGTTGAACAAAGGCCAGCAGCATCGCCGCCGCGTAGATCGATAGCGAAAGCTTGCCTTTCAAATCGCTTCCGACCGCGCGAGCCAAGGTTGAGTTTGAGCCGTTGCAAAGGATGAGCGTCCGCACCAGCACAAAGTAGCCGATCGCAGCCATCAAAAGAACGAACCCATAGGCCGCGGTGGGCAATGCGGCGAAATCAGTCTCGTCCATCCAACGGATCACGAAGGGAACTAGCGATAGCCAAAACAGCAGAAACATGTTCGCCCACAAAACCCTTCCATCGACCCGCTCGCTGACTTGCAGCACGTGGTGGAGGTTGTTCCAAAAGATCGCAACATTGGTGTAGCTAAGCACATAGGTAAGGAACATCGGCAGGGTTAGCGCGAGCGCGGCGAAATCGGAGCCTTGCGGCACCTTCATCTCCAGCACCATGACGGTGATGATCACGGCGATCACCCCATCGGTGAAAGCCTCAAGCCGCCCTTTGTGCATCACTGACCTTTCTCACAATGGCAAGCATCCGCATTTCCTAGTGCTGGTCGCAGTAAATGTCTTGGCGCGAAATTTCACGCGGCGAAAAAGAGTGTCAGCGGGCGCGGTCCCCCCCTGTGTCGACGCGCGTCGGACGGTAGCCGCGACGAGCACAGGGGTGTGCTAACCGGAGAAGGTACGTAGCTGGTTCACGAACGCATGATTTTGTTCCAGTCGATCTCGTAACCAGCTGCTTCGATCTCCTTCCCAAGAGCTTTCCTCCACGCACCGTGAGGATCGAATGGCGTCCAACCAACACCAATAATATCCGAGGGAATTTCCATTTCACCTGTTTTGATAGCGCACACACGCTTCCGTCCGAGCCGGCTAATGAAGTAGCCCAACTCCAGAATGACGTTTTGGCGTGCGCGTGGCTGCTGCGCCCCATCGTGCGGCCCGCCAACATCATCAGGCGTCAGCAGAACGACGGCGAAGCCTACATCGGCGTGACCCTCGAATTTCTCGATGACCGTGCGGCCTTGATTGGCTTGCTCGTGCAAGATGATCGGGTCAAATCCGATTTGCTCAAGGAACCGCGCCACGGCCTCGCGAGTACCATCATCGTGACCGTGCACCACGAAGACCTTACGGGATAAACGGCTGGAATTCGAAGGAGCCGACTCAATGGCAATGCCCGCAGCGGTGCTTTCCGCCTCAATCTCCTCTTCAAGCCCGCGCACCGATTGGCGTAGGAGTGCAAGGGCTTCCCGGATGGTTCGGGCACCGTTATTCCGTTCGAATTCAAGGATGGTGTTATAGTCCAATACCGGACCAGCAGGTAAGAAAGGTCCTTTGTCCAGTCGGGCTGCGGCTTCGTAGCGGTTGTATTCGACCGTTCCGTGCCCAAACACGGCTGCCAGGGTTTCATCAATGGCCGTTTGCAAAGCCGTCACTTCAGGGGAGGCAAATAACCTCTGGAGTATCTGCGGGTCGAATGCCTCAAGCTCTTTGATGCGCTTCTCCAGGCGAGCGATGCCATGACGTTTCTGTTCGACGGTAAGAACGGGGCGTTGAGGTTGCGATGGGGTCGGGCGTCGGGCCATTTCGAATCACTTGGTATCGAAGCTAATGAATATTATCACATGCAAAAAGGCCCGAATTGCTGTTCTATTTGGTGCTTGTCGTGAAGAAAAACGGACGCCGGGTTAACGGAGCGGACCTGCCGAATCGCCTTGCGATGAAACCTGGCGCGATGATCGGCGTAGCGGGCAACCTCCCGATTGGCGCTCGCGGCGCTGCATGGTAGCTGCCGCCATGCTCGAAGGCCTGCCCCCGAATGGCGCCGCGCACGTGATGCGCCTTTCCTGCGACGAGACGGCGGCGCGCAGGATCGCCGCCATCATTGTCGAGACTTTTGATCCGGCCACGACCGCCGCCGCGGCTTTCGAGGAAGCCCCGGATACAAGCGGGTCGAACCAGGGTCCCTGGATCGTCGAGGTCTATTTTGGCGCCCCTCCGGATGAAGCAGATGTCCGCGCCCTCGTCGCCACCGCCGCGGGCGCGGCCGCCGCCCGCGCGGCGACCTTCGGCCGCGTCGATGCGCGCGACTGGGTTGCCGCTTCCCTCGAAGGGCTGAAGCCGGTACGGGCGGGACGCTTCCTCGTTCACGGCTCGCACGGACGCGACGCGATCAAGGCCAATGACATTGCAATCGAGATCGAGGCCGCGCTTGCTTTTGGCACCGGCCACCATGGCTCGACGCAGGGCTGCCTGCGGATGCTCGATCTCGTGGCACGAAAGCGGCGGCCCCGCGCGATCCTCGATCTCGGCACCGGCTCCGGCGTCCTTGCCATCGCGGCGGCCAAAATATTCAAGCGCAAAATTCACGCCGGCGATATCGATCCTGTTTGCGTGAACGCGGCCGGCGCCAACGCAAAATGCAACCGCGTCGCGAGCTTCGTGCGTCCGGTCCTGGCAAAAGGCGTCGCGCACCAGGTGTTGCGGGCAGGGGGACCTTACGATCTGGTTTTGGCGAATATTCTCGCCCGGCCGCTGCGCGATCTCGCACCGCAAATCGCAAGGTTAGCGGTGCCCGGCGCGGAGATTATCGTTTCCGGTCTCATCGGGCGCGAAGTTCCGGGCGTCGCCGCCGCCTATGCGAGGCAAGGCATCGCCATGGCGTGCCGGATCGACATCGACGGCTGGGCGACCTTGCTCATGCGATGCGGCGGCCGCAAGCGCGTAAAACGTTAAGGCGTTTTTGGTCGCGCCGCCACAAGGCGCAGACGCGCGATTGTGAGGCTTCGCAATCCGGCGACATCCAATCCCAACACGATGACAGCGTAGACGGCGACGCCGGTGGCAATCTGTTCGCCGAGCGTCGCAAGCCCTGGTTCTTGGCCGCGCATTGGCAGAACGATCGCGCCCATCAAGGCATTGGCGAAAACCGTGACGGCGAGATCGCGCGGGCGCGGCCATTGCCGCCACGCCCGGCTTGCAAAGCCGACCAGCACAATGAGCGCGGCCAGCATCGCGCCGGCCTGGGCGATGGCGAGATTAGAGGCGCCGCCGCCCCGGGGCAAAGCCAGGAGGATCAAAGGATCGGCGGCGCAAGCCGCCAAGGCCGCGGCAATCAAGGGCGCGGTTTTTTTCTCGATTTGGAAAACCGGGTTTATGGCATATTGAATCATGGCCATGGAGAAGAGCCCGGTGATCATCAGTGGCAAGAGCAAATCAAAGTGGCCCCGGAACGCCTCCGGCACCACAAGCGCCTCAATCGAAGGAAGGGTCAGCCAAAGCCCCGTGCATGCCGGCAAGACCATCGCGATAACAATTGTCATGTTGCGGGCGATCTGCCGCCTTGCCTCGGACGGACCGTGCAATTCGTGCGTCGCGACCGCGATCTGAAACAACACAATATCGAGGGCCGAGCCGATCGCCTGGATCGCCTTGGTTCCGAAATCATAGGCCAAGGAAAATTGTCCGGTTTCGGAGAAACCATCGAGAATCGCGAGGAGCGAGCGATTGGCAAGAGGGATCGCAAGGTAAAGCAGATTGGCGCCGACGATAGGCAGGCTATAGGCCATCAGCGAACCGGCAATGGAAAGGCGCGCGAGGCGCGGCTGCGAGGCCGGATCGCGCAACGCCGCGCGCGCGGTGACGACGGACCCGCCGAGACTGACGATTGTGCCAATAAGGGTCATCTTGGCCGAGCCAAAAAGGAAAGCTCCGCCGCCCATGAGTGCGAAAGCCACTATGTTCTTGACGAGAACGAGCCTGGTAAAAAGACGGTCGTCGAAGCGGGCGCGAACCAGTGCCGTATGATAATCGAAAAGCCCATTGGCGGCGGCGGCGCTGAGCGCAAGGGCGATTAAACCATAAGATAGGGTAAACCTGATGCCGGTGAAGAGAAGCAGGCTCGCGCTGGCCGCAAGCCCGGCGGCGATAATTGCAAAACCGAAATCGAGCGTCGCCCGCAGCGCTGGCTCCTCGTCACGTATCCGTTCGGAATAAAAGCGCGTGGCCCCGAACCGGATCCAATCGAAAAAGCCGGTCTGCACGAAGATCGCGGTCGCGTAGGCGAGGGCAAACCGGCCATATTCCTCGGGGCCAAGAAATTTCGCGACGAGAAGCCCGATCGCGAAATTGACTAGGATATTGCAGAAAGAGACAAGGAACATCGTCATCGACGGAGCGCGCCAGGCGGTTGCGCGGCCGCGCGGGTGCTAGCGCGGCCCAGGGCATTATTGGGGGCGAAAAGCCATGCGGCGGCGGCGGCGATGGGCATCGAGACAAGTTTATTTATTGCCGCCATGAACATTTCCTGAACCGAATCGGAAATTTTATCCTCGCGAACTATAAGGTCTCACGCTTATTTTACGAAATCCGCCGAAATGCCCCTGCTGCCGCGAGGCCTTGGCGCTTTTCCCTTGTCCCGTAACAAGCTAGAAGGGCGGATGATGCATGATATCACGCTTCCCGCCGCCGCTCTTGCAGGTCTTCTATCATTCTTGAGCCCCTGTGTGCTGCCGCTGGTTCCACCCTATCTTACGTTTATTGCCGGAACGACGATCGAGGAGGTCGCAACCCGCCGCGAAGCCCGCGCGCGGCGTGACATTCTCTTCGCGGCGGCGCTTTTCGTCCTAGGTTTTTCCACAGTTTTCGTTGGCCTCGGCGCGACAGCCTCGGGTTTCGGTCAGGTGCTGCATAAATATTTCGTAACGCTTTCGCTTCTTGCCGGGGTCGCGATCATCGTGATGGGCTTGCATTTTTTGGGCGTTTTCCGGTTCGCCCTGCTCTACCGCGAGGCCCGTGTCGACGTGCAAAAGCCGGCCGGAATTTGGGGCGCCTACATCATGGGGTTGGCGTTTGGCTTCGGCTGGACGCCTTGCATCGGCCCCATTCTTGCGGCGATTCTCGCGGTCGCCGCGTCGGAGGAGACGGTCGGCAAGGGCATCGCGCTGCTAACCTCCTATTCGGCCGGGCTCGGCCTGCCGTTTTTGCTGGCGGCGCTGGCAATCGAACCCTTTCTCCGCGTTATCAAGCGATTTCGGCCCTATTTTGGCGCGATCGAGCGGGTTATTGGCGTCCTTCTCGTAGCAACGGGAATAGCCTTTTTGACTGGATCGATTCAAGATTTTTCGGCTTGGCTGTTCCAGAGCTTTCCCGGCCTCGCCAATTTGGGATAGCCGCTCCCCAGCGCGATTTTTTGTCGAGCTCGTAATAGCGCATGCCGCCGTCTGGGCCTTTCCGCTAGGCATAGACGACATAGCCGGCGTGTTTGGTGGAATCACGCTAGGAACCGCCGCGCTGAATGGCTATGGGTTAGAGTCCGCGCGGCAGGCGCAGCAGCGATGACATGGCCAAACCCAAGAAAAGGCGCATGGAAATACGCACCATGCGAGGTCACGGCCTCGATCCGGCGCGGTTTCGCGACGCGATGAGCCGTGTCGCGGCCGCTGTTCATATCGTCACGACCGGCGGGCCGGCGGGTCTTGCCGGAATTACCGCGACCTCCGTCGCCTCGATCACGGACGAACCCCCGATAATGTTGTTTTGTATAAACAAATCCTCGCCTTCGGCTGGCCGGATGATCGAGAACGGCGTATTTTGCATCAACACGCTTGCCCCCTCGCAGGCGGCACTTGCCGATGTTTTTGCCGGCCGTACCGGCCACCATCTCGACGAAAGATTCGCGGGCGGCGAATGGACCAAGCTCGTCACCGGCGCTCCGGTGCTCAGACGCGCGGCCGCGGCGTTCGACTGCCGTCTTGTCGAGGCAAAGAGTATCGTCACGCATTTCGTCATGATTGGCGCTGTCGAAGCGGCAGACTTTGGGCCGGAAGGCGGCAACCTCAGCTATGCCCACCGCAAATACGGAACAGTGTGACGCGAAGCAGGCCGAAACAGCCATTTATTCAGCTTTTTCTCCTGCCAGACGTCGTTTTTTCACGCGTATTTTCGTGGTGGGCCGCTTCTTCGCGGCCGTTCGCGTGGAAGGTTTCTTCGCGGCGGCCGTTTTCGTTGGCGCTTTCTTCGCCAAAGCTCGTTTTGCCGCGGGTTTGATGGGCGCGATCTTTTTCGCCGACGCTTTTTTCGCCGGAGCCTTTTGCGCGGCCGTCGTCCATGCGGGCGCTTGCTTCGCGGCCGCTTTTTTTGCCGGAGACCTTAGGCGGAAAGGAGGCCTGGCCGCGGTGGTTTCAGGCGCGGTCAGGAAATCGACGGCCGCCTTGGTGAAATTTGCTTCATCCTCGATATTCGACATATGCGAGGCTTCCAGCGTGATGAATTTGGCGCCTTTGATGGAACTGGCGACCAAGGCGCCCATCCCAGGCGGCATCGAGTGATCGTGCCGCCCACTGATGAACAGAACCTTGTTACTTATGCTTCGAATGGCTTCGCGCTGATCCATGTCGCGCATGGCAGCGCAAGCGGCCAAATAGCCGTGCAGCGGCGTCGTCCGGACCATCTCCATCACGGCTTCCACTTTTTCCGGATTGGCGTCGCGGAAACTCTTTGTGAACCAACGCTCGGCGGCCGCCATGGCGACGCTATTCATGCCGGTTTCCCGAGCCGATTGAATGCGGTTGTTCCACAGATCGGGACCAGGTAATTGCGCCGCCGCACTGGCAAGCGCCGCCCGGCCGATGCGCTCGCGCGCATGGACGAGGAGCCACAGTCCAACGATGCTGCCCATCGACAGGCCCAGCCAATGGGCTCTTTCAATGCCGAGCGCACCCATGATTGCGAGCGCGTCGCGGCCAAGGCCTTCGCCCGAATAGGGTCCCTGATTGGCCACGCTTGCGCCGTGCCCGCGCGAATCATAACGCACGATCCGGAAATGTTTGGCCAACGCGGGAATTTGCGGGTCCCAGAGGTGAAGATTGGTGCCCATTGGGTTAGAGAGCATCAAGACCTTTTTGTTCTCGTCACCCTCGATCAAAACGTTGAAGGTCTCGCCAGCGATGGTGATGCCGGTCATGCCCTAGCTCCCGATAACACTGAATTCACGCGCGTGAACGAAGCGAAGCCGCGCGCACCTTAACAAGCTCTCGCGGTACTGCAATTGCCGCACCGAATGGATAAAACTTTACGCCAGGCGTCCGAACAAATCGGGGGCCGATCGCGTTTCATCTTGTCGACGTCGCTTCGGCAAAACCCTATTCTTGGCAGTCAGGATGCGCCAAAACGATAAGGGCGCGAGACCTCAACGCCGCGGCGCGGAGAAAATTCTTGAATTGATGGCCGGAGACCCCGCGATTGAGAACATCGATACAAAGGAGATTTGCGCCGGCTGCACGGCATTTGATCGACACGAGACTAAGCTGCAACGTTGGCGGAATTTTTTCCGGCACACGGCTTGCGTAAGCTTCGGGCGCAACTCTGTATTAATGCGACACGTATTGAATGGACACAACAAACAAGCTGGTCTACGTTTTTAAGGACCCGCTCTGGCTAACATACCGGCACGGAGGTTAAGGCCATGGCCGCAACCAAAAGGATCGCGACAAATAAGGCGTCATCACCTGATTTCATCAAGCAGCTCGCGGGATACGGGCTCGCCACCGCGCGCATTCTCTATCATTTGCCGGATCATCCGCGTCTGTTGCAGTCCTATATCTGGCAAGACTACGACCTTGCGCCGGAGTTTCCGATCCTGATCAAATTCTTGGCGTTCTGGCGGGAAAAGCTCGATGGGCCGCTGCATAGCGTGGTGGTGGGACATTCGAAGCTGATCAAGCCGGCCGAGATTAGAACGCTCGACGGCGAATTTTGGCTGCATTGAAAGCGTAGCCGCCGCGGGACGCCGAGAGCGCATGCTCGGCCTTGCCTTTGCTATCTTTGCTTGCGGCATGCCGAGCCATCTTGGGCTTGCCTGGCTAGCCCGGCCCGTCCATCGCAGCAGGCTTTCAAACGTCCGCCCCGCCCTGTAGTCATGGGCGATGACCACTATTCACCCAGAGTTGGCGGCTTCCCCGGGCGTCATTCGTGTCACGGCCCGCGCGCTGCTTCTCGGCGACCGGATCGAGGCGGCCGGGCTCGAGCGATCTGACATGATCTCTTCGACACCGCTCGCCTTTCATGCCGGTGCCAATGGATTCGTCGCGCTATACCGTTTCGGCGTCGCGGTCATGGTTGGGCTGTCGCCGCTCGAAGAAGACGATGTGCTCAAACAAGTCAAATTGCGGGTCTCGGGACCGCATGCACATATCGACGACGAATCCGCCATTCTCGAAATCTCGCCGGACCTTGAGGACAAGGTTCCGCCAGGCGGTGCAATCGCCATGAAAGATCTTTCGGCCCAGCGTCTTCTCGTTGTCGCCGACGCGCTCGCCAAAAGCGTTTCGCTCGGCCGCGACGAGCGCGAAGTCAATGCCGTCTTCGATATTATAGAGCCCTTCGCGACGGAACTCGCGCGAAACGGCCGGCCGCCCTGGAAGCGCCGCTCGATGCTGAAATTGATCGGCCAGACGCTCCTTGTCCAACATCGCGTGTCGGGCCGTGTCGCCGTCGAGGAGAAGCCCGACGTGCTGTGGGACCGGCCCGATCTGGAGCGGCTCTATGCCCGCCTCGAGGATGAATACGAACTCAAGGAGCGCGCCGGAACCTTAAAGCGCAAGCTCGATACGATCGTCGAAACCGCGCGCACGCTCACCGATATGATCGACGCCAATCGGGCGACCAGGCTCGAAGTGACGGTGGTCATCCTGATCATGACCGAAATTCTGCTTACCCTCGGCGAGATTATTTTCTGGCGACATTAAGGCCGGGGCATTCGGCCAGGGCGAGCGTCTCCGCCTCTTGCGGAGTCATCCAACTAAAAGACTTAAGTTGGTGCCGCGCGAAGGTCAATTGCCGCTTGGCGTAGCGGGCCGTGTCGCGCTTGGCCTGATTTGCCGCCTCCGCCAGGGACATTTTGCCGTTAAGATGCGCGATGAGGTGCGGCACACCATGCGCGCGCATAACCGGCAACGCGGGGTCGAGGCGCCGTTCGCGGAGCCTTGCCGCCTCTTGCAACGCGCCAGCTTCGAGCATGGCGTCGAAACGCGCATCGATCCGCGCCTTCAGCGTCTCTCTTTCGGGCGCGAGGAATACCGCGAACACGTCTCGAGCACCGAGAAGCGGCGCCGTGCGGGAACCCTGAAATGCGACGAGACTCCGTCCGGTCGCCTCAAAAACTTCGAGGGCGCGCAAGATGCGTTGCGGATCGCTCGGCCGCAATCGCGAAGCGGTTGCCGGATCGCGGCGCACGAGGCTGGCATAGAGGTCTTCGGCCGGCACATTCGCCGCACGCGCCCGCACTTTTGCGCGCACCTCCTCCGGCACCGCCGGAATCGTCGAAAGCCCTTGCGTCAGGGCCTTGAAATAAAGCCCTGTGCCGCCAACAAAAATAGGCAGCAAGCGCGCCTGCTTTGCCTCCTCATGCGCAACGGAAGCATCTGCAAGCCAAAGCCCTACGGAATTGTTGACCGCGCCATCGACATGACCATAGAGCCTATGCGGAATCCTGGCCTCGTCTTCCGCGCTTGGGCGCGCCGTCAGCACCCGCAGATCGCGGTAGACCTGCATCGAATCGGCGTTGATCACCACGCCGCCGAGAACATGGGCGAGACGACGCGCCAAGGCCGACTTGCCGCTCGCCGTCGGCCCCGCGATGAGGATCGCTGAAACTTGGGTCAAAAGGGTCGCGACATTGGACCAAGGCGCCTTTGCTAGTGCAGCAAAAGGACCGTACTAACTCTCGTTTGCCACCACCTGGCGCAATTGGCGCGGGAGCGGAAAGAATACGCTTTCGTCCGCCGTCGATACCGTCTCGACGTGCAATTCAAAGCGCATTGCGAAAGCCTCCATGATTTCCTCAACGAGAACTTCGGGCGCCGAGGCGCCAGCCGTGATTCCGAGCGAGGAAATAGTTTTGAATAAATCCCATTCGACGTCCTCCGCGCGCAAGACGAGACGAGCGAGCTTGCATCCCGCGCGCTCGGCCACCTCCTTCAACCTTTGCGAATTCGATGAGTTGGAAGAGCCGACCACGAGCAAGGCATCGACAATAGGCGCCACGCGCTTCACCGCCTCCTGCCGGTTGGTCGTCGCGTAGCAAATATCCTCGCGATGCGGTCCAACGATATTGGGAAACCGCCGCGTCAGGGCCGCGACCATCGCGCGGGTATCATCGACCGAGAGTGTCGTCTGGGTCGCATAGGCCAGATTATTCTCGTCGCTTGGCCGGAAGTTTTCGACATCCTCGGGAGTCTGAACCAAAACGATAGAATCGCTTGGCAATTGCCCCAAGGTGCCGACGACCTCCGGATGTCCGGCATGGCCGACGAGGAGGACTTGGCGGCCTTGGCGATGATGCAGTTCGGCCTCGCGATGGACCTTGGTAACCAGCGGGCAGGTAGCATCGATCGCGAAGATTTGGCGCGCTCCCGCATCCTTGACAATTGCCTTTGGCACGCCATGCGCGGAAAAGATAACCGGCTGCTTAGTGTCCGGCACCTCGTCCAGTTCCTCGACGAAAATAGCGCCCTTGGCCTTCAGCGCTTCAACGACATATTTGTTGTGCACGATCTCGTGCCGCACATAGACGGGCGCGCCATGGATCCGGAGCGCTTCCTCCACCGCATCGATGGCGCGCACGACTCCGGCGCAGAAACCGCGCGGCGCGCAGAGAAGGACACGTAGTTTTGGCTTGACGGTCATGCGGCGATGGGTCCGGATTGCCAATCGTTTAGGGGGTCGTTGCTTCGCCTGTCAAGTGCCGGCACGCGGTGTAGCGCTGGCACCAGTCATCGCAGCGCAACTGCATTTGCCGCAAGAAAGAGTTAGCGAGGGAGTATGCACGCGCTTTTTAAAACCGTTCATCGGCGCGCCATGAAAAAAGAGGTCAGTATGCTGGCGGCTTCGGTTTCGCGGATGCCGCCGTAGATTTCCGGCGCATGATGACAGGTTGCTTGCGTGAAAAAGCGCGGGCCGTGCTCGACGCCGCCGCTTTTTGGGTCCGGCGCGGCAAAATAGAGGCGCCGCAGCCGGGCGAAGGAAATCGCCGCCGCGCACATGGCGCAAGGCTCTAGCGTCACATAGATATCGCAGCCGGTAAGCCTGTCGGAACCTTCCGCGCCGCACGCCCGTTGAATTGCCAAAATCTCCGCATGGGCGGTCGGATCCTTGTCCCCTAAAGTCTGATTGCCCGCGCGCGAAACGATCGCGCCATCGCGGACGATCACGGCGCCGACCGGCACCTCGCCGCGGTCCAGTGCGGCACGCGCTTCAAAAAAAGCGCAAGACATGGGATCGCTTGTGTCTCGCTGCATCGCAGCATACTCTACAGCACATTGCAGCGAGTGCGATAACAGGGATCACCGGCCCTGGGATGTATGAACTGGGGTATTGATCGTGCAAATAACTCCGCCCGGATCGAATCGAATGTTTGTGCTGCCCGCCAATTCACGCCCCAGGCTCTCGATCAGACGTGAGCCGAAGCCGCGGCGCCGGGGCACGGTAACCGGCGGGCCGCCATGCTCGCTCCAACGAAAATGCAACCGTCCCCGCTCCGGCGCGCCCCATTCGATATTGACGTGGCCCGCTTCCGTTTTGAAAGCGCCATGTTTGAGCGCATTCGTGCAAAGCTCATGCAGCGCCATCGACCAGGAGGCAGCTCGATCGGCCGGAATGAGCACGGCCGGTCCCTCGATTGTGAGCCGGTTATCTGACTGATTTGCGCAAAGAGGAGCGAGCGATTGGCGGACGATCTCACGCAGGTCCGTGGCTTCCCAATTCCCCTGCATGAGCAAATCGTGCGCGCGCGCCAGCGCAACAAGGCGTTCATGGAACGTTTCGAATTCCTCCCGTGGCAATGTCCTGAACGACTGGCTTGCAATGGCCTGAACAGTCGCAAGAGTATTTTTCACCCGGTGATTGAGCTCGTTGAGAAGGAGCTGAAGACGCTCTTCCACGCGCTTTTGCTCGGTGATATCCGTGTTCGTGCCAAACCATCGAAGCACTCTGCCTTGATCGTCTTTCAGCGGTTGAACGCGCGTAAGGAATGGATGGAAGCTTCCATCCGCCGCTCTGATGGGAAACACTGTCTCGAATGGCTCGCCAGTCGCGATGGACCGCGTCCAACCTTCCATCACCGCTGGCAATGCCTTGGGGTCAAGCACCGCGCGCCATCCCCAGCCCACTACCTCGTCAGGAGTTGCCCCCGAGTAATCATAACACCTCTTGTTATACCAATAGATCCATCCGTCAGGGTTAGCGAGCCACATCAGCTGCGGCACGAAATCGGCGAGCAACTGAAACTGCTTTTCGCCCTCAAGCAGCCCGTCGGGGAAGTTTTGAATCATGACGAGTCACTCGTGGCAAGGCGGAACAGCACGATGCCGATCAACGGAAAGCAAACGACGCGCGCGGCGCACGCAGGCGTGGCTAGCCGTGCTGGCATCGACGAGGACGATACGCGTTGATGGTTGACGATCTGACCAAAGCCCGTCTCCCCGCCGGCCGGTTCGCCGGGCGCAATGTCCTGAACGCGCATGGACATTAAAGTACGATTAGTTGCATTTCAAGACAGTCATCGCTTGCCTAACCCTGTGGTTCACACAGCGTGATCTTTAGAAAGCTGAACACTTTTTGGATAAGATTAGGCAAGAAAACAAATAGATAGAGACCAATTGCGATCCCATCGAAGCGATTATTTTCAAAAGGCGTGATTGTGAGGAGCAAGCGCCTTTGTTCCCTTTCGAGCCAGTAGTCTGCTATCAAGGCGTCATGCGCGAAAATCCGGGCAAGAACTATCGTGGCCGGCGCCCCGCGGCACGCTTGCCGGCAGAGGCGAAGGCACGGCAAAATCGCCCCAAAAAGCGGCGCACAGCTAGCGCCGGCAAGGCATCCGCGGTTACGCAGCCGCAAGGCTTTGCCCCGGCGGCAAGCCCCACGACCGTCCAGGGCAACCCCAACAACCGGCGGCCAACCTTTGCTCAAACGGCCCAATCGGGCGTGGAACATGCGGGAGAACGCATCGCCAAGGTTATCGCACGGGCTGGGCTCTGCTCCCGCCGCGAGGCGGAAACTTGGATCGGCGAAGGCCGCGTCGGCTTGAACGGCGCGGTCATGCGGAACCCGGCAGTCAAGGTCCGGCGCGACGACAAGATCACCATCGACGGCGCGCCGCTTGCCCATCGCGCCCGCACCCGGCTCTTCATGTTTCATAAGCCGCGCGGTCTTGTTTCGACCGCGCGCGATCCGCAGGGCCGGCCGACGATCTTCGATTATCTGCGGCAACATTGGCCGGATGGCCCGCGCGTGGTCAGCATCGGCCGGCTCGACATCAACAGCGAAGGGCTGTTGCTGCTCACCAATGATGGGGGGCTCGCGCGGGTCCTCGAACTGCCCGCGACCGGCTGGGTCAGGCGTTACCGCGTCCGTGCGAAGGGCGCAACGGATCAAGCCATTCTCGATCAGCTCCGCGACGGCCTTACGCTCGATGGCGAGAGTTATGCCGACATCGAGGCGACCCTCGATCGCGCGCAGGGAGCCAACAGCTGGCTAACGATGGCGTTGCGCGAAGGCAAGAACCGCGAGATCAAGCGCGTGCTCGAACATATCGGGCTGCAAGTCAACCGCCTGATCAGGCTTTCCTTCGGACCGTTCCAGCTAGGACCGCTCGCCGAGGGCGCGGTCGAAGAGGTGCGCACGCGCGTCCTGCGCGATCAGCTCGGACCCATGCTCGCCAAGGCCGCGGGCGCGGATTTTGCGAGCCCGCTTCACGCCGAAAACGAAGCGGCGGAAGGTGTCGATGTTTCGAACGCGCGGCAGCAAAGGAGCAGCCCCGGTCCTAGCCGCGATCACGGGAAGGCGCCGCTTTGGACACGAAGTCCACGCGCGGCGAGACCGCGGGGAAACGATCGCCAACCCGAAGCAAGAGTCGAGGCGAAAGTTAAACCGCCACCCCGCGCGCGTAAACATGTTTCCGCGTTGCGCGCCGAATATGGCGAGCCGCCAAAGCAGCGCAAACGGATCGAGCGTCGCGAGACGGCCGATCGCGGCGGACGGACGGTTTATGTCGAACGGCTCGTGTCCGCCAAGAACGAGAACAAGCGCCAGGACAAGCGTAAGCCTCCGGACACGCGCAATGGACGCCGCTTCGACGCCGGGCGCCGGGACCACCATGACTCCAGCGAACGCCCCGCGCGGCCCGCCAGCGGGCCAGCGGCAAGCGCCAAGCCAACAAGAGAACGCACGACGGAGGGCGCGGTTCAAAAAACCAGGCAGGAACGCTGGCAAAAGTCTCCCAGGGCACAAAAAACCTCGGCTCCCGGTACTCACAATGGCAATAGCGATCGGGTGCAACGTCTCGCGCAGCCATACCGGAAATTCGAGGAAGAAGACGGGCGGCGCACGGGGGCAAACCCGAAAAGCCGCGCGCCACGGGGCCGCGACCAAGCGCAAAAGCGTTCCAATGGTCCTTCCTCGCCAAGACCCCATGAACGGCCAGGCGGTGGCAGACCGGCGGGCGATGCCAAACCACCTGGCGGGGGCCGGCACGGCGGACCCCCAGAACGGCGCCCCCGCGGCAAATCGTGATGCACCATGCGCATTGTTGGCGGCACGTTGAAGGGCCGGGCGTTGACAAGCCCAGGTTCGGACGCGATCCGGCCGACCTCGGACCGCTTGCGCGAGACAGTTTTCAATATTCTCGCACATTCCTATCGCAATCCCGCCGCCGGCGCCGGTGTCATCGACCTATTTGCCGGCACCGGCGCCATGGCGATTGAGGCGCTGTCGCGCGGCGCGGCGTTCGCATTGCTGGTGGATCAGAGCGCGCACGCATGCGCGATCATGCGCGCCAATTTCGCGGCTCTCGATCTCGGCGGCACGGCCCGCATCCTTCGGCGCGACGCGCGCAAGCTCGGCGCCGCAGCCGAGGGAGAAAGTTTCAGTCTTGCCTTTCTCGATCCGCCCTATGGCAGGGGTCTCGTCCCGGCAACGCTCAAAGCCTTGCGCGACGGAGGCTGGCTCGGCAAGGACGCGCTCGTGGTCATCGAGGAACGCGCGGGGGCGGACGTGGGTTTGCCGGAAGGTTTTATTTCCTGCGAAACGCGCCGCTTCGGCGTCACGCAGGTCGTGTTCGCGTGTTTCAACCCGACGACTGCATTCGAACCTTGACAGCAGCACGCCCGATCGCGTCTACGTTGAACCACTGCCCATCCGCATGGCAGCCTAACTCCGGCAGACGCTTCACTTATCGACACGGAATTTAAGTTCAGGCAACCCGGGCCACCTCACTCGGTTCCTGACACCTATCCCATACCCAACTCGCAGAGGACTATGAAACCATGGATCCCATCGCAGCAATGATCCTCGCCGGTATTGGCATCGCTCTCGGCCTTGCGAACTTCATCAACGGGACTGCTCGCGGGGAAGTGGCGAAGACCTCCGCGCAGGAAATCAAAGACGAGCTTAAGCAGCTAAATCTCGATATGGACGATGTCAAAGCCTACATCGGTTGGGCTCGCGGAGAGCTGGAAAACATCCTTGCAGGCGAGAAAGTCATCGAGGCCGGCCTCAAGGAGATTTTGGCCGCCGTCAATTGGAACGCCGTCGTCACAGAGATTGCGGAGCCGGTGGAGCGCGTGCAGTTCCTCTTTGAAGAAATGACCCGCGTCGCGTCGGGTTCTGATTCCGATCGACAAAAATGGATCAGCGCCGTACTGGCGGAGGATCTGGCGGCGGGTGCTGGCGGACTGCGTTTCGCCCTGTCCGCAATCCACGGCGCCATTATGGGCAATCCCTCCCTTGGTACCCAACCACTCCTTGCAATCTTCGCGGATAAGATCAGAGCTCAGCCCAAGAGCACCAGCACTCTCTTCCTGGTGCTCAGCTACCTGCGCACACTCGTCGAGATGCAGTCGCATGGCTATGCCGCTCTGCTGAACGCTCTGGTCTGGAATGGTTCCACCAAAGACCAGGAAGACGTCATCGCTCAAATGAAGGCGCGCTACAGCGATCAAAAGGGGACTTTCGCCGAAGTCGTCAAGAACTGTTCCCCCGAATACCACGCCCCTCTAAACCCCGTAGCCCCACGTTTTACCGAATGGATGCCTTATGTTCCTTCGTTCGTCGTGATAGAGATGCAAGCTCCTCCGGGGAAGTGCATCGTGGGCATCACGCTTGATTCTTGTGAGTCTAGGCTGCATTCGAGGGACAACGTTCAAGTAAACATTGTTTCTATCGCCGTGGCGGAAATTAAAGCCCTTCTCTTTGAAGAGGCCCCTCAGGTCACCTGGATAGGCAACCTACTCTTCCTTAATGAACCCACCGTCGTGGATTGGTCGGCCGTAAACCTTGTCGACCTTACAGAAATGGTGGTTCCCTCCGATTGTGTCGTGACGGGCCTGGGGTTCCGAGTTGTGGAAGCGAATCGCGTTTCCTTGAGCATTCGGCCGGCCAAGGTGACGGATGCAGGTCTCGTCCAAGGCGACTGGATCTCCAACGACAAGGCGGACAATGTCGCAAGAACATCGCAGTTTACTTTCCTGGATGAAAACAACAAGGTCACGCCGACCCCCGTCTGGCCGCTCTCGGGATTCGCCTTCTATGATAACAACGGCTGTCTTGCCCTGGAAACCCTCCCAGCCAGCCCCGGTCTACGAGAAGCTTTGGCCAAGACGGTGAAGAAAACAGGTTGATCCGCTTGACGCGCGTTAAGTCCACGGGCGCGCGTAGCGCGACCCGTGGCTTCCTTGCGACGAACGCCGGTATCGAAATGTTTAGGGCATCAAAACCTTGTTGATGACATGGATGACGCCGTTCGATTGCAGAATATCGGCGATGGTGATGCGAGCGGCGTGGCCCTTGGAGTCAAAAATATAGAAGGCCCGGCCTTTTTCCGTAATCCTCAGCGGCTCGCCCTGCACCGTGTTGAATGTTGCCTGTCCGCCGCCCTCCTCGACGGCTTTCCTAAGATCGGCGGTGGTCAAGCGGCCCGGCACCACGTGATAGGTGAGCACGGTTGTGAGCTGACCTTTGTTCTCGGGCTTTAGCAATGTATCGACGGTGCCCGCCGGAAGCTGGGCGAAAGCGGCGTTGGTCGGCGCAAAAACGGTGAAAGGACCGGGTCCTTGCAAGGTGTCAACGAGGCCCGCCGCCTTGACCGCCGCGACGAGCGTCGTGTTATCCTTCGAGTGGACGGCATTCTGAATGATATTCCTGCTCGGATACATGGCCGCGCCGCCGACCATCTTGGTCATTTCGGCGGAAGCGATGCAAGAGGCGCCGACGGCGGCCAGGAAAACCGTGGCGGCGAGCGTGTTGCGATGGAATTTCATGATGTGCTCCTTTAAAGATTGCCGGATTAATCGTCCGGTATGCCGGTCTTTACGGGAACCGAAGCGGAAAAGTTTCACGCGCGCCTAAATGCCTGCGAGCCGGTATCGCTGCGGGACCGCCCCGGCGAATCGATCATGCCGATTGCCGCGAGGCGGGCGCTCCCGCCGCCAGCAAGGGGTGCTGAGCGCCTTCGACGCCTCGCGCCCGCGCCCGCGTCCATATGAGTTCTTTCTCTATTATGACGTCCGAGCGCGGATTTGCCGTAAAGGATCCAAGAAGCCTTCCGGTCGCCCGAGGCGATGGCCTCAAGCCGGCCACCCAAATCCGCGCTCGACTCAAAACAGGACCGAACGATCCGCTGGCATGAGCCCGCTTCCATCGCGAACCGATTCACGTCTTGAGATTGCTAACTTACGCTATTTGTCGCGCCGTTTACTCCATTAGGGAAGAACAAGCCAAAGTCGGGATTGACGCCGCCATAGACGATATTGAGAACCTGAGACGTCGTGCGGCTGAACGCGATAGCATTCTGGTCGGCGGGAACGATATTGGCGACGCCGTTCAGCAAGATGCCCTGGTCATCGTTCGCGCCCGACAACTTTGCGCGCAGATTCGAAATCTTCTGAACCGGTTCGAACAATTCGCGTTGGAAAAGAAGCGTGCGGACTAGACTCGCGTGATAGGCCTCGACCGCGAGGACGCCGGCAGCGGCGGAGAGATAGGCCTTGTTGCTGAGTAGCGGCGCGGCGCCGTGATAGGCCGTCACGCCGACGTCCTCGAAAATGAACGCCCCGAGCAAAAAATTTCTCTGACTTTGGAAGGGGTCGAAGGTGTCATCCGCATCGATGATGCCGGCTGCTCTCGCCAATGTCGCAAAGCTCGTTTTCAGATCAATCTGGGGTTCCGCAACTGCCAAGGAGCCGAGCGCGGAGCGCAAGAATAACACATGCGCTTCCTCGTCCCTCGCAATCTCTTGGGCATATTGCTGCAAGGCAGAGCTTTCGAACGGCACTTTGCTGTCGCCGATGACTTTTCCGTGAGTGCCAAGGCCCGTGGTGTCGTTGCTGGGTAGCCCTCGCCCGGTTACAGCCCGCAGATAGTATTCAGCCTCCAAGTATTCTAGATTGAGTGCAAAATTGAGGATATCGGCGTCCGTAACCGCCGCAAGAGCCGGCCCTGGAAGCCCTACGGCGAGCGCTCCCGCGGCGGCCGCAAACCCGGCGCCTTTCACCAAGCGCCTTCGATCGATCGGCTGAGCAACTTGTCATTCTTGTTGTTAGAGTCTTTCGCATCCATGTGAGGAGTTCCTTCTGCCGAATTGTCAGATCCCGAATCGTGAGGAGTTCGACTTACTGAAGCGACTCGTGCGTGGACGTGCCGCTTGGTGCATACGGTGTGCGAGGCGAAAAAGTTTTGGGCCGCCGATCACAAAAGATTGACTCGTGTCGCTGGTGGGCGGAGCCAAGCAACTGGACAAGTGACGCGCGGCAGCTTGAGGTAATTCTTTTCAGTACGCCCGTGGCGTGAGAGGCTGAAAATTATGCCCTTGGCGCGAGAGGCCGAAAAAAAGGGCGGCCATTTGGCCGCCCCCGATTAGTTTCTTCGGGATACGCTCACAACGAATAATACATGTCGAATTCGACCGGGTGCGGGGTCATCTCGCAGCGCATCACCTCGCCCATTTTCAATTCGATGTAGCTGTCGATCACGTCGTCGTCGAAAACGCCGCCTGCCTTGAGGAAAGAGCGATCCTTGTCGAGATTGACGAGGGCTTCCCGCAGCGAGCCGCAGACGGTCGGGATTTTCTTTAGTTCCTTTGGCGGCAGATCGTAGAGATCCTTGTCGATCGCCAGGCCCGGATCGGTCTTGTTCAGAATCCCGTCGAGACCGGCCATCAGCATCGCCGAAAAGGCGAGGTAAGGGTTGGCCGCCGGATCTGGGAAGCGCACTTCGACGCGCTTCGCCTTGGGGTCGGGCGAGTACATGGGGATACGACAAGCGGCCGAGCGATTGCGCGCCGAATAGGCGAGGAGGACCGGCGCCTCGTATCCAGGCACCAGCCGCTTGTAGGAATTCGTCGTGGGGTTGGTGAATGCGTTCACCGTCCGGGCATGCTTGATGATCCCGCCAATGTAATAAAGACAGTCCTGGCTGAGATCCGAATATTTGTTGCCGGCGAATACCGGCTTGCCGGCTTTCCAGATCGATTGATGGACATGCATTCCCGAACCATTGTCGCCGAACACCGGCTTCGGCATGAAGGTCGCCGTCTTGCCGTAGCTTTGCGCCACCTGGTGGATGCAATATTTGTAGACCTGAAGGTGATCGGCCATCGTGGTCAGCGGCCCGAACTTCATGCCAAGCTCATGCTGCGCCGAACCCACCTCGTGGTGGTGCTTTTCGACCTTGGCGCCCATCTGCGCCATGGCGGCGAGCATTTCGCCACGCATGTCCTGCGCCGAATCTTGCGGCGGAACGGGAAAATAGCCGCCCTTGGTGCGCATCCGGTGCCCGAGATTGCCGCCTTCGTAGGAGGTATCGGCGTTCGACGGAAATTCAATCGAATCGAGGACGAAGCCGGTGTTATAAGGATCGCAACTGAACCGGACGTCGTCGAAGACGAAGAATTCCGCCTCGGGACCGAAGTAGGCGGTATCGCCGATCCCTGTGGAAGCCACATAGGCTTCGGCCTTCTTGGCGATGCCGCGCGGATCGCGGTTATAAGGCGCGCGAGTCGTGGGTTCAAGAATGTCGCAGATGATCGACATCGTGGTCGCCGCGAAAAAAGGATCCACCGTCGCCGTTGCCGGATCCGGCATCAGGGTCATGTCGGATTCATTGATCGCCCTCCAGCCGGCGATCGAAGAACCGTCGAACCCCAAACCTTCGGAAAACACATCCTCGTCGAAGATCGTCGCGTCAAAAGTGACATGCTGCCACTTGCCGCGCGGATCGGTAAAGCGGAGATCGACATATTTTACGTCATGGTCCTTGATCGACTTGAGTACATCCTTGGCGGTCTTCATGTCTTACCCTCTCTTCTTGGTTCTATTCTTGACTCAATTCTTGGCTCAATTCTTGGAATTAAGCGGGTTGGGCGGGGAGCGGCGATTTGGCTTGCACGATTTCGTGGCAATCCGGGGGATTAAATCGCGTCCGTTCCGGTTTCCCCGGTCCGAATGCGGATCGCGTTTTCGACCTCCGAGATGAATATTTTTCCGTCCCCGATCCGTCCCGTTTGCGCGGCTTTCCGGATCGCGTCGGCGGCGACAACCGCGTTGGAGCTGGAAACGACCACCTCGATTTTCACCTTGGGCAGGAAATCGACGACGTATTCTGCCCCCCGATAAAGCTCGGTGTGGCCTTTTTGCCGGCCGAAGCCTTTTACTTCCGTGACGGTGATCCCGGAAACGCCCGCTTCGCGCAATGCATCTTTCACTTCATCGAGCTTGAACGGTTTGATAATTGCTTCGATTTTCTTCATCGGCATTTTTTTGGACTTTTTTGTTGCATTGGCAAGGTAACCCCCAAAAAAAGCGTGCAAGCGGCGCTTTAATCGGCTCATAGCACCTGCCAAGCCAAACCGCCAAGGAAAACTAACCGAGCGCCGCCGGCGGAAGACCGAAATGGCTGTCCCTTGGCGAGCTAAGCTAATAGGCAAATTGCGGGCCAGGAATCTGGGCGGTTTGGCGGCGAAGTTGTAAGATACCGCCGGCACCGCCTCGCCTTTACTAAAACAAAGGCGAATCCGGCGGCGGGCGAACCGCGTTCCCCGCGAGGCGCACTCACGTGTAGCATTGTTACAAGCGGCGCTTTGGTCGTGCCGCGGCCGGGGTTGGTCCGCCGCCCGGTGCCGTCATCGCGGCACACCGATCAAGGACTTCGCTGGGACGCTGTGACGTGGCGCTTTCCGTCTGGCAACGTTGCGCTGGGAAAACCGCGCGAGGGTTGCGCGGGCGAACAAAAAGAACCACCGCGTGACGATGCCACGCGGTGGAACCTATCGTGTTTCTACTGAGACCTATTAATCCACTGTTTCGAGAACGACCCGCCGCTCGCGGCTGCTTTGCGGCTTGTCCGCCGCTGCAACCAGTCTGGCACCGACGCCGGAGCCGAGAAGCTGGAGGGAGATTTCCTTACCGTTGCCGAATTTGATTCCATCGCGATAGGCGCCATGTTCGAGCCGCGCGAAGACGACTTGTTCCTCGTCCCTGACGCCGAGGCGCGTTTGGAGATCGCTCGATATTCCTTCGAGCTTGAGATGGGTATCGTATTGAACGCAGACTGCCGTCGTGCAATCGCCAGGCGAGGCAAGGCCAATGCTTCCCGAAGGAAAGCGGGTGGTCACATATTTCTCGGACTCGCGTGCAGGCCGGGAGGCGTACATTTCAAGCGAATAGTCACACATTTGTGTCACTCCTAATGTCTCGAGACGGTTGCATCCCCTTCCGTGCTTAGCCCCACCCGCCGGTACCATAACTGAAGGCCGGGTCGGCTTCGGAAATACGGGATGGGTAGCCCCCAAGCAGGGAGGGGGAAGCGTGGAAGCCTCTCAGGGCCAACTGGCTCGATCCCTGGAGAAAACGCTGGCGCATGCCGCGTTGGACCTCGCCACATCCGGCGGCTGCCGGATGCTCCACTTAGGCAACGAACGCTCGAAAGCATACTAGGGTTTCAAGTCATTCGTGCTTTCCCATATGCTAACGCAGCCTTATGCCACGTCAAGCCTTTTTGCTGCGGCAAATTATTTCACTGTTGGCAGCACACGGCGTTGCCGGCTATTCGCTGCGAGGGGACGGAAATTAACAATTGTTTGGCGCCACCGGCAGATCGGGGCGCGCACCCCATTCCGCCCAGGAGCCATCATAAAGCGCGACATCGGTCTTCCCCAGGCTTGCCAGCGCAAGCAAGAGAATCGCGGCGGTCACGCCAGAGCCGCAGGTGGTGATCACCGGGCGCTCAACATCCACCCCAGCCTCCGCCATGATGGTCTTGACTTCGTCCTTTGGTTTGATCTCGCCTGACTCGACCACCGCGCGCCAAGGCAAATTGAGACTGCCGGGAATATGGCCCGAGCGCAATCCGGGACGCGGCTCGGCTGCCGTGCCTTCGAACCGCGCGGCCGCGCGCGCATCGAGAATCTGCGCCGAACCGGCTTCGCTTGCCCTCAGGACATGTTCGGCATCAGCGACAGCGACGCTATCGAAATCCACGGTGAAGGGCTGGGGTGAGCGCCGCACGAGTCCCTGTTCGAGCGGGCGCCCCTCGGCCCGCCATCGCGGCAAACCGCCCGCAAGGATTCTTACGTCCCGCGCGCCGAAGACTCGCATGGTCCACCAGACGCGGGCTCCCCCTTGCAAGGCGGAGGCGTCATAGACGACGAAGCGCATGCCGTCGCCAAGGCCAAGCTTCTCCATCGCCTCGGCAAAGTTTTCGGGGTGTGGCAGCATATGCGGCAAACTCGTCGCATGATCGGCGATCGCATCGATGTCGAAGAAGACCGCGCCGGGAATATGCCCGTCGAGATATTCCGCCTTGGCGTCGCGTTTTTCGTCGGGCAGGAAAAACGTTCCGTCGATGATCGCGACATCGGGCGCGCTTAAGTTTTCCGCAAGCCACGTGGTCGAAACGAAGAAGGAATTTTGAGAGGTTGCTGTCATGCCCGTGCCTCACGCTTCACGCGGCGTTTCGCGGCAGGTGCGGCTTCCAGTTCCGCGCTTCACAAAGGATAAACTGAATCAATTCAAATTTCCATGCGCATGAGCATAGGCGGATCTGGGCTGTCTCCGTCTGCTTCGCCATTTCATTCCATGCAAGCGGCCGGTTTACGAAACAGCGAGAAAAATGATGCGGAACCAAAGATCTTGGCGCTCCTTGTTGGCACTCGCGGGCATTATTCCGAGGCGGCAGCCTGCCCGCCTAAGCCCTGGGTCACGGCGGATCAAAAGTGCGTGAGGGTCTCGATCCGGACTTTGACGAGGGCGGCAAACCGTCTAAAGCCAGTTCAGCTAAAGTTAATTTGGCGGGTCGCTTTATGGGAGGTTACGCATGCCGGTTTTGTCCGAAGTTCTGAAGGCCAACGAGGCCTACGCCGCGAGTTTCGGCGCCAAATCGCAATTGGCAATGCCGCCGGCGCGGCGATTCGCCATCCTTACCTGCATGGACGCGCGTCTCGACCCCGCCAAATATGCCGGCCTCTCCGAAGGCGACGCGCATGTGATCCGCAACGCCGGCGGGCGGGCCAGCGACGATGCCATCCGCTCGCTGGTGATTTCCTATAAGCTGCTTGGCACGCGGGAATGGTTTGTCGTGCATCATTCCGATTGCGGCATGCTGACGTTCGACGACGAGATCATGAGCAGGCTACTCGACCAGAGCCTGGAAACCGCGACGGTCGACGAAAAAGGCTGGCACGATCATGGGCATGGCCCCGGCAGCGTCCATGGCCATTACGTGAATTGGCTGGCGTTCAAGGACGTTGCGGCGAGCGTGGTGGTGGACGTCAAATGTATCCGCTCGCACCCGCTGGTGCCTGGCCATATCCCGGTTTACGGCTATTACTTTGATGTGAAGACCGGCCGTCTGGTCGAGGTGCCGGAAGCAACGGCCGCCGGCAAGGCCAAGGCCTGACCTGTTACCGCTGATTTCGTTTGGGGCCATTCAAACGAAGTCCGGCGTGATCGAGGGCTTGCGTTCCATCCATCCCGGAACCAGCAGGTTTTTCGCGCGCAGGAATTCCGGGTTGAAGAGCTTCGATTGGTAGCGCTCACCGGAATCGGCGGGGACGGTCACGACCGTGTGGCCGGGCCCAACATCCCTGGCGAGACGGATCGCGCTCGCGACATTGATGCCTGACGAGCCGCCGAACGGCAAGCCTTCGTGCTCGGCGCTACGGAACAGCGCGCTCGTGCCGCGCTCGTCTAATATAGCACGGCGGCGGACGCGACCTTATGCGCCGCTTCGTCACGCGCAATTAACTGTTGTCCCCACCCGGTCGAATAGGCATGGATATGTGCTGATGCGTAACCACCCAACTACTGTTTATCCTTCTCAGGCAAAAAGTGGCACGCACCCAATCCTCGAACGTTTTTCCGTTCTTCAATGTCCCGCCGCACTGAATGAAGCTATGCGCGAAAGCCACGTCGCTGTCCACAGTGATCTTGAGGTTGCGAATCTCAAATAGACCAGGACCTTCAGTCTCAGGTTGCCATTCATCCCAACTCTTTCTGTAGACATCTGCCCCTTCATACTGGAGCGGAGGCAATACATCGAAAATAACAACGTCAGGTGCATGGTTGGCGAGAATTTCATCGCGGCGCCCGTGTCGGGTTGCGTGCGCCCAAGTTTCTAATACCGCACGGATTTGCTCTTCATCGTTTCGTTTGGTGTCTTCACTCATTGCAAGCTCTATTATCGCTAATTTCAGGTGGCGGCCATTCAAATGAAGTCCGGTTTAATCGAAGGCTTGCGTTCCATCCAGCCCGGTACCGGCAGGTTTTTCGAGCGCAGGAATTCTGGGTTGAAGAGCTTCGATTGGTAGCGCTCACCGGAATCGGCAAGGATGGTCACGACCGTGTGGCCGGGCCCAAGATCCGTGGCGAGACGGATCGCGCCCGCGACATTGATGCCTGACGAGCCGCCAAGCAGCAGGCCTTCATGCTCGGCGAGATCGAACAGAATGGGCAAGGCTTCCGCATCGGAGATTTGGTAGGCGAGATCGACCGGTGCGTCCTTGAGATTGGCGGTGATCCGGCTTTGGCCAATTCCTTCTGTGATCGAAGAGCCGGCGGATTTCAGCTCGCCGCTTGTGTAATAGGAGTAGAGGGCGGCCCCCAAGGGATCGGCAATCGCGATCTTGATAGTGGGGCTCTTGGCCTTTAGCGCTATGGCGACGCCGGCAAGCGTTCCGCCAGTGCCGACGGAGCAAGTGAAACCATCGACCTTGCCTTCCGTTTGCGCCCAAATCTCGGGCCCGGTGGTTTCGAAATGGCCCTGGCGATTGGCGATATTGTCGAACTGATTGGCCCAGATCGCGCCGGCCGGATACTCCTTGGCAAGCCGCAGGGCTAGGCGGCCGGAGAGTTTTACGTAATTGTTGGGATCGGAATAGGCGACCGCCGGAACCTCGATCAGCTCGGCGCCTTGCAGCCGAAGCAGGTCCTTTTTCTCCTGGCTCTGGGTGTCGGGAATGACGATCACGGTCTTGTAGCCCAAGGCATTGGCGACGAGCGCGAGACCGATTCCGGTATTGCCCGCCGTACCTTCGACGATCAATCCGCCCGGCCGCAAGTTTCCGCGCGCGATTGCGTCATTGACGATGGCAAGCGCCGCGCGGTCCTTCACCGAACCGCCGGGGTTCATGAACTCCGCCTTGCCCAGTATGGTGCAGCCGGTCAGTTCCGACGCTTGGCGCAGTTTGATGAGAGGGGTTGCTCCGATTGCTTCGATGACGTTTTCGGAAATGCTCATTTGGGTGAAAGGCCCGTGCCGGTGCTCTATTAAAACCTAGCGCCCGCCAGGGCGCTCTGTCGAGCGCCGGGACCGACTCTGGCGCGCATGGCGGATGGGAAGCATATTGCCGGGGAACACACCATTAAGGGAAGTGAATTCCTATGCCGAACATCGATGAACTCTTCAAGCGCAGCCATGGCGACCCGGAGATCATCATCCTTTGTGTCGTTTGCGTTGGTATCGCCGGTGCAAACTCAGCCTTCGGGATCGCGTGGAAATGATGGCCGGGCGTATATCGGGCGCGCCGTCTCGGAATTCGAAATGCGTGCGAACCGTTTCGCGCGCCGAGCGGCGGCGCTGCACGGGTCGTCGAAACCAACCCATCCCCGTGGCAGCAAGAAGGCACGCCGGGAGCAGGCACGATTGCCGACGCCGAAACCATGAAAGCGCGCGCCCGTATGCGCAACACTCACGCCAAGGTGTCAATCTTTCCGCCGCGCAATCGGGCAAGCATCCTATTTGATAGCCGCTTCGTAGCGTTCCGCGACATAGTCCCAGTTCACGAGATTGTCGACAAAGGCCTTTAGATAATCCGGCCGGCGATTGCGGTAATCGATGTAATAGGTGTGCTCCCAGACATCGACCGTTAAAATTGGCACCGCCCCTTGGAGCAGCGGATTTTCGGCATTTCCCGTCTTCACGACGGCGATTTTGCCCTTCTTGACCGCAAGCCAAGCCCAACCTGACCCGAATTGCGTCGTGCCAGCCTGCACCAATTCTTGCTTGGCCTTTTCGACCGATCCAAACGTCGCGATGAGCGCTTTTTCGAGGCGGCCCGGTACTTTCCCGCCGCCATTTGGCTTGATTGATTTCCAATATTCCGAATGGTTATAATGCTGCGCCGCATTATTGAACAGCGGCACATTTTTGCCGTAGGTTTCCTTGACGATTTTTTCCAAGGACTTGCTTTCGAGGCCGCTGTCCTTCAAAAGATTATTGGCGTTCGTCACATAGGCCGCGTGATGCTTGTCGTGATGAAATTCGAGCGTCTCCCTGGAAAGGTAGGGCTGGAGCGCCTCGTAGGGATAGGGAAGATCGGGCAGGGCAAATGACATGTGGGGCTCCTTGATTTTGGCCGCCGGGCGAGGCTTTTGCGTCGTGGCCGCGGAGCCGCATAAGTAAACGGCGCCGTCTGGCGCGGCAAGCGGCTAGCCAGGCCGGATTTTCACTTATGCTTTGCCGCGGAGCCGGGCGTGCCGGAACAGGAATGGCAGGAGTGGTCGCGAATGGAGCGATCGGATTTGGTTGGATGATTTCGTAAACGGCCGGACCGTGGTCGAGGGCCGAAGGTGGAAAAAATGAGCTATTTGGTTCTTGCTCTGGGAGCTCTTCTCTCGCTTTGCGGAGCCGTCGCGATCTCCGCGAGCTATGCTATCATCCAGGTCGAGCGCGGCTGGGCCGGCGTCATCGCCGGCGCAACGGCGCTGTCTGGCGGGATCGTGACAATTGCGCTCGGGTTTATCTTGCAGAGTCTTTCCGACTTGCACGCTCTCCTTAAAGCCGGAAAGGGTTTGACGCCGTTGCCAGGTGAGTTAGGTAACGATGAAGCCAGCGAGTTGCGCCTAGGTCCAGGGGTTGCGTTCAACCCCGCGGCTTCGACGGGGGCCGGAGCGGGGACGCCTCCGCCAGCCATGTCGCCCGCCGCCAGCCTGCGAACCTGGCCGCAGCGTCCAACGCGTCCCAACCCCACACCCGTACGAAACTTATTGAAGTCGCGTGGGACAGTGTTGCCTACCGCGAGGGGAACGCCCGATTCTGATTTTGCCTTGCCAAAACTCCCCCTCATTTCGCGCGACGCTCCAAGAGTTTCCCAAGCCGCAATGGAGCCGCCGTCTGAACCGGACTTCGCCGTGCCGGCCGAGGTGGCGCCGGCCAACGCCGAGGACGAAGCGAAAACGCGGCCCGCTTCCCCTGCCGCGGTGGAGGCGCCCGCGGAAACTGCTTGGAATGCGGACGATGAACCAGGACTGTTCGACGACGACAAGGCTATCGAGCCGCCTATCGAGGCGCTGCTTCAGGAAGCGCACTTCGACCAAGGCGCGCCCGAGATGGAAGCCGGACCGAGCCTGACCTGGCCGGAAGCAACGGCTTCGTTCGACGCGATCTTCGGCGACAACCATCGCATCGAGCCGGAGCCGGCGCTGGATGCGTCAAACGAAGGCGCGAAGCCTTCGCCCGAAGCGATAGAACCCGCAAGCCGCGATCCCGCGCCGCCATTGGTATCCGAAGCCCTGCCAGCAGCCGAACCGCGCGAACCTTCGCCGCCGGCCGTTCCTTCTGCCACCGAGGCGGGAAGCGCCATCGTTGGACGCTACGAATCCGAAGGAACCACCTACGTGATGTATGCCGATGGGTCCATCGAGGCGCGGACGCAACACGCGGTGTTGCACTTTAAGTCCATGGATGAACTCAAGGCGTTCATGGAATCGCAAGCACAAGTTTAAAGTCAGCCCTGGCGGGTCAACTTCCGGTCTCGAACCCGCCTTCGACGCAGGCAAGCGCGAAGGCATATTGCAGCGCCACCTCTTCCAGATGATCGAAGCGTCCCGGCGCGCCGCCATGGCCCGCGCCCATGTTGGTCAGGAGCAGGATTGGACCGCCCCCCGTCATCATGGCGCGAAGCTTAGCAACCCATTTCAGAGGCTCCCAATAGGTGACCCGCGGATCGGTAAGACCGCCCAGTGCCAGGATCGGCGGGTAGAATTTGGCTTCGACATGGTCATAAGGGGAATAGGAGCGCATGACCGCGAAGGCGGTCGGGTCGGTGATCGGATTGCCCCATTCGAGCCATTCGGGCGGCGTTAACGGCAGGCT
>JBOHJQ010000033.1:0-34073 GCA_050728655.1 Methylocella sp.
CCGCGGCTTGCCGATATCTCGACCGATATCGCCGATCCGCCGAGCTATTCCCTTTCGCACGAGGCCTTGGCCGCGCGCGGCGATAGCACTCCGCCAAGCGTCGCGATCGCGCGACGCAAGGCGCAGATCAAGGCCTATCCGCAGATCCAGCCGATCCTCCTCGATCTCGACGCGCGGGAAGCCTTCGATGCCGCGTTGGCTGCGCTGGCGGCAAACGGCTGGAAGATCGTCGAAAAGAGGCCGCCGGGGGGGCGCGCGGGGCTTGGCCATATCGATGCCATCGCCGCCAGCTTCATCCTCGGCCTTCCTTCCGATATCACGGTGAGGCTAAGGCCGCTCGCCGGTCAGACGCGCATCGACATCCGTTCGGTGTCGCGCTTGGGGCCTTACGATTTCGGCGCCAACCCGCGCAATATCGCCCGCTTCGAGGCGGCGCTGGAAGCGGTTGTCGATAAGAAATGATCCGTCACAAAATTGACCGCGCTCTAGGCGAGGCGCCCCATGCCAAGGTTCGATCTTGCCAATACCGGGGAATCTCAAGCTTGACAAGGTGACGCAGTTCGCGAACGTCAACCCGTAGGGATCAAGCACTGATAGCCGGCGGCCCGCATGTTTTACTGGATTTACGATATACCAACGTGGACCGCCGCGGCCTTGCTCGCCGCCATATTCGTCGGCGTGAGCTGGTTCGGCGTCATCTTTGTCTGCCCGCTGCTGATGCGGTTCTTTCCCAAGCAGAGAGGCTGGAACGACATCGTAAGCTACTTTCTTTCGTTCTTCAGTGTCATTTACGGGCTACTTCTCGGCCTGCTGGCGGTAGCAACATACCAAAACCTATCGGACGTGGACAAAACCGCGGCCTTGGAAGCGACCTCGCTGGCAGCGCTCTATCGGGACGTTTCGTCTTATCCCGAACCCAATCGCACCGAGCTGCAAGACCTTCTAAGGGACTACACGCGTTACGTCATCGAGGAGGCCTGGCCCCTCCAGCGCGAGGGAATAGTTCCGGCCGGTGGAACCGAGCGGATCACCACCTTTCAGGCTCGCCTCATCACTTTCGAGCCGCAAACCAAGGGTCAAGAGGCCTTACATGCCGAAGCGCTCCACCAGTACAACAATCTCCTCGAACACCGGAGAGTACGGCTCTACAGCGTGAAAACCAGCATTCCGCCCTTCATCTGGTACACGGTGGTCGTGGGGGCCCAGATCAACATGTTCCTTGTTTGGATGTTCGACATCGGCGTCGCCGCACACTTGGTGCTTGGGGGACTCATCGCAATCTTCACCTCCACCATGTTCTGCCTCATCGCCATAATGGATAATCCTTACCGGGGCGAGATCAGCGTTACGCCCGAGGCCTTTCAACTGATCTATGAGGGTCTGATGGAGAAACCGGCGAGTTGAACCCGGAGGCTTGGAGTTGGCGCGGCTTAAAGTGGTGGGGGCCATGCGCTGGGTTAGACTCACCCTTGCCGACGAGCCGGTCGGGACCGAGGGCAGGGCGCTCTACTATATAGTGTATTGGGCGCGCCTCTGGCGGCACCGCTCGCTCGGTTGCAACGAGCACGCGCTCGACGAGAGCCTCGATGTGAGCGCGGGCCGATGCGGCGGCCGCGTTGCGGTGTTCATGGCGTCACTCGTCGCCATCACCGGCGGCGGTTAACCGTCACTTCGCCGGGGCATATGTGCAATGCGCGCCGCCGCCGGCTTTTTGCTTCACCTCGGCGGGATCGATTGCGCAGTCGAGATTGGACACGCCCTCGAAGATCGAACCTGCGGCGCCGTCCGGCGGCACGCCGACCTCGGCGAGGGTCGCGTAGAGCTCATGCGCCTTCCTGCCGTGCGTCGTGACTTTTTTTGCGCCAAACGTTAGATCGCAGCGATGCCCGGTGATGTCCACATCGCTCGCCCGGCAGGTGACCGCGGCGGCCGCAACCGCGATTTTCTTGGTGGGGGGAAAATGCACGTTTGTATCACCATTGAGGAATTTCGCGAGCACAGTCTTGTCGATGGCGTTAACGCTAGGCGAATGCTCGGCGACGAGAGCGGCGAGCGCCAAAGCGGAATTGCCGTCGGCCGATCCAGCAAAGGCGGCTTGATTGGCTATTAGCAATGGAATTGTAAGCAAGGCGATTGGTTGCATGTGGGGTTCCTCCGCGACGATCGATGCGTCGGCGATTCCTGCGAGGACGCAAAATCTCTGACGTGCCAGCGCTAAGTCCGGCGTTCTCCAACAGATGACCGGAAATTGGAGAGTAAGCTTGGCTCGAATTGGCGTGTGTGACAAGCCTGAGCGCAGTCAACGGGGGGCAAGCCGCGCGGTGGCAAAGGCGGTCGCGGACCAAACCGAGGAAGTGGGCGCGATGATGCCCTGGATCGCCGCCAACAAGCTCGTCGATAAGGAGAAGAATTTGGGGCGCTGACGTTGCCCCCGACTTTCAACCAATTGCGGCTGGAGTCTGGCGGTTGTCCACGGCGGGCCAAGCTGCGTCGCAAACGCGTCCGGATCCGAATTTAACGTTCACGGTCCATCAATTTCACTAAATTCGTCTAGCGGTTCTCCGCCCTTCAAAAAGCCACGCCGCCGTGATGCTCCCCAACAGCGCGGCAAGGCCCAAAAAGCCGATCGCGAGCGGCAACACGCCCACGCCCTTCACTTCGCTCGCCCCAATGCGCCTGATCGCGGCATAACCGGCGCCGCCATAGACCGGACTTTCCCCAATCGCGACCAGACGTGGCAGAGACACCTCACTGTTGTAAGCATTGCCAATCCGGCGCACCGTGCCTCCTGTTGCTTCCGCAAGGGGCCTTAGTTTGTCCGGCGTCGAGACAACTTCCTGGAACTCGCGCGGATTTTCCGGCCCAACATTGGCGAGAACCGATAAATTTCCGTCGCTTATACGGTAGAGACCGAGGTCCGCCGCATTCACTATCGCGCGGGAGATGCCCGGCTCGGCCGGCGTCAAGCCGACACTTTCTTGCACGCCCGACGGCGCGGCGACAGTGACCGGCGGGACATCGGCCTTCAGGCTCTGGCGTTCGATTTCGATCGCGTGCCCGCGCACATTGGCGCGCAAGGCCTCCTCTTCCAGGTCTGGCTCCTTCATCAGCCAATGCGCGAGCCTGCGCAAAAGATCGAGGTGCGGGCCGCCGCCTTCGAAACCGCGCGCCCAGAGCCACATCTGATCGGTGAGAAGGAGCGCCACCCGGCCCTTGCCCTCGCGGGAAAGAACGAGCAGAGGCTTTCCGGCGGCGCCGGACAAAATGCTGGAGCCGTGCATGACCTCGGCATTGATTTGGCGGAACCATTCGCTCCACGCTGGCGGAACCCGATCGGCGCCCGGCAAGCCGCGCGTCACCGGATGCTTGGCGCCATCTTCGGTGATCGCGGCACGGAAGGCCTGCTCGGTCAGGCTGCCGTCGGGGCGCGCCGGCGCGATTCGCCCCAACGGCGTGTAATAGAGCCCTTCGGGGCGCGCGAAATCGGGACCCGCCGCGAGCATCAGCGCGCCGCCTTCGCGGACATAGCGGACGATGTTATCGAAATAAATCAAGGGCAGGATGCTCTGGTTCGAATAGCGGTCGAAGACGATCAAGTCGAATTCCTTGATCTTGCGGCCGAAGAGATCGGCGGTCGGAAACGCAATCAGCGACAATTCGTTGATCGGCGTCCCATCCTGCTTTTCCGGCGGTCGCAAAATCGTGAAATGCACGAGATCGACATTCGCGTCGGATTTGAGAAGATTGCGCCACATGCGCTCGCCCGCGTGCGGTTCCCCCGAAACGAGAAGCACCTTCAACTTGTCGCGCACGCCCTCGATCGTCAGCGCCGCCTTGTTGTTGATCGCGGTCAGCTCGTCCGGCAAGGCCTCGACCTCAAGCTCGACGACATTTGGGCCGCCATGTTCGATTTTGACCGGCACCCGAAGGCGTTCGCCCGGCGTCGCGACGATGGTCGCGATAGGATTGCCGTCGCGGCGAACCTGGAGAGCGACGGGATCGCCTTTGTCCGCGGTGTCGAGGACCTGCAACTCGATGGTTTGGTCCTTGCCGACAATCCCGAAGCGCGGCGCCTCCAGAAGCTCGATTCGCCGGTCGCGCTCGCCCTCATGGCCGGTTATGAGCGCGTGCAGCGGCGCCTTGAAGCCGAGCGCGCTCACGTCCGCTGGAATATCGTCGACGACCCCATCGGTGATCATGAAGACGCCGCCGAGGCGTTCCAACGGCACGTCCGCAAGCCCCGCGTTCAACGCCGTAAAAAGCCTTGTGCCGTCGGCTTCGCTATCTGTGCGGCCGCTCTCGATGACACGGACCTCGACATTGCCGAGCGCGTTGAGGCTTTGCTCAAGTCCCGCGCGGGCCTTTTCTGTCTGGGTGGAGCGTTCGCCGATCGTCTGGCTGCCGCTTTGATCGACGACAATTGCCACGACCTCTTTCAAGGGATTGCGCTCCTCGCGCACGAGGGCAGGGCCGGTCATCGCCAGGAGCAGCAAGCCAAGGCCAAGCGCGCGGAGAAAACTCCCGCTTCCGCGGGCATAAAGGCTGAGGCCGGCGAGGCCGAGCGCGACCACCCCCATCCCGAGCAAAACCGGCCAGGGCAGAAGCGGGGAAAACGAGAGGTTGAACTGGCTCATTCAGCCTCGAACTATTGCAGGTTCAATCTCGTATGTATAGGCCCCGCGCCGCGACGTTCAGGAAAGCGGGGTGGGACCATTGCGAATCTGGTCCGCGTCGCGCCAGCAGCAGGCTGATATTTGACCATTTCGACCCGGCAGTCTTGCCGCCATAGTTCGACGAGCTTAGCGTAGGATATGTTTGGAGATATAATACAGCTTCTCGCATAATGGAAAGCATGTTGAGAGGTCTCAATGCTAGAGCGGTCGATCCTTCGATCCCTGGGCTTGCTCGCGCTGTGCGGTAGCTCTGCGCTGGCAGGATCAGAAAGCGCAGCGACAGGCAAGATTGAATCCACCGAAATATCCGTCTGCCGCCTTATCGAAACCTCGGCCCGAGCTCAGAGTCTGCCGGTCGCGTTCCTGACCCGGCTGATATGGCAAGAAAGCAGCTTTCGACCCAACACGATCAGTTCAGCCGGCGCGCAAGGCATCGCGCAATTCATGCCGAAGACGGCTGATGGGCGTGGCCTTACCAATCCGTTCGATCCCGAAGAAGCAATACCAAAATCCGCCGAACTTCTCGCCGACCTCAAGCAGCGTTTCGGCAACCTTGGACTGGCCGCCGCCGCCTACAATGCCGGTCCTCCCCGGGTTGCGAACTGGCTCGCGGGCCACGGCAATTTGCCGGCCGAGACTCGTGACTACGTCCTGACTATCACGCGACATCGGGTCGAAGACTGGACCGGCGACGCCGCGGCGGAAACGATAACCGACAGCGCAATATCCTCGACGCTATCCTGTTTACAAGCGACAGCCGCCATTCGCCGCTCAGAACCTCGCTCCGTTGCCGCCTCGGCGCTCTTTGCGCCATGGGGCGTCCAGCTTGCAGGCAGTTTTTCGAAGGCGGCGGCGCTGGCCGCTTACACACGCGCCCGGACCAGCTATTCCGCTATTATTGGCAAGATCGAACCCATGGTCATCGGCGGTCGCGTGCCCAGCCGCGGCTTCGCTCCATACTATCAGGTCCGCGCGCCTGCGCGCTCGCGCGCGGCAGCTGACGCACTTTGTGAAAAGATTCTCCGCGCAGGTGGTGCTTGTGTCGTCCTGCGGAGTTGAAGCCGCTCTGGAAATGAATTCATTGCCTGATGTTGATCAACTCCTGAGGGCGCTGTTTTTGGTGTCGGTGCTGCTTTATCTTGCGCCGGCTGTCTTTAGATTGGACAGTTTTGCAGAAGGTCGGCGGTGGTTCCAGCGCGCCGCCATTCTCACGCTCGGAACAGCGATAGCAATTGGGGTGGTGGCGAGCGTGATATGGTTCACTCGTTGACGCCTGAACATCTATCCATCGGCAGAGGCCTTATCACCGACAGGCTCGACCTAATGTCCACCTTGAGTCAATGGCGGGCGGCTACCAAAACAGGCCCCGACGGGCGCGCTTGCCCTCATGGCCGCTGATGAGCGCGTGCAGCGGCGCCTTGAAGCGAGCAAAAACGGCCAGGGCAGAAGCAGGGAAAACGAAAGATTGAATTGGCTCATTCAACTTCGACACGCTTGGGCGGGCTCGATCCGGGCTTTTGTCGAGATTACGCCAGCCCGGACCATTCGGGAATGGCTGTTAGGGCGGAGTCTTGCACCTCGCGCCATTTTCGGCAACGCCCGTTAGTGTCTCAGTTTGAATTACTGCTTTCGACCCAAAGCTGACCTTGATCTAAATTTCCTTGCCGCTGCGCTGCCATCAACGCTTTTTCCGGCCTCTTGCCGCTCTTTCGCCACTGCCTCAGCGTTTAGCCGATTGTTTCTAAAGGCGAAAGCGCCGCGTTATAATAATTTGACAGCTTGCCTCTACGCATGTATGTTCCCTTTTTGTTCTGTCGGTATTTTGTGCAAGATTGCCGAGGGCCACTATCATGCTGCCCGATTCGAGTTCACGCCGCTATGAAACATAGTCACGAGTTTCGCGACCCAATACACACCTTCATTTCGGTCAGAACCGAAGAGCGGAAAGTGATTGATTCTCGACCGTTTCAGCGGCTGCGCCACATTCATCAGCTTGCTTTGTCGTATCTCGTTTACCCTGGCGCTACTCACAAGCGATTCGAGCACTCGCTAGGAGTGATGGATGTCGCCTCGCGGATATTCGATATCGTGACCGCACCCGAGAATGTGAATCACGACAGCGTTCGCGACATTATTCCTGACGCGCAAGCACGCAGTTATTGGAAATCTGTCCTACGCATGGCGGCCTTGTGCCACGATGTCGGACACTTGCCTTTCTCCCACGCCGCTGAGCAGGAGCTTTTGCCCGAAGGTTATGACCATGAGCAACTCACCAAAGATGTTATCTACAGCGGGGAGATGGAAGAGATATGGAAGGCGATGACGCCGCCACTAAGATCGGATCATATCGTGAAGCTGGCGGTCGGACCGAAAAAGGCTGCGCCACTTGAATTGGATACTTGGGAAACGGTGTTGGCCGAGATCATTATCGGGGATGCGCTTGGCGCAGACAGAATGGACTATTTACTGCGCGATTCTTACCACGCAGGGGTGGCCTACGGCAAATTTGACCATCATCCTCTGATCAACACACTTCGCATTTTACCGGCCAAGTATGAAGAATCTGACGAGCCGGCGTTGGGCCTTGAAGCGGGCGGGCTCGAGTCGTCAGTAGGACTGATGATCGCCAGACACTTCATGTACAAGCAGGTTTACCTTCATCACATCCGACGTGTGTACGATATCCATCTGAAGGACTTCCTGATCAAATGGCTCGCGGGGGGAAAATTTTCGACGGAGCTCAACAAATATCTGAATACCTCAGATGTTGAGGTTCTCGGGGCCATTCGTAATGCCTATGAAAATCAACAATCCTCTCAGCACGAACTAGCTCGCCGAATTCAATGTCGGGAGCATTTTCGACTTTTCTACGAGGCTGCGCCATCCGACACGCAAGGGGGAAAATTGATCCCAGGTAAGGTTGTAGCTCAAGCGGCAGAAGCGCAGTTTGGTCTGGACCATATTCGATACGACAACATTTCACCCAAGACGGCGGCTCCCATCTTTCCAGTGCTGATGTTCGACAGAAGGATCGAGTCGTCCCTGCGCCTTTCCCAGGTACTCGCGCGCATGCCTGAAATTGGCGTCGATAACGTCTACTGCGACAAGTCCATTCTTACCGAAGCGATCGTGTGGCGAGATCAAAACAAAAATTCCCTGCTATGTCTTGAATAGGAGCAGATTATGGAACGTGTCTCTTACAGTTGCCGATGTGCACTCGTGGTCGACCTTGCAAGGTGGCTACGTTCCCGAGGAAGTTGGTGCGGAGAGACGCACCTTCAGAAGGCTATCTACATCTTGCAGGACCTGTCCGAGTCAAACTTTGGCTACAAGTTCGTAATCTACAAACATGGGCCGTATTCCTTCGAACTCAATAATGAATTGACCGCAATGCGTGCCGCGAATATCCTTGAATTTCAATTTCCTAGAGAGGGTTATGGTCCAAGCGTTGCCCCGACATCCTTCGGAGAGCGCGTCTACAAGTTCAATGAGGAAAACATTCGAAAGTATATCCCAATAATGAGCTTTCTAGCCGAATGGTTCGGGGCGAGTGATGTGAGGTACTTGGAAAAGGTGGCGACCGCATATTACGTCACTAAGAAGAATCCTCGTGATCCAGCAGTTGAACGCGCAAAAAAGCTCAACTCATTGAAGCCTCACGTCGATATTCAAGCAGCTGAAGAAGCCGTACGCATCGTAGACGAGAAACGGAATGAGGCAAAAAGCCGACTGGGGAAGATTACAACCTGAGCGTCGAGAGCGTCGGCGGGCCGCAGGTTAACGTAAGGTGCTGTCGGAGGCCGCAACATTGGGCGCTCAATTTCCGCTCGTAGGAGATCCGTTTCTGGCGCACTCAAGCCAATTCAGCGAGGACAAATGACCGCTCACCACCCATTGCTGAAATTCAAACTGAGACACTACCCACCATCCGGCTTAATGGCGCCCTCACGATCGCTCGTCGCGCGGAAAAAGCGTCCGGTGAAAATCCCATGCCGCCAACTCGCCAAAAGCTCGGCGCCGGACTAAAAAGGCTGGCAAAGGTGGACCATGTCCCTCGCAACTGCTGACACGCATGCCGATATTCTCGTTGCCGGCGCTGGGGCCGCTGGCCTTTCCGCCGCGATCGCCCTCGCGCAGGCGGGATTTTCGGTTGTCTGCGTTGGCCATGTCGATACGCGCGCCAACGGGCGGACCGTCGCGCTCTTTGAAGCCTCGCTGCGGTTTTATGAGGCGCTTGGCGTATGGCCGCATTTTCGCGGCAAGACCGCGCCGCTTGCAAGGATTACCATGATCGACGTCACCGGAGCGCGGTTTCCGGTCCCTTCGGTGTCTTTCGCCGCGAGCGAGATTGGCCTTTCCGCCTTTGGCGAGAATATCGAGAACAATGTCCTGGTCGAAGGCCTTGCCGAAATTGCAGCCGCGACCAAAAACCTCGTTCTGCACGAAGGCATGATCGACGACATAGGCTTTGGCGAGCATGCGGTCCGCGCCACGCTCGCCGACGGGCAGCGCGTCACGGCAAAGCTCGCCGCCGCCGCCGACGGGCGCATGTCACCCGCGCGAGCCAAGGCCGGGATCGGCACCCGCACCTGGACCTATCCGCAAATTGCCTTCACCGCTCTCCTTTCGCACCCAAAGCCGCACCGGAATATCTCGACGGAGTTTCACACACGGTCGGGTCCCTGCACGCTGGTTCCGCTGCGCGCGGCCGAAGGTAAGCCAAATCGTTCGAGCCTCGTCTGGCTGATGTCCCCCGAGGCGGCGGAGCGCCGTCGCGCGCTTTCGAACTCCGAGCTGGCGCACGAGATCGAGGATCAAGTCGATTCTCTTTTGGGCAAAATCGAGATCGATGGGCCAGGCGGCTTTTTCCCCATGGCGGGGATGAGCGCCAATACTCTTGTTGGCAATCGCATCGCGCTCATCGGCGAAGCCGCGCACATCTTTCCGCCGCTCGCCGCGCAAGGCCTAAACCTTAGTCTGCGCGACAGCGCGGCACTTGCCGAAGTTTTGGACGACGCGCGCGCGCTTGGCGCCGACATCGGGTCCATGCGGACGCTGAAAACCTATGAAAGCGCGCGCCGGAGCGATATTTTCATCCGCACGAACGGCGTCGACATCCTCAATCGCTCGCTGCTTTCGAATCTTTTTCCGGTCGATTTTTTGCGCGGCGCCGGACTTTTTGCGTTCTCGACGATCGGCCCGTTGCGGCGCGCGCTCATGCGCGAAGGCGTTCTCACGCACGGGACCCTGCCGCGCCTCATGCAAGAACGCCCTGCGCGGCGCCCCGCGCCTTCCTCACGCGGCGCGGCTTCAATCGGCGTGTCCCCGCGCGGGTGAACAGGGGAAATGAGGAGTATCGGCGTGAAAATCGCGACTTGGAACGTCAATTCCGTGCGCCAGAGGACCGAACATCTCGTGCGCTATTTGCGCGAGGCAAAACCCGATGTCCTATGCCTTCAGGAGCTAAAATGCGTCGAGGCGGCGTTTCCATATATAGAAGTCGAGGCGGAAGGCTATAATGCCGCCGTGCATGGGCAAAAGGGCTTTAATGGCGTCGCGATTCTCGCCAAGGTGCCGATCGAAGCCGCGCGCGGGCTTCCTGGCGATCCCGGCGACGAGCAGGCGCGCTATATCGAGGCGGTCGTCCCAAACGGCGAGGGCATTGTCCGCGTCGCCTCGATCTATCTGCCGAACGGCAATCCACCGCAAACGGAGAAATATAGCTACAAGCTCGCCTTCATGGATCGCCTCATCGCGCATGCAAAGGATCTGTTGGCGCTGGAGGAGACGCTCGTGCTCGCTGGCGACTACAATGTGATTCCAACCCCCCGCGACTGCACCGATCCCGCCGCCTGGGAGGGCGACGCGCTTTTTTTGCCCGACACCCGGGCGCGCTTTCGATCACTTCTCAACCTCGGACTGATCGACGCCCTGCGCGCAACGACGGACGACTCGCTTTACACGTTCTGGGATTACCAGGCGGGCGCCTGGCAACGCAACAAAGGCATCCGCATCGATCATCACTTGCTTTCGCCGCGCGCGGCGGACCGGCTGGTCGAGGTTGCCATCGACAAGGAAAGGCGCGGCGAGGAAAGACCCTCGGATCACGTGCCGGTCGAAATCACCTTGGCGTGACCGCGGCTCGAATCCATTCGCGCCGGTTGCGGCGGCCGAAGAACTCGCCCGGACTATTGCAGCGAAGCCCAGAGAAAGAGTGTGGTCGCAGCTGCCCCCAGCGCGCTCCGCACGGCGTGCAATCTTCCCCATTTTTCGATCAGTTCGCGGCTGCTGGGGCCGGCCCTGTGCGGTTCGATTGCCGTAAGCAGTTTGTTCGTTGGCATGATGACAATGAGCGTGAAAGGCCAATTGGCAAGCAGCAGCAAGGCTCCAGCGAGCCAACGCCAATCCATCGCGGAGCGCGCCGCAATGATACCAAGGAGAAAGCCGATGATCGCCAGGGGGGCTTGCATCGCAAAGCCGCGCTGATACGCGGGTTTCCATTCGACGAGGAGGGCGCGGTCGTCAAGCGCGAGGCGGGCAGGCTGTTCCGCCACGTTGACGTAGACAGCGGCGCCGGTGAATAGGGCGGCGGTGACGAGCGCAAATTGTCCGGCGACCACGCGTTTCTTTCCTTCGATCCGCCCATTCCGTTGTTCGAAAATGCTTCGGCCGAGCCCAAAAGCGAGATTGCGAGTGCTGTCATTCGCACGGAATGAGTCGCAATTAGTAAGGCCGCGTTATCATTCTCCGCCCCGAGCAGCAACCGGTTCGGTCGCGCCAAAAAGCTTAGCAACAACCTGATGAGTCGAAGCTTTTCGTCAAACGAAACAGGGCGAGCCTACCTCAAGTTTCGACTTCGAGCAACCGGCGTACCGATGACACTGCCTCGCCGGACACCAACATTGCGTCCGTTACGCTTGAGCCCATTCCGCGAACCCTTGTTCACTCCCCGATCTTTTCGGGAATAAACCTTGCGCCGCTTCGGTCCTTTCAAGCAGCCGCAGGGTGTCTCAAGAATGCGGCCCTGAACGAGGGCGAAGCAGCAAATGGAGGAAACTATGCCGCGCTCAACTTGGATAACCCTCGCGATCTTCAACGCACTAGTGTTCTTAGTCGCAGCACCGTTGCTATTTACGGCATTAGCTATAGTAAAATAGGTTGACCAGCGGCCGCGAGAAATTCGCAAGGCACCGGGAATAAATAGGCGCGCCGGCAAGTCTCCTCTGCAGCAAAGGGAGGCAACATCATGATCGCTGAATATCTCACGCGACGGAATGCGGAAAACTACGCGAGCGAGCTTGCCCAGCTCTATGGACCAGACGTTCACTTCGATGTCGTTGGTATGCCCGATCCGGTCGTCGGTGACACCGTTTGGTATGTGCTTGGTACTGGCACTGTTGATGGCCAGATGTTTGCTGAGTACGCGAAAGAGCGCAAACAATGGCACAACGGCGCGGCTGCGATGGAAAAGCCTATCTTACCCGCGGGCTGCGACAAAGGAGACTGACAATGGACGCTCTCAAGCTCGCATTTCTCGGTTCTCTCAGGATCGCCTTTTTCGGTTCTCTAAAGATTGCGCTTTGCACCTACACCCTTTTCCTCTCTGACACGGCCTTTGCCGGCGCCAGGCGCGAGGGCAACGGCCAGGTTGGCGACACTGCTTCCTACACCGCTGGCGCTGCCTCCCGGCGGAAGAATACCGGACTGTTGAACGAAAACTATTTGACTCCGACGGGAGAGACCGTCGCCCATCCGGGCGAGTCTCAAGGCGCCGCCACCACGGACCTCGACCGGCGGATCGAACAACAAAACGACCGCGTCGAGCAAAACATCTGCAGCAATTGCAACTAACGCTCGCGGAGATGCCGATTGCGCGTTCACCGGCGCGGCGCGTGGGCGTGACACGCCACCTGCATCCGCGCTACACTAGAGCGCTTCCGATCATATGGAAGCAGTTGATCGAGAAGGAAACGCCAAACTCAAAGAGTTGAAGCATGTCAAACTCGAAAAAGTCGCGCAACTTTTTCGGGACATGCTCTGGAAGCCCGGACCGCGAAATAGGTTCTCCTCTTGACGAAGACACCCTCGGATGAACATTTTACGGCAGTGGTCATGCCCCACCTCGACGACGCCTACGCGCTGGCCCGCTGGCTTACCGGCAACGGCACCGACGCGGAGGATATTGTCCAGGAAGCCTGCTTGCGGGCTCTGCGAGGGCTCGATCATTATGCCGGCGGCAACGCCCGCGCCTGGCTTCTCGCGATCACGCGAAACACGGCCTTCACTTGGCTCGCGCGCAACAGGCCGAAAGCGTTAGTGGTAACCGAGGACATCGAAGCCCTGGCGCCAACTAGCGAAGGGCCGACGCCGGAAGAAGCGTTGATCGCCAAGGCCGACGCCGCGGCGATTGAGCGGGCGATCGATGCCTTGCCGCTGCCCTTTAAGGAAACCCTCGTGCTGCGCGACATTAATGGATTGAGCTACCGCGAGATCGCCGAAATTACCGGCGTGCCCTTGGGCACAGTGATGTCGCGCCTCGCCCGCGCGCGCGGTCTCCTCATGGCGGTCTTGGGGAGGCCAGAGGCACAATGAGCACAAGCAACGAAACGATTCTCACCCAGGCAGCGCTCGACGGCGAACTCGATGCCGCCGGCATGCTCGATTTCGAAAATCGGTTGGCCGCGAATGCTTCCCTTGCTGCCGAATACGGCCGCCTGAAAACCCTTCGCGAAGTCATGCGCCGGGAACTCGTCAAGCCGGTGGCGCCGCCGGCCCTGCGCCAACGCATCGCCGCAATGGCCGCGCCGTCCGCGGCGGTTCGCCCGGCGGCCCCGCCTTGGCGGGCCATGGCGGCATCGGCCATCCTCGCGGCGGGGCTCGGCAGCGCGTCGACTTGGCTTGCGCTGCGCCCGGCGATCCAAGACACCAATCTTGGCCCCGCGCTCATCGCCGATCACAAACGCGGTCTTTTGTCTGGCCAGCCTTTCGATATCGCGTCGTCCGATCGTCACACCATCAAACCCTGGTTCGCGACGCGCTTCGCGCTTGCCCCAAAAGTGGTCGATTTAGGGCCTCAAGGCTTTCCGCTTGCCGGAGGCAGGATCGATATCGTCGCCGGCGCGCCCGCGCCTGTGCTGGTCTATCGGCACAAGGAGCACTTCATCAGCCTCACCGCCGTGCCAGCGCGGGGCTCGCCCCCGCCCCGGGCGTTTGTCATTGACGGCTATTCCGTTCAGGTCTGGCGCGCCGGCGGCACCGAATACTGGGCAATCTCGGACATCGATCCCGCCGGACTTGCAAATTTCCGCGAGCTTTTTGAGAGCGCGGCCAAAGCCGCTCTGTAGAAGTGACGTATGATTTTGCAATTGTTGGCGCGGGGATCGTCGGCTTGGCGGCGGCCCGCGAAATTTTGCGCGCGCGGCCTCGCTCCTCGATCATTGTTCTCGAAAAAGAACGCGGCGTCGCCTGGCACCAAACCGGGCACAACAGCGGGGTCATTCACGCCGGCATCTATTATGCGCCGGGAAGCCTGAAGGCCCGTCTTTGCCGCGAGGGCGCCGCCGCGACAACGTCTTTCTGCGCGCAACAAGGCATAAAATTCGAAACCTGCGGCAAGCTGCTCGTCGCCACCAACGCGCACGAGGGCGTCCATATGGACGCCTTGTTTGAACGCGCCAAGCAAAACGGCATCGAGGCCACGCGAATTGATCGCGCCGGGCTTATGCGCCTTGAACCCAACATCACCGGCATTGGCGCTCTCCTGATCCCTTCGACGGGGATCGTCGATTACAGAATGGTCGCCTCGGCGTTTGCCCGCATCGTAACCGCGCAAGGAGCCGATTTGCTGCTCGGCGCCGAAGTCATCGCCATTCGCGAAGACAAAGATGTTGTCGAAATTTCAACGCCAGAACGAAGTTTTCGCGTGCGCGCGCTGATCGTTTGCGCTGGACTGCAGTCCGACCGTCTCGCCAAATTGGCGGGTCTTAAGATCGATCACCGGATCGTGCCGTTTCGAGGCGAATTTTATACCTTGCCAAAATCACGGGCGGGGTTGATCAACCATCTGATTTATCCCATTCCAGACCCAAAACTTCCCTTTGTTGGGATTCATCTCACCAAGACGATCGATGGGAGAGTCATCGCCGGCCCCAACGCGGTGCTTGGGTTTGCGCGGGAAGGCTATCGGAAATTCTCCTTCAACCCTAGCGATGTCCTCGACTACATGGCGTTTCCGGGATTTTGGAAGGTCATCGGAACCCATCTCGCGGCGGGCGTCGCCGAGATGCGAAACTCCTTGTGGAAGCAAGCCTACCTCGCCCAATGCCGCAAATACTGCCCGAGCCTGTCGCTCGCCGATCTCGAACCGGGAGTGGCGGGCATACGCGCCCAGGCGGTGCTGCGCGACGGCACTCTGGTGCATGATTTTCTGTTCGCGGAAACCGAGCGGCAGCTGCATGTGTGCAATGCGCCCTCACCCGCCGCGACCTCGGCAATCCCATTCGCCCGCTTGATCGCGGGGAAAGTCCTTGCACGGTTCGAGCAAGTGTGATCGCGCGATTGGCTAAGCTCCCAGCATTCAGCACAACGCGGCTTCGTGGGACGGACCAATAATTGGAAGGAAAAGGGCCTATGATTGCTATCGGCCGGTTGGCGGCAGCCTTGATCTTGGGAACTATGCTGGGCGCGCGGGTGGAGGCCCAGAATTCCAGCCTCATGGATATGAACATGGACATGGGCTGCATGCTGATGGCCGGCATGCACGAGATGCAAGTGTCGGTCTATCAAGCCGGCGCAACGGAGGATTCGTGCAATGACATCCCGTCTCCCGGACCCGCCTTGATTACGCTTAGCTCGGCTTCGAAAGAACTACGGGACATGACGGCGGAGGTTCGCATTGTAAGGGGCGGCGAAACCGATGCCACGGCGGCGAACGGAAATCTCGATCCGGTCACGCTGGCCTATCTGCCGCCGAAGACCTATCCGCGGGGAGTCATCACGCTTCCGGCCACCTTCGACAAGCCGGGCAAATACGTGGTCCTCGTGACGGTAAGGGACGCCAAGGACATGGCGATGTCCGGCCGGCTCGGCCTGACCGTCGGGGAGGCGTCACGGCAATGGATCTTCGTTTACATCCTTTCCGGCATTATTCTGGCTGCCACATTTGGATTTTATCTCCGGGATCTTGGCCGAAAAAATGCCAAAAAAAGCACATGAAATATGATCCCGCACATCATGCGGCACCCAGCTCTCGATCAGAGTTCCCCAAGGCTTTTTTTAACGCGATGCGCTCCGCAATTATCGAATGAATATGCCGTACCAGATACGGAACCTGCACATTCACTAGGACGAGATGTTTTCTCGACTCCGCAGCCGGAAAGTAGACGTACCACAAATTGGGATGCGTTTCGCGTGCTTACCTCGAAGTAAGCGACTGACATGTGAGTGCCTTCTTGAAAAATGCGCTCTCTCCTAGATACTAAGTGTCTAAAGGAGAGCACAGATGGCCGCCGTCTCTGTCGTCTATCACACCACACACGGACACACTCGCCGCCTCGCTGAAAGCTTGGCTGACGGAGCACGTCTCGTGTCCGGCACTACCGTGCACCTCCTCGAGATCGTTCCTTCCGACATTCACGAGGGTCGATGGAAGAACGACGCAATAATGAGCACTCTCGGCGATTCAGACGCGATCGTGTTTGGCTGTCCGACTTATATGGGCTCCGCGAGTGCTACCTTCAAAGCTTTTCTGGAGAAAGGCATCGAGCCGTTCCTGAATCAGGCGTGGAAGAACAAGATCGCCGGTGGGTTTACGAATTCCGCTTCACAAAGCGGCGATAAGTTATCGACGTTGGTGCAAATAGCCATATGCGCCTTCCAGCTTCAGATGGTCTGGGTGGGCGTTGGCGACCCGCCCGCGAATAACTGGAGCAGAGGGAGCCGAGAGGACCTCAATCGCTTAGGCAGTTGGATAGGCGTGATGGGACAAAGCAACGCTGATGAATCTCCAGACACTGCGCCAACGGAAGGCGACAGACTCACTGCGCGGCGATATGGGAAACGCATTGCCGAAGCCACTCAACAGTGGGTCGGTGAAACGCGTTATCCCATCCAGAGAATTGAAGAGGGAGAGTTCCGTATGAATCAGGCACGTTACAAGGAGGAGGTAAGACAGTGAACTAAAGGAAACCTAACCAGAAGAGCGAATTTAAAATGAAGATTCTTAGCATAGCGAGGGCGAGATTGGGCGTCAGCCAGCAGCAGATTGGCGAACTCATGCGAGACGAGGCAAGCCGCGCCTGGGAACTCTATGAACAGAACATTATTCGCGAAATCTATGTGCTGCAGGACCGGCCCGGAGTCGTCACTGTCTTTGAGTGCGCTTCGCTCGATGAAGTAAAGCAGATCAGCCAAAGCTTTCCTCTCGTGCAGAAAGGCCTGATCGAATTCGACTTTATGGTTTTGGGACCATTCACGAACTACGCAAAATTGTTTACCTAGGCAAACACAAAGAAAAAAGGAAAAACATGAGTGCACTGAACGTGACTGGAACGAAACTCAAACGGGTGTTACCGGCCTACCAGCGCGTCCTCGCCATCCGGCAGCAAGCCCGTGAAGCGAGTTCTGCCGACAACAGCGAAGTATAGCGTCGCACAAAGACCGGCCTGATTGTTAGATAAGTTTCTAAAGGAAGAGGTAAGAATGACTCAGCACGATTCGCGGATCCTCATGGCCGTGACAAGTCAGGTGACAATCGATTTTGCCTCGGGGGTCCTTGGGAGCGATATCGCCCCACCGTGGAGCGATATGGCTCCTTCGAAGAGCGGGGAAGCGACCGCGCACGACACTATTCCGATGCTGGGCGGGAAACCGATGACTGGCACGTGGTTTAGTGAATTTTCGGAACCCTATACGGTGTTTCGCGAAGCGGGCCTCCACATCACTGTTGCTAGCCCCAAAGGTGGTCCTGCGCCGATCGACCCACGCAGCTACCCCGAGCCATCCGAAATGACGAAAGCGCGCGACGCTCTTCTCGGCGTCAATGGGACGGAACGCCTCGAAACCCTCAACGCCGCTGACTTCGATGCGATCTTCGTGCCCGGAGGCCACGGTCCGATGTTCGATCTGACGACCGATCCATCCCTCAAGCGGTTGTTGCGTGAGTTTCAGCGCGCTAACAAGTTAATCTCTGCGGTTTGTCACGGCCCGGCCGGTCTTCTGAACGTTGTTCTCGACGATGGATCGTACCTGCTCAGGGGCAGACGCGTCACCGGGTTCTCAAACCGCGAGGAGGCCGCAAACGTGCTCTATAAGTACATACCGTTTTCGCTGCAAGAAGCGCTGAAGAAGCAGGGCGCGCGGTACGTCGAACGCGAGCCCGACGAGAGTCATGTTGAAGTGGACGACTTGCTCCTCACCGGGCAAAACCCCTATTCCGCGACCGCATTGGCGAAAAGGGTTGTCGAAGTGCTTCGCGCGGCCTGATGCCGAGAACCGCGAGCTGTGCGAAGGCGTCGTCTCGCTCCGCGCACTCGTGAACGAGCCCAGAGCGCCGCGCAAACCACATCGAGGAAATGCCATGTCCAAAATCTTCGCCGGCGGATGCGCGTGCGGCGCCATCCGTTACGAGGTATCCGGCTCTCCGGCTTTTGTCGCACGTTGCCATTGCGTCGATTGCCGCAGGGCTTCGGGCGGGCCGAACGCCGTCGTCGCCGGCTTCGCCAAAGCGAGCTTCGCCATCAAGAAGGGGACCCCGAAAGGGTTCGACTACAAGGGCGACAGCGGCAAGGGGCTCCGCCGGAACTTCTGCCCCGAATGCGGCGCTCGTCTCTTCACGTCAGATCTTGGACTCTGGCCAGATCTCGTCTTCGTCGCCATCGGCAGCGTCGACGATCCGTCGTCGCTCGAACCGGGGATGGACATCTACACGAAGAGCGCGCTCCCGTGGGACGGGGCTCCCAGGGAGGGCACCTCGTTCCCGCAGATGCCGACCTGAGGGGAGCCACGTCGTACGTCGAGGCTCAGCCGCATTGCCACTGTCGGCGGCTGCGAGAGTTCCGCAAGAACCAGGCACGCTACAAGGATGAGGTAAGACAGTGATGGCGACAACAGCGAAGAATAGCATCGCTATAGACCGGCCTGATTTTCAGATCCGACCAGGGAAGCTTTATATCAACGGAAGTTGGAAAGAGGCACGGGACGGCAAGACTCGCTCCACAATCAATCCTTGCACGGAAGCGGAGATCACACAAATCGCGCAAGCGACAGTAGCCGACGTCGACGAGGCCATTCAGTCGGCTCGTAAAGCATTCGATAGCGGTCCCTGGCCCCGCCTGCAGCCCCACGAGCGCGCGCGGATTATGTTTAAGATCGCCGAATTGATCGATAAGAACGCCGACGAACTGGCGTATCGCGAAGTCATCGACATGGGAATGTTGTGGCGCGACGCGCGCGATTTTTGTGCGCCCTTCGTCGCCGAGTGCTTTCGCTACTACGGCGGATGGTGCACGAAGATGAGCGGCGCAGTTCCCATCGCCGAACCGGGGCGAATCGCGTTCACCATTCGCGAGCCGCTGGGCGTGGTCGCGGCCATCACTCCGTTCAACGTCCCGATGGTGCTGTCTACCTTCAAACTCGCTCCGGCTCTCGCGTGCGGGAATACGATCATTCATAAGCCCGCCAGCATCACGCCACTTACGGCAATCAAGATGGCCGAGATCTTTGAAGAGGCAGAACTTCCAAAGGGGGTGTTTAATCTGATCACGGGGCCGGGCGGCGTCGTTGGACAACAGCTCGTCACCTCGCCGATGGTGGACAAGATCGGAGTTACAGGCTCGACAGCCGTTGGAAAGCAGATCATCAAGGACGCGGCGGACACCCTTAAACACGTGACCGCCGAACTCGGGGGGAAGTCTCCGGACATCGTTTTTGCGGACGCCGATCTCGACCTGGCCATCGAGGCTGCGGCTCAGGGCGCTTTCGGCAACAAAGGAGAGCAATGTTTCGGCGGGACCCGCCTCCTGGTCGAGAAAAGCATCCACGATGAAGTGGTGGAACGGCTCAAGGCCAAGATCGCAGACATGCGCGTAGGGGACCCGTTCGATCCGGAGACCGCCATTGGTCCTGTGGCGGATAAAAGCGAGTATGACAAGGTATTGGGCTACATCAAGATCGGCCGCGAACAGGACCATGTGCGTGTCGTCTCTGGCGGGAAGCGCTCGGCCCATCAAAACGGTAAGGGATACTTCGTCGACCCTACGCTGATGGTCCACGCAAACAACGCGATGCGGGTTGCGCAGGAGGAAATCTTCGGCCCCGTGTTGACCGTGATTCCGTTCTCCACGTTCGACGAGGCAATCAAGATTGCCAACGACATCCCCTACGGATTGGCAGCCGGTGTCCACACTCGGGATATGAAAAAGGCCCTAGCGGCGACGCGGGCGATCCAGGCCGGGGTAGTTTGGATCAACACCTACGGGCAGTTTGATTTCAGGATGCCGTTCGGCGGCGTCAAGGAATCGGGGATCGGGCGCGAACTTGGGCCGGATGTTCTAGATCATTACATGCAGACGAAGGCCGTATGGCTTTACGCGGTCTGAACTGGCGACGGTGCATCGCGCCTGAGTGAAAGCTACTCGGAATACAAATCCAAATTGAATTAGGAGGGAGCTATGGAGAGTCTGAAAGACAAAGTGATCCTCATTACTGGTGCGTCCAAGGGCATGGGAGCCGCTATCGCCAAAAAGTTGGCGAGCGAGGGAGCGAAGATTGTCGTGAATTACAGTGGGGACAAAGAGGGCGCCGACGTAGTGGTTAATGCAATCAGCGCGGCCGGCGGAACGGCCGTAGCGATACAAACCAACGTGGCGGACCGCAAGCAGCTCAAGAGCTTGTTTCAAGCCGTCCTGAGCAACTATGGAAAGCTTGATGTCTTGGTGAATAACGCAGGCGTCTACCAATTTCGGCCGCTCGCGGAGATCGATGAGACTGATTTCGACAAGCAGTTCAGTATCAACGTCAAGGGGCTGCTGTTTGCTTGCCAGGAGGCCGCGAGTGCCTTCGGCGACCATGGCGGATCGATCATCAATATCGGCAGTCTTTCTTCGCGTCACCTTGGGGCCTCTACAACGGTATACAGCGCGACAAAGGCCTCCGTCGAAGCGATCACGAAGAGTCTGGCTGTGGAATTGGCCCCACGGAAAATCCTCGTCAACTGCGTGTTGCCGGGTGCCACTGAAACCGAAGGTCTCAATCTGCATCTGGCTGGGGCGAAGGATTACCTGACGACGCTTATTCCTCTTGGAAGGCTCGGGCACCCTGAAGAGATTGCAAACGTCGTGGCGTTCCTTGCTTCCGACGAGGCCTCGTGGATGACAGGGGAACTCGTCGGCGTCGGTGGTGGGATGGGCCTGTAGGTCAGAGGAATCTGATGAACTCGAAGATCGTACGCGTGAACGGGCTGGAGTTTCCGGTCGTAGACGTTGGCACCGGCCCTCCTGTGCTTTTTCTCCACGGCTTCCCCGACTCGCGGCACTTGTGGCGTCACCAGGTCGATCCGCTTGTCAATGCCGGTTTCCGAGTGATTGCTCCGGATCTTCGTGGCTACGGAGATGCGCCCCGGCCGCCAGATGCAGCCGACTACAGAGTATCCGTCATAATGGGCGACGTACTCGGTCTGCTGGATGCCTTGAACCTACCCATAGTTCGCCTCGCAGGACATGACTGGGGAGCCGCAGTGGCGTGGAATCTGGCCGCGTACCATCCATCGCGGGTCGAACGTCTTGCGGCACTGTCGGTCGGTGCGCCGGGAAACTCCGGCCGCGATTCTATCGAGCAGCGAGAGAAATCCTGGCACATGCTGTTCTTCCAATTTGAAGAAGTCGCCGAGGCCTGGCTGCGCAAAGACGACTGGAAGCTACTTCGGGAATTTGTGCGCAACCAAGGCGACATCGTCAGATCGATCCGGGACCTATCGCGCCCCGGCGCATTGACGGCAGCCCTGAACTATTACCGTGCGAACCTGAAGCCGCAGCTGCCCGATCGGCCCGCGCCGGTGTTTCCGGGCGTGACCTGCCCGGTTCTTGGGATTTGGAGCGACGGCGATCGTTACTTGACGGAGGCTCAGATGCGCAAGTCTGACGAGAAAGTCGCGGGGACTTGGCGCTACGAGAAGATCTCTGGCGCGGGTCACTGGATGATGCTTGAGAAACCCGACGAACTGAATCGCCTCCTGCTAAACTTTCTCAAGGACACGACGTTGCAACGCTGAGCACTCACCTAGTGCCACGTTAGCGAAGACATAGATCACGATCAAACGGTGACTTATTATGCCCACGGCGCAAACACTAGAACGATTCATCGCTCGTGTTGAACAGAATGCACATGCGGAGGCGATTGAAGAATTCTACACGGCGGATTCGTCAATGCAGGAAAACCAGTCCACGCCGCGCGTGGGACGAGACGCCAACGTGGAACCTAGAAGGTCTGAGTCGAATCAAACGAGAACTGCTGGCGAGGGGCGGACGCCGTGGATTCACCTAAATCTGTTGTCCAGCATCTGGCTGCTAGTCTATACAAAGATTGGAGAGAACCATGGGCAACGACTTGCATGATTTTGAACAATTCATGAAGCAGCGCGAGGACGCTTCTAAAGCTTTTGTGAACGGTGACATTGGCCCGCTCGACCGCATTGCGACTCGCGTTTCGCCCGCGACTCTTTTTGGTCCAAATGGAGACTGCATCGCAGGCGCAGACAAAGTGAACGCGGCAAACGAGAGCGGTGCCAAGCTCTTTACATCCGGCAGCGACACTAGCTTCGAGATATTTCAAATGGCGGCGAAGGATGGCATCGCCTTCTGGACCGGCATTCAGCGGGCGACTCTTCGAATGCACGGGAAGGCGAACGCCATACAAATGGACCTGCGGATAACAGAAGTTTTTCGACGTGAAGGCAATGAGTGGAAATTGGTGCATCGTCACGCCGACCATCTGAAGTCACAATCCGGCCCAAAATAGCGAAGACCCGGATCATGATCAAACGGAGACGTGTTATGCCCATGGCGCAAACACTCGAACGATTCATCGCTCGTGTTGAACAGAACGCACATGCGGAGGCGATCGAAGAATTCTACACGGCGGATTCTTCAATGCAGGAAAATCAGTCCGCGCCGCGTGTGGGACGAGATGCTAACGTAGCGAACGAGCGCAAGTTCCTTGCAGGAGCAAAATCATTGACGTCCAAGTGCGTCCGTCCAATATTCGTGAACGGCGACAAAGTCGTAATTCGATGGGTATTCCGCTTTGACTGGCAAGATGACACGACAACTCAGATGGAGGAATTCGCATACCAACGCTGGGAAGGAGAGCGCATTGCCGAAGAAACCTTCTTCTATGATCCAGCGCAGCTCGTACCCAAGAAATTAAATACGTAAAAGTCACATTATTATACGCGGACCGGGCTGCGGGACACTCGGCCGCGCTTCGGACGGTCGAGGATGTGCATGTTCGCCTCCGCCCAGTCGCAGATTGACTGGAGTGGAGGAAGCAGACCCTCGCCGGCTTGGGTGAGCGAATACTCGACCGCAGGGGGAATGGTCGCGTGGACCTTTCGCGTAATTAAACCGGCAGCTTCCAAGTTCTTCAACGTCTGGGTCAGCATCTTCTGCGAAATGCCCTCAATCGCGCGATGAAGCTGTTTGAACCGAAGCGTTTGGCCATCAAGGGCATGGATTATGAGTACAGCCCACTTATCGGCGATGAGGTCAAGCACGCGCCGTGATGGACAATGCAACGCTAAAACAGTAGGCGCATCCTTTGTGCCGAGCATGCCCCTGCACTCCCCACGTGTAAGTAGCAGTGTAAAGTAAACCGCAATTGTGTCTCAAGCGGTATTTGCCGACGTCACGGGCTGGGGCTTTGGAGGCTCCTACGGCGACGCGCAGACATCCTTCCGGCGCGACACGGCGCGTGCCGCATGGCGCTCCTCGCTTCTACGCCGAGCTCAAGCGCCGTGCGAGCCTGGAGCCTTGGTGTCGGCGAGCCAAGCCTGCCAATCCTTGATCGAACCGTTGAAGGCATTGCGATCGACGTAGCCGCGAATGCCGGCGACATGCCCCTCGGCGGTATGCTGCCAGAAATGCCAGCGGCGATTGCCATATTTGACCGCCGGATAGTATTTCACGCTGCGGACCCAGATCGGGTAATCGGAGAATTCCCCTTGCATCACGTCGCGATGGAAATCGATCGAGGTGTAGATTACCGGCTTTTTCCCGTAGGCGCGTTCCATCGCGGCAAGGATGATTTTCATCTGCGCGATGGCGACATCGCGCGGCACGCGTTTTGCGCAGGTCTTCGAGTGGCCGTTCCATTCGACATCGAGCACCGGCGGTAAGGCGTCCGGGTCATTCGGGACATGCGCCGTGAACCAGGCCGCTTGCTCCTGCATCGGCCTGCACCAATAGGCGAAATGATACGCGCCGCGCGGCACGCCCGCGGCTTTCGCGGCAGCCCAATTCTGAGCGAATTTCTCGTCGGCGCGGTCGCCGCCCTCGGTCGCCTTGATCCAGGCGAAACGAACGCCCGCGGCGCGCACGCTATTCCAATCGATATCGCCCTGATATTTGGAGACGTCGATGCCGCTAACCTCGTAATCCGACGGGCTCGGGAAGAGATCGGAGCCGGTGACGCCGCCCGCGCAGCCGCCGGCAAGCAGCGCGAGGCCGAGCCCGAAAAACGAGCCGAGAGGGAAAAAGCTTTGCGGAAAACATTGCATCGACGTGCGAGCCAAATACCAACATGCTCAAATTATTCCATAATCCGTAATATGTCGTTAAAAAGTCAAAAAGACGGCCGTCCTGCAATCCAACGTTCATTTTGGTTAACTTGACGGAATCCTCGGAATTTTCGAATAAATTTCCTACGACTCTTCGAACCGGCGGCAGCGAACGCCGCTCGCCGTTGTTGCTGTCATCTATTTTTCATGTGTCTCGACGAGCGTAAAAAGCCGCGGCGGTTTTCCCCGGCCCCGGCACGGAGTCCGCCTTTCCGCCTATCCGTCGCCGCCAAACTCATCCGCAAGCCTGTCGTGAAAGGCCGCCATGCTCTCCCGATTCGTCGCCTTCACCTCGCTTGGCCGCAAGGCGCTTCCTAACCAATACGATCTGTTTGCTTTTGTCCTGATCCTGGCCGTCTTCATCGCGATCACTCATGCTTCGCGCGGGTTGACCCTGCCGCTGACGGCGCCCGAATCGACGGTCGTTTCGCTCGACTATAAGCTCTTGCCCTATTATGCCTTGCGCACGACCTTACGCATGTTCGCCGCGATCGCTGCCTCGCTTATTTTCACTTTCATCTACGCGACGCTTGCCGCCAAAAGCCGGCGCGCCGGGCTCGTCCTCATTCCATTGCTCGACGTCCTGCAATCGGTGCCGATCCTTGGCTTTCTGTCTTTCACTGTGACGTTTTTTCTTGGGCTTTTTCCCGGCTCGATCCTGGGCGCCGAATGCGCGGCGGTCTTCGCGATATTCACGTCGCAGGCCTGGAACATGGCCTTTTCCTTTTATCAGTCGCTCCTCGGCGTCCCGCGTGACCTAAGCGAGGTTGCGCGTGGTTTTGGGCTTTCTCGGTGGCAGCGGTTCTGGCAACTGGAAACGCCGTTCGCGATGCCCGGGCTTATCTGGAACATGATGATGTCGATGTCGGGAGGCTGGTTTTTCGTCGTCGCATCCGAAGCGATTTCGGTTGGCGACACCACCGTCAAATTGCCCGGGATCGGCTCCTATCTCGCCCTCGCCATCGACGAAAAGCGCATCGATGCGGTGTTCGCGGCCATCGTCGCCATGCTGGCCGTGATCCTTGCCTATGACCAATTGCTGTTCCGGCCGCTGGTCGCCTTCGCGGCGCGATTTCGAGTCGAGCTTTCGGCCGGTCAAACGCGGGAAAAGTCCTTCGTGGCGCAAGTCTTCGCAAGGACACATTGGATACGCGCATCGATGCGTGCTCCGGCCCAACTGTTGCGTGCCATAGCGCTTCTTCGTATGGAACTTCCAGTTCGCGCTTCTCCCACGGTGCCTCCAAGCCCCGCGCTGAGTCGCGCGATCGACTTACTGTGGCTGGCTTGCATCGGTCTCGGCACGGTTTGGGCTGGTTGGCTCATCGTCGATTACGTGCGCCAGGAGCTCAGCTGGAGCGATTTCTGGCAAAGCGTGGTCTATGCTCTATTCACCATGGTGCGCGTGGTCCTGCTCATGGCGCTGGCGACCTTGGTCTGGGTGCCGGCCGGAATCTGGATCGGTTTACGGCCGGCGGTCGCCGAGAAAGTGCAGCCTCTGGCGCAATTCCTAGCGGCATTTCCGGCGAATGTTATTTTCCCCGTCGCCGTCGTTCTTATTCTGAAGTTTTCCCTAAACCCTGACATCTGGCTTAGCTTTCTGATCATCTTCGGCACGCAATGGTACATTCTTTTCAATGTGATTGCCGGCGCTGCCGCGTTTCCGAACGATCTCAAGGAAGCAGTAGCGAATTTTCGCATTCGCGGCTGGGACTGGTGGAAGAACGTTATCATCCCCGCTATTTTCCCCTATTACGTGACTGGCGCGCTGACCGCCTCGGGCGGGTCCTGGAACGCGGCGATCGTCGCCGAATATGTGAAATGGGGCAACGACACGGTGTCGGCGCATGGGATCGGCGCCTACATCGCCAAGGCGACCGCGGATGGCGATTATCCCAAAATCGTGCTCGGCGTCGCGGTAATGTCGATATTCGTCATTATATTCAATCGGCTACTTTGGCGACCGCTTTATGGGCTCGCCGAAACGCGCTTGCGGCTCGATTGAGGTGCTTTCATGCAAGACAACAATGCGCGGAGTCCCTTTGCAAGCAAGAAGCCCTTGCTTGAAGTTAGGAACATCTCGCAACGCTACCAGACCGGAGCGGGCGAGCCAGGCCCGGCGGTCCTCGACGATGTTTCGCTCGATCTGAGAGCGGACGAAATCGTTGGCTTGCTCGGCCGGTCCGGCTGCGGCAAATCCTCGCTCCTGCGGATCGTGTCCGGGCTGGTTTATCCTGCCGGCGGCGAGGTGCGCTACCTTGGCCAGAAGGTAGCCGGTCCGGTCGATGGCGTCGCAATGGTGTTTCAGAGTTTTGCGCTGTTTCCATGGCTGACCGTGCTCGCCAATGTCGAGCTCGGCCTCAGGGCAAAGCAGATTGCCAGGGACGAAGCGCGCCGGCGCGCGTTGAAAGCGATCGATCTCATCGGGCTCGACGGTTTCGAGTCCGCCTTCCCGAAGGAGCTTTCCGGCGGTATGCGCCAGCGGGTTGGCTTTGCGAGGGCGCTCGTCGTCCACCCCAATATTCTCTTGATGGACGAGCCGTTTTCGGCGCTCGACGTGCTTACCGCAGAGACCCTGCGCACCGACCTTCTCGATCTCTGGGTCGAGGGACGCATGCCAATCAAAAGCATCCTCATGGTCACTCACAATATTGAGGAGGCGGTGCTGATGTGCGACCGAATCATCGTGCTGTCGAGCAACCCCGGCCGGATCGGCGCCGAAATTCAGGTCAGGCTGCAGCATCCGCGCGACCGGCTCGCTCCCGAGTTCCGCCAATTGGTGGACAAGATCTACGCGCTCATGACCATGCGGCCGGAACCGGTCGCGCCGGGCCGCGAGGGGGCGTTCCCTGGTCTCGGCTTTGGCATGGCGCTACCGCGCGTTTCGACCAATACGCTCGCCGGCATGATCGAGGAAATTGCCGCCGAACCCTATTTGGGCCGCGCCGATCTTCCGGCGCTCGCCGACACTCTGCAGATGGAAGTCGACGAACTTTTCCCGGTGGCCGAAACTTTGCAATTGCTGCGCTTCGCCGAGATCGAGGAAGGCGACATCAAACTCACCGCCGCCGGACAACGCTTCGCCGAGGCGGATGTCGATGTGCGCAAAAAGCTCTTCGGCGATCATCTTCTGACCTATTTGCCGCTTGCCGCGCGGATTAAACTGGTCCTCGACGAGCGGCCCAGCCATACCGCCCGCGCGGTCCGCTTCTTGGAAGAGCTCGAAGATTACATGTCCGAGGACTATGCCGAGCGCACCTTAAAAAGCGTGGTGAACTGGGGCCGCTACGGCGAACTCTTTGCCTATGACGAGACATCGGATACGTTCAGCCTGGAGAACCCCCAATAGGGCCGCATCGGAGATTTTCATGCTATCGCGCCGTAGTTTTCTTGCCGGGACTATTGCCGCTGGGGCGGCAGCGCGGGTGCGCGCGCAGGGCGCCGCGCCAACGGTGCTGCGCATTGAGCGCCGCGACATCGAGGTGAACGGCAAGTACGCTTCCGTATTTTGCATCCGCCAGTCCGACGGTACCTTTGGGATCACCACCGATGCCGGTAAGCCGTTTCGTGTCCGGGTCGAAAACCATATCGACGAGCCGAGCCTGATTCACTGGCATGGCCTCACGCCGCCCTGGCGGCAAGACGGCGTCCCGGACGTCTCGGGACCCCCGATTCCAGCAGGAGGCAGCGGCGATTACGATTTCCCTCTGCGCCGTGGCGGCACCTATTGGATGCATTCGCATTATGGATTTCAAGAGCAGCGTTTGCTTTCGGCGCCGCTGATCATCAGGGATGGCAGCGAGAAATCGGACCAGCAGGAGGTCGTTGTCATTTTAGCCGACTTCAGCTTCACTCCGCCGGAAGAGATCCTTGCGCAGCTCCAGTCGCGCCAAACCCATGAGCCGCGTGGCATGGATATGCGCGGCACCAAGATGCCGGCAATGGAAAGCGGGCCGGATCTGAACGATGTTCGGTACGACGCTTTTCTCGCCAATAGCCGCACCCTCGCCGATCCGGAGGTGGTAAAGGTCGAACCTGGCGGCCGCGTGCGATTGCGTATCATCAACGGCTCTTCGATGAGCGCTTACCACATCGATCTCGGCGCGCTCGAGGGCGATCTCATCGCCGTGGACGGGATCCCTGTCCAACCGGTTCGCGGCCGCAACTTCCCCATCACCGTCGCGCAGCGGCTGGACATCGAGCTCACCATTCCCGAAATTGCGGCAGCCTATCCGGTGCTTGCCGTGCTGGAAGGCGAGCGCAGGCAGACTGGCATCGTGCTCCTTGCCGGGAGGGGACAAGTTTCCCGAATTTCCGGCATGGCAGACGCGGCGTCGCCGCCGCTCACGCTCGATCTTGAGCGTTCGCTAAGATCCGTCGAGCCTTTGGCGGACCGCAAGGCGGAACGGACGCACGTGTTGAATTTAACCGGATCGATGCAAGGCTACATATGGTCCATCAATAATATGGTTTGGAATAAGGATGTCCCGCCCCTGATGGTCGCCGATGGCGAACGGGTGGAGCTTGTGCTCACCAATCAAACGATGATGCCGCATCCCATGCATCTACATGGCCACTCCTTTCAAGTTGTCGCAATCGACGGCCATCGCTTTGCCGGCGCCGTGCGCGACACGGTGCTGGTTCCTCCGAAAGCAACCGTGACGGTGGCTTTCGACGCCGACAATCCGGGATGGTGGGCCTTTCATTGCCACCTATTGTACCATCAGCACGCCGGCATGTTTCAAACTTTGCGCTACGATTGAGCGCCGCCGACCTGGGCAAGCGGGGCTCCGCCCTTGCGCCGGATTGGCCATTCACGCTAAAAATGCGCACGCGTAGGAGTGTAGCTCAATTGGTTAGAGCACCGGTCTCCAAAACCGGGGGTTGGGGGTTCGAGTCCCTCCTCTCCTGCCAATAATAGCAGTTGTTCCTGTTAATACTCCGCCGAACGGAAGTTCCTTCTCTCCAAAAAAGAATATTTAAGGCGTGGAGCGCAGCGGCATCATTCCAGCTTTTCTTCCGGCCATGACCTGCGCTTGGAAAGTTCTCTGTTAGATTAACGATCCCGCAGCTGATGTTGATCAGCGGCGTCTCGCCTGCGCAAAGCGGACCAAAAAGCGGACCCAGCAAGGCAAATTTTTCCCCTGGGGCCGATCGTCGGGTTGATTTCTTGGGCGCCTGGAAGCCAGACGCATGGCCTTACTCCTCGCTCAGTTGGTTGGCCAGATCCACCTGACGCAGATCAAGCTCCCGCTCGATTCGGCGTCGCGCCTCGTCCTTTAGCGCGCCGCCGCGATAGAGCTCATTAATGTGCTGCCGCTCGGCGGCGATTAGCAAGAGTTCGATCTCGTCATGGAGCTCGGTGAGCTTTCGATTGCCGTCACTACCATCGATTCGGTGCTCGATGTGCTTGAGCCGATCGCGGTGACGCGCGCGTAGCGGCCGAACGATGTTTTCAGAGAGATTGCGCTCCGACATAATCTGATCGAGCCGCTCGATCGCTGCCTCGATCCCCTGCCGCCGAGCTTTGTGCTCCTCGGCTTTGTCGGCGTGGCGCTCAAGGCGCCCGGCATGGGCGAGGCCGAGCGCTCGGATCACCGCGGGCAGCATCAATCCTTGGCCCACCAACGTCACCAAGATGACGGAAAACGTCAGGAAAAGAATCAGATCGCGGTCGGGAAACGGCTGCCCGTTCGCAGCTGAAAACGGGATCGCCAGCGCTGCCGCGAGCGAGACGATGCCGCGAACTCCGGTGAAGGCCAGCACAAACGGCCATTGCCAAGGTGGCGACGGGTCCCTGCGCTTGAGTGGGGGAAAGAGCCAACGCGGAAGATAGGCTGCGGGATACATCCAAATGAAACGAGTCGTGATCACCACGGCGCTGACGACAGCGGCGGAGATGGCCAGCTCGGATATCGCATGATCACCGATGCGGGCAATCAACGTGCGCGCCTGCAGGCCGGTGATGAGGAATACCATGCCTTCGATGACGTAGATAAAGAAATCCCAAAAGAAGATCCCCTGGAGGCGCGTCGCGGCGCTGATCAGCCGGAGGCCGTTCCAACTGATGTAGAGCCCGGCGGTCACGGTGGCGAGCACGCCGGAGCCGCCCAGATGCTGGGGTGGCCAATAGGCCAAGAACGGCGTTAAAATCGAGAGCGTGATCTCGATGCGCGGATCATGGACCCAGCGCCGCAGGCGCAATATCAGCCAACCAACTCCGATCCCCCAGACGATTTCACCGGCGACGATGGCAGCAAACATTCCTGCCGCTTGACCGGGCGAAAATACGCCTGCGCTCACAGCTGCCACCGCGAAACGATAGAGGATAAGTGCAGTGGCATCATTCGCAAGTCCTTCGCCTTCGAGAATGACGAGGATGCGCCGGGGGAGCTGCATTCGGCGCGCGATGGAGAGCGGCGCCATAGCGTCCGGCGGCGAAACGATGGCGCCTAACACGAAGCCCACCGGCCAGGCTAGCCCCAGCACCCAATGGGTTGCCGCGGCGACCGCGATGGTCGTGAACACCACGCAACCCACAGCCAGCAGCGAAATTGGGCGCAAATTGAAGCGGAACTCGCGCCAACTCATCGCCACCGCGGAGGCGTAGATGACAGGTGGCAATACCAGAAGCAGCACCAGCTCCGGAGCAAGCTCCAGGGTCGGCAGGCCAGGGACGAGCGCCAGGACAACTCCAGTCAGCACCAAAAGAATGGCCGGCGGAATCTTGAGTCGTTCGGCGAGCACCGCAACCGCCGCAACCACGGCAAGCAGCATTACGAGAGTCGCGATCGTTGAAGTCACGCGTTCACCTGTCGGCGAGGCTCTACCGCGATCACCCCGGTCTCGCTTGTCACGTCAACCATGTACCTCTATCCTCCGCGCCGCGACCAGGCGCAATATTTGCTCAAGGGACAAGACTATGGCAAGCAGAACGTCGGAAGCCGAATGGCGTGGCGATCTCAAAGGAGGGCAGGGCGAAATCAAGCTCGGCAGCGGCGCATTTTCGGGCAGGTATTCTTACCATTCCCGCTTTGAGGAGGGCGACGGCACCAATCCAGAGGAGCTGATCGCCGCGGCCCATGCGGGTTGCTTCTCCATGGCCCTGGCGGCGGCACTTGCCGCGGCTGGGCATCCGCCCACGAAGATTCGTACGACAGCTAAGGTGCATTTCGGCCCCGTGCCGAATGGCTTCGCGATCTCCCGAATCGAACTCACGACCGAGGGCTCGGTGCCAGGCATCGATGCCGCGGCTTTCGAGACGACGGCCGCGGAAGCCAAGAAGAACTGCCCCGTCTCGAAGGCGCTGCAAGCGGTGGAGATCACGCTTGCCGCCCGACTCGTTTAGCGCGGCAGTGGGGCAGGCGAGGCGCCGTAGCTGTCAACGGAAGGAAAGGCGGACAAGGCGGAGGGCGCGGCGCGGCGGTCAGCCGGCGATATCAAGGACGCCAAACGCAAAGTCGCCGGCAGCATCAAGCCTTGACACTGAGCCCGGAGTTTCACATTTCAATTGAACCCAATGGTCTTGAACCGCCGTTGGACGCGCCTGGGCCTGCAAAAACATTTAGTTGAAAAAAATCCTGTTGCCTTTGCCGTAGTTTCGCCCGCTTGTGTCGTGATTCACGGCCTCTTGATCGGTCGAATTGGCCGTAAATTTGGGCGCATTGCAGAGGTCATGGCTGGGGCTGCGCCCATAAGGTTTAGGTGGCATGATGGCGGCGAAATCGCAGCCAGACCACGACTAGATATGATTGGAACCGCTGGATTTCCCTGCAGCAGTTCGTGAGCGTTCGCGATTCCCACGGGGCGAAAGCGCTTTGTGGACGCGCGCATCGGCGGGCCGCGGTAATGTTCAGATTTGAAACAACAACCTCGTTGAGTATTCGATGATTCCGGGCCTGCCGGATTCCCGCAACCCGTGTTAAGCGATCGGTCGGCAAACGTTGAAGCGCAGCATCATTTTCATTGCCGTATTTCTCTTGCTTGCAACTCTTGGCGGCGGCCTTGGGTATTTCCACTTTGTCGTCAAGCCCGGGATGATAAAGGGCTTCATCCTGCAGGCGCCTCCTCCCCCCGCTTCGGTCGCGGTCGCCGTGGCCGAAATCGAGACCTGGGCGCCGCGCCTGCCGGCGATTGGAACCTTCAGGGCGGTGCAAGAAATCGATATCGCGCCGCAAATCGGCGGAGCGGTCGTATCGGTCCGGGTCGAGTCGGGCCAGGACGTCGAGCAGGGCGCCCCTTTATTTGAGATCGACAATTCGGTGGAGCAGGCCGATCTCAAGAATAATCTCGCGGTTCTCAAGAACGCCGAGCTGGCGCTCGAGCGACAGCATCAGCTAATTCAGCGCGGCAACACGGCCAAGGCAAATTTCGACTCCGCCGAGGCCGCCCGCGATTCCGCCGCCGCCGCCGCCGAAAAGGTTCGCGCGATCATCGCCCAGAAAATGCTGACCGCGCCATTCGCCGGGCGGGTCGGCATTCGCAAATTGGATCTTGGACAATATGTGTCGCCGGGAACGAGCCTTATCACCTTGCAGCAACTCGATCCGATTTTCGTCGATTTCCCTATTCCCGAAAAATCATTCGATCTTCTAAAGCCGGGCCAGGCCATCGAAGTCGAGGTCGATGCTTATCCGGGCCAGATTTTCCATGGCGTGATCAAGACTATCGATGCGCGTATCGCCCAGGATAGCCGCAATGTTTTGGTGCGGGGCCAGCTTGACAACAAGAAGAGGCAACTCTGGTCCGGTATGTTCGCCAATGTGAACGTCATCGCGGGCGCGGCCCAAAAGGTCGTGACGCTGCCCCGGACCGCAGTCACTTACTCGCTCTACGGCGACAGCGTTTTCGTGGTGAAGCCGTTCTCGCCGGATACAGATGGGGCACAAGCGGCGGCCAATGAAGATGCGGTTATGAAAGTTGAACGCCAGGTAGTGCGCACAGGCGACACCCGAGAGGACCGGGTTGCCATCGCCGAAGGCGTCGAGCCTGGCGAAACAGTCGTGACCGAAGGTCAGCTCAAACTGCAGTCCGGTGCGCGGGTGCGCATCGATCCCTCCGCGCGCCTCGTGCCGCCAGCAGCGCGGCCGAAGGAATAACGGATGTCCTTTACCGATATTTTTATCCGGCGGCCGGTATTGGCCAGCGTGGTCAGCCTCTTGATTCTGCTCGCCGGGATTCAATCCGGCTTGAAGCTGCAGGTCCGCCAATTTCCGGAACTCTCGTCGGCAACGATCACCATCACGACGGTCTATCCAGGCGCCAACGCCGACCTGATCAAGGGCTTCATCACGACGCCGCTCATGCAGGCGGTGGCGAGCGCCGAAGGCATTGACACGCTGGTTTCGAATTCGCAGCAAAACACCTCGACGATTACCCTCAACCTTCTCCTCAACGCCAATGCGGACCGCGCGGTCGCCGATGTCTTGGCGAAAGTAAATCAAGTCAAGTATCTTTTGCCCCGCGAGGCTTTCGATCCTGTCGTCGTCAAGCAGACCGGCGATTCGACCGCTGTCCTTTACATGTCCTTCAATTCGAAGGTTCTCACCCCATCGCAAATCACGGATTACCTGAAC
>JBOHJQ010000034.1:0-32500 GCA_050728655.1 Methylocella sp.
TCGGGTAGCTCATGTAGAACTCGATGATATGGCTAGGCGTGAAGTCGGTGTCGCGGATCACCGTCATATGCCAGGTGCCGTCCTGCTCCGTGAAGTAGCTGGCACCCCAGTAAATCGCGATACCGTACATGGTAATCCAGCTGATCAGGTTGAAGACACGGCGCATTTCCTCGCGCGGGGCGACGTTCGCGACATCCATGTCGCGGGTCTTCCACATCCAGCCGACCAAGGCGAGGAAGGAGATCAATTCGACCGGCTCCTCGATATAGAGGATGGTCATCCAGTAGGTGGTGAACTCGGGAGCGAACGAATCGAGCCCCGCGAATTGGCCGAAAACCTGCTCGTAGATACGAACGCAGACATAGAAGGTGTTGAGCGCGATCACCCCGACAATCAACGGAATCCCGTTGAAAAGGGGCCTCTCGGCGACGGCCGCGGCCTCGCCGGCGCGCGCAGTTCCTGTTACAAAGCTCATGTCACTTGCCTCTTTCAAGGTCCATCATTGCTCGCCGGCGACGAACATGCAGTTTGGCTCATGCTCTTCCGGCTTGCAGGAAAGCTACGCGCGGCGAACCGGCAGGGGAAATCATTATTAGTTGTCCCGCGCATCCAAAATATTTATTTGCCGAGGGGCGCGGCTTGTTATTCTGCTTTTCGCGCGCGCAATTTTTCGTGAGCGCAAATTTCCGTGAGCGCAAAGACGCTGCTTTAACCAACCTAAACCAACCAAACGATGGGTTGCCGGTTCACGGAGCTGTGAGTTCAAGGCCCGCGTTGCGATTCGTACCGGCGCGGACGCGCGCGAGCTTGCGCCGGCCCAGGCCGCGGTCCGGCTTATCCTTCACGGATGCGGACTCGTTGTGGCGTTCGATCAATGCCTGGCTGCGCCAATCGCTTGAAGAGCGTTAGCCAGGCAACTTGGAAGCCAGAACGTCGACCTTGTGGATCGCGGGTGGTTGGGCCAGCAAGTCTCCGGCTTTCGCCATCAACGCCGCAGCGACTTTCCCGGCCAGATGCGCCTGCCGGCCGGCTTCATCGGGAAAAGCATCGAAAATGGCGAAGGTTGAGGGTCCGAGACGAATGCCGAACCAAGCAATCGTCGCCGGTTCGGCCTCGGCCAATGCCTTGCCTTGGCGCAAGAACTCGGCGACCGCCTCTTCTTTTCCGGGCTTGGCTTCGAGCGCGACATAAAGCGCGACATTAACCTTCTGAGGGCTCCCGCCGCCAGCTTGAGCAAAGACTTGAGAGGCGGACGAAACTGTTGCAGCGGTTCCCAACGCGGCAAGGAATTCACGACGCTCCATGGTTTTCTCCTTATCGTAGCTTGAGGCCGAAAGATGGGATTTCTTCTCGAATTTGGCATTCGACCGGCATGCCCCCGACAGCCGCCGGTTTCAGCCTCATCCTGCGTCTTTTCCGTTCTCCGTTCAAGACGGAGCCGGCGCTTGGAAGCGGACCCGTTGGCGAAAGGATAAAACCACGGCGCGCAATTTATGCGCAGGACCCTGCCTTCGCGCTTATCCCGCGATTTTGGAAAAATCGGCGACGCCGTGCATCGCGCCGCGCAATTCGTTTAGGAGGCGCAGGCGATTGAGCCGCAATCCCGGGTCATCGGCGTTGACCGTCACATTCTCAAAAAATTCATCGACCGGCTCGCGCAGCGAGGACAAGGATTTCATCGCATTCTCAAAAGGCGTCTGTTGCTCGAATCCGGGGCGGCCGATCCGTTCGAAAGCGAACTTCAGTTTATCCCTTATCTCGACGCTGATATTAGCTATCACTCCCCAAAGATGGTTTTCCCATCGATCCTGAATAAGCGAAGGATCGAAGGCGCCATCGAAGGCTCCCGCTCCATCGTTTTTTTCCTCGGCGCGGAGAATATTGGCGGCCCGGCGATAGCCGGCAATCAGATTCTTGCCGTCGTCCGTATCGAGAAAACGCCCAAGCGCCTCGACGCGGGATACGATCAGGAGGAGATCGTCTTGCCCCGGCAAGGCGAACACCGCGTCGATGAGATCGTATCTCGCGCCGCGCTCGCGCAAATAGACTTTTAGCCGCTCGCCGAAAAAGCCCATGAGTTCATCGAACAAATCCTCCCGCACGCCAACCGCTGCGTCCTCCGTGTCCACGAAGGTGGTTTGGGCGAAGGCTACTGCGAAATGCGAGCGCAGCGGCAGACGCAGTCTATTTTCGAGGACCAGCGCGATGACGCCGAGCGCGGCGCGGCGCAAGGCATAGGGATCTTTACTGCCGGTCGGCTTTTCGCCAATCCTAAAGAAGCCGGTTAGCGTGTAAAGCTTGTCGGCGAGCGCGACGCTGATCGCGACCGGCGCGCGCGGCACGCGATCGCTTAGGCCCTGCGGCTTGTAGTGATCCTCGATAGCCTCGGCAACGCTCGCATCCTCGCCTTGCGCGGCCGCATAATAGCGTCCCATCACGCCCTGCAATTCAGGAAATTCGCCAACCATTTCCGAGGTCAGATCGGCCTTGGCAAGAAGCGCCGCCCGCGCGGCAAGAGCTGCATCAGCGCCGGTATAAAGTGCAATATAGCGGGCGAGGCCTTCCAGTCTTTTGGCGCGCGCGCCCTGGCTGCCAAGCTTCTCGTGAAAGATGATTTGATCGAGCTTTCCTAATCTGTCTTCGAGTTTGACCTTGAGGTCGGTCTCGAAAAAAAACTGGGCATCCGAGAGCCGCGCTTGCACGACCCGCCCGTTACCGGCGGCAATCGCCGCGCCGCCATCGGCTGCCTCGATGTTCGCCACGAGTGCGAATTTGTTGCCTAGGCGGCCGTTCGAAGGATCCTTCAACACAAAACATTTCTGGTTGACGCGGATCGTTGTCCTGACGACTTCAGGCGGGAGATCGAGAAAAGCGGCGCGGAACGCGCCAGTGAGCACCACCGGCCATTCTACCAGCCCCGCGACCTCGTGCAAGAGCGCCTCGTCCTCGATGAGTTCGAGCCCTTGCGCCAGGGCGAGGTCGCGCGCGTCATAAAGGATGATGTCGCGCCGCCGTGCGGGATCGAGCACGACTTTGGCTTTTTCCAGCGCCGCGACGTAATCGTCGAAACGGCGCACCTTGATCTTGCTGGGCGCCATGAACCGGTGGCCGAAGGTGAAATTGCCGGCGGCGACGCCATCGACAGCGAAGGGCACCACTTCGGTCTCTTCGGTCTCCGGGCCGAATGTGGCGAGGATCGCGTGCAGCGGGCGCACCCAGCGCAGCGAGCCGGCTCGCGCCGAAGCCGCGCCCCAGCGCATGGATTTCGGCCACGGAAAGGCTTTTATCGCGGCGGGCAAGACCTCGGCCAAGACCTCGATCGTCGCCTTGCCCTTTTGCTCGATGACGGCGACATAGAATTCGCCTTTTTTGGAATCCCTTTGGATTTTGGCTTCCGCAAGCGATTTAAGGCCCGCGCTTTGCAAAAAGCCTTGCACCGCGGCATCGGGCGCGCCGACCCGCGGCCCTCGCTTTTCGTCGCGCGTGTCGGGCTGGCGCGCCGGCAGACCGGATATGTGCAGGGCGAGCCGCCGGGGGGTCGCGAAGCTCGCGGCGCCCTCGTGCGAAAGGCCGCGCTCACGCAAGGCTTCGGTGATGAGACGGCGGAGATCCTCGGCCGCCCGCGCCTGCATGCGGGCGGGGATTTCCTCGGAAAAAAGCTCGAGCAAAAGGTCGGGCATTGTGGCGGTTCAATACGGCTCGTATGCGACAGGGGTCGCGCGGCAAGAGCTGACCTCTATAGACGGAGCTTGCCAAAGAGGAAAATCCCGCCCCAAAAAATCGAAAATGGCTTCAACGATTTTCGGCATGACGGAACAAAGGAGCCAGACAGGCGTTTGCAAAGCCTGTGAGGAGAGATTCTAGACCCTCCCAGGTGTTGCATAACCCCACAAGGACTTGTGTCATGGATACGAAAAGAATTTCAATGGTCTCGGGTGCCGCCCTGCTTGCGCTAACCGCGACTGCTTCGGCTGGTCCTATGAGCGTAGCGAGTTCGAAGCTCATAGCGCCGCCCCAAACACAGACCGAGCCGGTCGCTTATCGCTATCGGCATCATTATAGGCACTATGGCTACCATCACAGATACTATCACAGGTATTATGGTTGGAACCCAGGAGCCGCGGTCGCCGGCGCCGCGCTTGGCTTGGCCACGCTTCCCTTCGCGCTCGCAGGGGGCGGCTACTACGGGTATCCCTATTATTACGGATATCCCTACTACGGGTATCCCTACTACTACTACTAATTAGGGCTCCCTGGGCTATCGCTATTTGCGTTTGTTGACACGGCCGGCGGGTTGCCGGCTGTGTCATACGCACCGCCTGTAGAGCAGTGGGGCCATGTAGACCCGCGGCACCGCAGCTTGAGCGGGAGCATGAACCGCTTAACCGTTTAAACGGAGCCGGAGGGTGCTCCCGCCTTGCGGCACGTCAAGATTCCGCGTGGGCCGGACCCATGCGTCCGCATGGCGCGGCGGCGTACGAATGGGAACCGCCTGTGTACGATGCGACGATTTGGGTCTGGCGAATTATTGGGGCGGCGAGTTCCTCGGCGTGGCGATTCGTTCCCTGTAGAGATGCGTTCGCGGGTTCGGCCACAACTTCATGCCCCGCCGCCCTGCGACTTGAGCCAGGCAACGCCGCACGCCTTGGCGAGATCGCGCACGCGAAAAATATAGCTTTGCCGCTCGGTCACCGAAATCACCCCGCGCGCGTCGAGCAGGTTGAAAATATGCGAAGCCTTGATGCATTGATCATAGGCTGGCAGCACCATCACATGGCGCGCGTCCTCGTCTCCGCGGGCGAGGAGCGCGCGGCACGCCGCTTCCGCGTCCTTGAAATGCTGGAACAGGACCTCGACATTCGCCGCTTCGAAATTGTAGCGTGAATACTCCTCCTCGGCCTGTTTGAAGACGTCGCCATAAGTGACCTTCTCGGGCCCCTCGCGACCGTTGAAATTAAGCTCGTAGACATTTTCGACACCTTGCACATACATCGCGAGGCGCTCCAGCCCGTAGGTCAATTCGCCCGAGACCGGCGCGCATTCAATGCCCGCGACCTGCTGAAAATAGGTGAATTGCGAAACCTCCATGCCATCGCACCAGCATTCCCAGCCAAGCCCCCAGGCGCCGAGGGTCGGACTCTCCCAATCGTCCTCGACGAAACGAATGTCGTGGAGCTGCACATCGACGCCGATTGCTTCGAGCGAGGCCAAATAAAGCGCCTGGAGATCTTGCGGCGAAGGTTTTAAGATCGCCTGGAACTGATAGAAATGCTGCAACCGGTTCGGATTTTCGCCGTAACGTCCATCCTTGGGGCGGCGCGAGGGCTGCACGTAGGCGGCCTTCCAGGGGCGCGGGCCGAGCGCGTGCAGCGCGGTCGCCGGATGGAACGTGCCGGCCCCCATTTCGAGGTCATAGGGTTGGAGGATCACGCAGCCATGCCCGGCCCAAAATTTTTGAAGCGTTAAAATGAGGTCCTGGAAGGAGCCAGCCTGGCCCGGCGAACCGGAAACTCTTTGCTCTGCCGCGCGTGCGTTCTGCATGAATTGGCCCTTCCATGAGCGGAGTTTTCTAGTGGCGCCGTAGCGCGGCAAGCGCCGCGACCGCGGCGAAGCGGACCGGCGCAGGGCCAAGCCGTAAAATGTCGTGCGCGATATTTCCACCCATCGGTCTGGGCAATGGCTCGGCGGCGTCTATATTGTCAAGACCCCCGCAGGCAAGTCCAAGGCGAACGTCATTGTCGTAATTCGGCGCCAAAGAAGGACGCGCGGCGGGCGGCGATATTACCGGTCGAACACCATCGACCCGAAGGAGGGAAAAATGAAGCATTTGAGAATAGCGGCCGTTGCGGCCTTGACCGCTTTTGGCGGTATCTTGGCCAGCACCGGGAACGCGGCGCCGGCGGCGGGCCTACTCAGCGGAGCGCCAACTGTGCGGGCCCTGGCAACCCCAGCCCCGGGAGCCTCCGTCGAAAAGGCCTACTGGCACAGATACAGATGGCACAGATGGCATCGCTGGCATAGATGGCATTATTGGCATCCTTATCGCCATTATTACTATAGGCATTATTATTGGCGTCCGTATTATTACCCCTGGTAGGGCAGGGCGCAAATCCCCAATGGCGGGCTCGAAACCCGGCACCCCTGCTGAGTTTCGAGTCATCCCTCGGTGCCAGAATCGTTTCAGCATAAATCGGCTGTCCGGGCTTGGGCAGTTATGAGACGGGAGCTCGAGCAAAAGAATGGGGTCTCCGAAGCCGAAGGTTGCCAATCAACCAGTTCCAGGAGACGCCGGGCCATCGCCGACGGGCCATCGCCCTCGATGGCGAGCGATCGCGACATCGATGATTTGCTCTCCCTTAAGGTTGCGATTTCGCGAAAGTCCAACAAATTGCCGGCGGGCGCAAGTTCCTCTATCGCTTGAGCGAGCGGTATCAATTCGCTATGGCCCACCGCCTTGCAAGCTTCGCATGAAAAATTCTTTCGCAGCGCTTTGGTCATTTGGACTTTGCTTGTGCAGCCTGCTTCTGCCGGCGTTCGGGCAAGAGAAGGCCGTCAACGTCTATGGGTGGAGCGACTACGTCGATCCCAAGGTCATCGAGGACTTTACCAAGGAGACAGGGATCAAGGTCACCTATGACGCTTACGATTCAAACGAGGCTTTCGAGGCGCGGCTCCTCGCCGGCAAGACCGGCTTCGATGTCGTGATTGTCTCAGGATCCATCCTGCAAAGGCAGATCGCGGCGGGGCTCTACCAAAAGCTCGACAAGACCAAACTTCCACACAGCAAGAACCTTTGGCCGGAGGTGATGGCGCGCCTTTCAGTCCATGATCCGGGCAACCAATATGCGGTCAACTATATGTGGTTTACGGCGGGCATTGCCTACAATGTCGAAAAGGCCAAGGAACTCTTGGGCGATGCGGCAGCCGATGCTTTGCTCAGTACTTGGGACATAATCTTCAAGCCAGGAATTTTGAGGAAATTCGCCGGCTGCGGCATTGCCGTCCTCGACAGCGGCGAAGACATGTTTGCGATCGCGCTTACCTATCTTAGGGTCGATCCCGCGTCGATGCGGCAGAGCGATCTCAAGCGCGCCGCGGAACTGTTAAGCGGCATGCGGCGCGACGTGAAAAAATTCGACTCCGCCGATTTTGCGGATGCGCTGGCCAACGGCGACATTTGTCTTGGCGTTGGCTATTCCGGCGACAGTTTTCGCGCGCGCGACCGGGCGCGGGAGGCAGCTAATGGGATTGAAATCGATTACACTATTCCCAGGGAAGGCACTTTGATGGCGCTTGACAATCTCGCAATTCCCAAGGACGCGCCGCATGTCGAGGAAGCCTATGCCTTTATCGACTTCCTCTTGCGGCCAGCGATCGCCGCCCGCAACACGAATTTCACCTATCTCGCCAATGGCGTCCTCGCCTCGAAATCCTCGATCGCCAAAGACATCGTCGAGAACAAGTCGATTTACCCAGACGCAGCGACGATGCAACGGCTCTACGCGCTGGCAAACCATGATCAAGCCGCGCGAACAACGATTGCCCGCGAATGGGCGCGGATCAAAACCGGCAAATGACGCCACGAAGCAGGCTTCCGCGTTCGCTTCGAGACTAAATAATCGATCGGCCGCATGGATAAGGCTGGCAAAGACGGTGACAATAGCGGCGCTTATGGCGCCGATTGCGATTTGGACAAGCGCCGAACCGATGCCGAGACCGCCGCCCCAGGCGCCCAAGCCTCGCAATATTTAACCGCCGAGCGCACCGCCCCCGGCGCCGCCAATCGGGGCCGTCGGTGAACAACGCGATCTTGGCAAAAGTATTGTCACTAGCGCTGTCTTGCCGCGGTTCGCACTTCTGGCGTCGAGCCTGGCTTGGGCTCGGCGAAGAAAAAATTGGTTTCGCCGCGATTTCGCTTCCATTCGCGGGTTCCTCATCTACTCGCCGCCGGCGAGTCTCGTCGCGAAATAGGCAATTGTCCGCGCATAGACGTCGGCCTTGTTCCATTCCATGATGACGGCGAAATTGGCCGATCCTGGGGTCCAGGCGCCGCCACGTTGCCAGCCGTAACTGCAAAGGAAATTAGCGGTCGAGGCCAAAACGTCGGGCACGCTGTGGATGAGATCGCGGCGGCCGTTGCCGTCGAAATCGACCGCGAATTTGAGATAGGACGAAGGCATGAATTGGGTCTGACCGACTTCACCGGCCCAGGCGCCGCGCGCGCTGGACGATAGGTCGCCGCGCTGAATGAGCCGCAAGGCGTCCATGAGTTCCGCCTGAAACATGTCGGAGCGGCGGCAATCGTAGGCAAGCGTCGCCAGCGCGCGCAATGTCGGCGTGGTGCCGGAAACTGCGCCGAAATCGGTCTCGAGCCCCCAGATCGCGACGATCACGGGGGCGGGCACGCCATAGGCCTGCTCGATCCGGGCAAAGGTCGCGGCGTACTGCTTCATTAAGCTCGCGCCCCGGCGAAGGCGGTAGGCATTTACCATGCGGCCCGAGAATTGCTCGAAACTCTGCCGGAAAACATGCTGGCCATGATCCTTCGCGACGATCCCCGGATCATAGGCGATGCCATCGAGCGTCCCGATCGCCGACGGAGAAATGCCACTATCCGCGGCCTCCCTCTTGAAGGCCGCGAGCCAAGCGTCGAATCCCGCCGGATCGCGGCAGGTCGCGGCTTCAATGGGAGAGAGCCACAGGAAGCAAACAGACAATCCCAACAAGCGTATAATCGATCGCATGAACGCGACTCCAGCTGAAACGCAAGAAGGACTATTCCTCGGGATGGCGCTTGCGCAAGATTGCGGGCAGTGCTCGTGAGAGGAACGACGGTTCCGGCTCCCGATTTCGTTCAAGGTGGGCACGGTCTCATCGTTGGCATGGGTGATTTTGTATTTGAACAGGACGATTGTGGGTTGCCCACGACGGCGGCGCGGGTTCCCGCAAAAGACGGATTATCAATCGGTGCTAGTGGCTGGACGGATGCAAACTGCAAGGTGGAGACGCTTGAGTTTAACGCGGGGATCGTCTGTTGTGAACTGCCAATCGGATTTGATGGGGTGCTTGTTGCGGTATTTTCCCAAGCCGCGATTTCGTCGATGAGGGTTTGTTTGAACTTTCCCGCGAACAGCGTCCTCCAAGCCTGCTTGTGTAGGGCCGGCTTGGGCGGGACGCCCGCCAGATAGAGCCATCCCTCCTCTGTCCACACCTAGGCGATGCGATAGACGTGTTCGGCTGACAGCTGGACGGCTTCGCGACGAGCGCGCGGATGACCCGGCCATTGGTTGTCGACGGATTGCACATGGCCTGGTTCCGTAGACGCCCCCAAACGGTCTGATCTTTCATTCGGATCGCACCAGCCAATACGCCAGCGGTGATTTCCAGAAACAACGCGCGACCTTTGCCATGAAGGGCTCGATGCGCCGCGAGGTCGACGGACGGGCCAACGCCGGAACGCGACGCTCGTCACAGGTCGCGCAGTTGCCCGGAATGCGCTTTGCGACAGACCGTCAGGCCAAGGATGCGGTGATCGATTGGCTGCATTTTTACGATCACCAGAGGCCGCAGGCGATGGTGCGATCTCTCAGTTTGCTAACGTTCGCGAGCAACCAGCTTGCCGAGCAAGAAAGGCTTGCTGGATAATCGCTCAGTTATCGGCGACGCTAACCGCGGGCAAGTTCAAACCTGGGTCCGGAAAAGCCAATCTGTGAAGATGAAAACCGTTCCGAAATTCCTCGTCGGCTGTTGGTGATGCAGTAAGTGATGTTTCCGCCACATGTCGTAGAACCGGAATTTGGTAACCCAATTCTCGGAAATACCGTGGTAGGCTTCATGTAACGCTGACCAAACCGTGGCATAGACGATGCACGCAACCAGAACGACAGCAACCCAAGCCCAGCCGAGAAAAATGCCGCCTACGAGAAATGGACTTGTCGCAAACACAACGCTCAATGCGTCGATGTCGATGTTCACATCGTTGCGGCCCTTGCCATGATGCTCAATGGCATGATCCCTCCACCAAGTACCCTTTCCCATCCCAGGATAGTGCATCACCCAGCGATGCGCGGCGTACTCCGCGAGCGGTGTGTAAAGAAGAAGACAGATTATCGCGATAGCCCAAATCATTGACTGCCCCTCGAACATTTGTTAGCCGACACTTCAGTTAGCCTGCTCCGGCCGGGCGATCTATTTTCAAAGATATCCACCGGATGACGTGCCTGTTGAGACTGAAATTGCCACGTCCGACGAATTTTGGCAATGCCAAACCGTCGTTACGTGGGCTCCCATGTGCCGAAGCCAGTGACATCGGCTCGCCAAGCGCCGGGAACCCGGATTGTGTCGTCACCCAGACACACCTCTTCCTTGCTTTGTTCGGACAGCGTCGCATTCGGTGAAGCTTGGGCGAAAATCAGTCCGTGCACACTGAAATGAGAGCCTTAATTCAAAAACGGCTTTTCTGATGCATAATTCCGCTCCAAGGCGATCCCGGATTTGCGGCGGCGTTTCTCGTGCGGCGCCTTTCGAAGCGGCTGGCCATTCCAAAAAACTCACACATCCTTGAACGTAAACGGCGAGATGCTGCGCATCGTCTCGTCGACGAGCAGCGGCCGCAAGGCCGGCGGCGCCGCGCGCTGCGGGCAAGCGGGGCGGTCGCAGAGACGGCAGTTGATCCCGATGGGCGTCGCGTCGAGCGCGTTGAAGTCGAGCCGCTTGGCATAGACGAGGCGCTTTGCATATTTGATCTCGCAGCCAAGCCCGATCGCAAAGCGCGGCTCGATCGCGCCGAAGGGGGTGAGTGAGCGGCGCACGGTACGACTGAGCGAAAACCATTGCGAACCGTCGTTAAGCTCGATCACCTGCGTCAGGATTCTTCCGGGCTCGGCGAACGTCGCATGAATATTCCATAACGGGCAGGTGCCGCCGGAATGGGCGAACGGAAACCGGCTCGACGAAAACCGTTTCGAAACGTTGCCGGCCATATCCACGCGAATGAGGAAGAACGGCACGCCCCGCGCGGTCTGCCGGGCGAGCGTCGTCAGGCGATGCGCCACTTGTTCGAAACTCGCTCCGAAACGCGCCGCCAAAATCTCGACATCGTAGGAGACAAGCTCAGCCGCTTCGTGGAAACGCCCGTACGGCATCATCACGGCGCCGGCAAAGTAATTGGCAAGCGTGATGCGCAGGAGCCGGCGGCTCAACCCGTCGTTTGGCTCCAGCCGCGCCGCGATGATGTTCAAGAGTTCGCCGAATTGGCTCAAGCCAATCTGATAGGCCACCTGAAAAGTGCGGCCCGGCGGCTCCACGACTTCCGAGATCAGCAGTTGGTGGCGGTGATGATCGTACCAGCGCAGCCGGTCGCCCATGACTTCGACCGGTAGCACCCTGACGCGGATGCCAAGGCGGGCGCGTAAATGTTCGCACAAGGCGAAGTAAAGGCCGTTTCCGGCAAGCGCCAGCTCGGCCGCGAAAGTCTCGGCCGCGCCTTCGAGCTCCGGGAAATGATTGCGCGCTTCGTGCATGACGGCGCGGATCCGGTCGACCGGGCTTTCGCCCGAAACTGGCTCGGCGCGGTCGCGGTCGGTTCCGGCAGCAACGCCTGCTTCGCCGGCCTCGCGGGCCGCGGCATAGGCCCGGTAAAGGCGCGCCATCGCCGCGAGGAGCGCGGGCGAATTCTCGGCCGCGTCCAGCACTTCCCGGCGGGGAACCACCGCCTCGCGAAACAGCGGGTCGGCAAGGATTTGCTCCATTTCGCCGGCCGAATGTTCACCTTCGCTCTCCATGAAGGCGCGCGGATCTATTCCATAGGCGTCGGTCAGACGGATCAAGACCTGGACCGTGATTGGGCGCTGATTGCGCTCCATCAGGTTCAAGTAACTCGGCGAGACATCGAGCTCGGCGGCCATGGCCGCCTGGGTCAGCTGGCGCTCCCGACGCAGCCGCTTGAGCCGGGGGCCCGCGAAGATTTTGCGAGGAGCCGTGGCCATCACATCATCTGTAACATTATTTACATTATGACAACATTACAGTGTATGGATGTTACATAGCAACTTTAATTCGCAAACAGGGGATTGCATCAATGCGCAATTTTTCCGATAGCCATCATGCATTGGGGTGCTTCGGCCCGGTTGAGGCAGTTTGTCAATGTCTGTGAGCTGGCGGGTGAAATCTGCAAACGCGTTGGTAAGGTTGGAGAATGTCGATGAACAAGGCGCTTGCCTTTGAAGATCTCGTTCCGACGGCCCCAAAAGGGCGCTTCGCTTCTATCCGCCGGCCCTATAGCCCGGCAGATGTCGCGCGGCTGCGCGGCTCGTTTCCAATTTCCCACACGCTAGCCGAGCGCGGCGCCAACAAGCTTTGGCATTTGCTGCACGAGCGGCCCTATGTGCATGCGCTTGGCGCCGTCACTGGCAACCAGGCTATGCAGATGGTGCGCGGCGGCCTCGAGGCGATTTATCTTTCCGGCTGGCAGGTCGCGGCCGACGCCAATGTCGCCGGCGCGATGTATCCGGACCAATCGCTTTATCCGGCCAATTCCGGCCCCGAGCTCGCCCGCAAGATCAACCGCGCTTTTAAGCGCGCCGACGAGATCGAACATGCCGAGGGCAAGGTCTCGCGCGATTGGTTCGCGCCGATCGTGGCCGACGCCGAGGCCGGATTTGGCGGCCCGCTGAACGCTTTCGAGATCATGAAAGCCTATATCGAGGCCGGCGCGGCGGGCGTCCATTTCGAGGACCAGCTTGCTTCCGAAAAGAAGTGCGGCCATCTCGGCGGCAAGGTTTTGATCCCGACCTTGCAGCATGAGCGCAGCCTCGCCGCTGCGCGCCTCGCGGCCGACACCATGGGTGTGCCAACGGTCATCGTCTGCCGCACCGACGCCGAATCGGCGCGCCTCATCACCAGCGATGTGGACGAGCGCGACCGGCCGTTCATCGAGCCGGACAGCCGGACCCCAGAAGGTTTTTTCCGGTTAAAAGAGGGCACCGGGCTCAAGCATTGCATCGCCCGTGGTCTGTCTTTTGCCGAATCCGCCGATCTGCTCTGGTGGGAAACGTCCCAACCCGATCTCGACGACGCCCGCGCCTTCGCCGAAGGAGTCCACAAGAAATATCCCGGCAAGATGATGGCCTATAATTGCTCGCCCTCGTTCAACTGGGCGGCAAAGCTCGACGCGGCGACGATTGCAAAATTCCAGCGCGAGCTCGGCGCCATGGGCTACAAGTTCCAGTTCGTGACCTTGGCAGGCTTCCACGTGCTCAACCACGGGATGTTCGATCTCGCTCGCGGATATCGGGATCGCGGCATGGCCGCTTACTCCGAACTCCAGCAGCGGGAGTTCGCCTCGGAAGCCCAGGGCTATAGTGCAACCAGGCATCAGCGCGAGGTGGGCACCGGCTATTTCGACGCCGTTGCCGTTGCCGTATCGGGCGGCGCCGCTTCGACCACCGCGATGGGCGCGTCGACCGAAACCGCCCAGTTCAAAAAGCCACCGGCCGAAGCCGCCGAGTAATTTTGGCACTTGCTCCGATATGAAGATCGCGGCCTCGCCCCGGGCCGCGATTTTTTTCGAGCGCAAACCGGGCGCGGGGGACGTGTCACGGCCCCAGTCCCGGCGGAAATGGGCCAGTTTGAATTTCGGCTTGTGGGCCCGGAGCGGAACCCTTGACCATTAACCGACGCTATTTCGGTCCCTCCAATAATCGAAACCAATCCGTTACCGCTAATTTTAGTCGAGCCACCTCGTCCTCTGCGAGTATCCCGCAATGCGCTATAGGGCCTCGCAGCAGGTTGAGGGAATACATGGCCCTGCCTAATGCGGCTTCGCTGCTAAGAACGCCACCAAATTGGGTATAGTTTTTCTTGATGATATCGCCAAGCTGACCGAAAGTGACGTAGTCGAGCGGACTGTCGGAGCGTGCGGTGACACCCGAATCAACCTCTCGCTTGCGGTTTATTTCGCATTCGGCTTTGGCCGAGTCAGGCGCGCACACATCCCACCAGCCGGCGCCAAGCGCATCAGTGAGCGTGGAATCGATAAACGATCTGATGTCATTCTCCAGCATGTAAAAGAGTTTGTAATATTCTGCCATCTTCTCAGCGTTTGCCCGGATGTCCCCGCTTATTTGCGCGAACAACGGCGCCATAGTTGATTTTGGCCCAAGAGGTTCCTCACTACCCGTTTTTCCAAGCGCCTTATCAAGCTCGGCCCTAATGACCGCACTTTTCAATACAAACAGCTCAATGTCCGACGCGGCAATCATCTCAGCAAATTTTCTTTGAGGGCGCGGAATATGGCGTTGAGCACGGCGACATTGGATGTCTCGGGAATCACAATGTTGATGTGATAGGAAAGCCCCACGTTCGGTTTTGCATCTGACGAATTTTCGGTGGGGTCTATTATCGAAGAATCGTTGGCTGTCTGCGAATCGTCGGTTAAAGTCGCAGTGCCGATGTATGATTTTATAATGTTAAACGTAGACTTGATGTAGCTAACTATTGGGTCGGTTGCCTGAAGGCCAGTAATTTCGACGATGATATCTTTGATCTTCGCGTCCGTTACACGGTGCGCATATTCGCTGCGCTTATAGATTTCCGGATAGGCATTTTTGATGGCCTGTAGCGCCGCAGCGCCGCGACCGCTGTCTGTCTTAAATCGTGAATAAAGCTCGGTCGGCGAGCCGTCAGAGGCAACAAGACCCATCTTTTTGAAGATCGGCACAGTCGCTCCACCTTTGAGTTGCAAAATGCTTTCTAGAAAATCAGGATTAAACTTGTCAGGTCGTTGTGCTCCGACAATGCCTTCCAGCGCCTTTTTCAAGGTTCCAGGGCCCGGCAGGTATGGCAGATTACCGGGTATCTTCCGAGGCCCCTGCGCTGCCGCAGCCGGTTTCTTGATTCTAGTGCTTTTCGCCATGATCATCCTCGCAAATCCAAAAAGTATTACGACCTTAATTTCGTAGCAAGGCGGCAAGTGTAAAAGCCACAGCAAATTACGGGACTTAAGATTTAAACGGCCATTTTCCGCTGACAATCTGCGATTTGGAGGTGGCAAAGAACGCTCCTGGCCCAAAGCGGTAGTTGCCGCAAGGCCAGCTTGGTGTCCAAAACGGCGGCAAGCTGAGATTCAAACCACGGCTGTCCTGGCACGTGCGCTGCGGCTTTCTGCCTCCCCTCCAGTGAGCAAAAGCAACAAAAATCGGCCGTTGTGCTACTTTGATGCGCAAGCATCCCATTCCAAATCGCGGCACATCGTTCCGGGGGATTGATGACGAAACGCATTCGCAAGGCTGTTTTTCCCGTCGCCGGGTTGGGAACAAGATTTCTCCCGGCCACCAAATCGATCCCGAAGGAGATGTTAACCGTCGTCGATCGGCCGGTCCTTCAGCATGTCGTCGAGGAAGCGCGCGAGGCCGGAATCGAGCATTTCATTTTTGTGACCGGGCGCAATAAGGCGGTCATCGAGGATCATTTCGACATCTCCTATGAGCTCGACGACACTTTGAAAAAGCGCGGCAAGCTCAAGGAATTGCAGGCCTTAACGGCGAAGCTTCCGGCCCCCGGCGCGACGAGTTTCACCCGCCAGCAAGTGCCGCTTGGTCTTGGCCACGCGGTATGGTGCGCCCGCGAGATCGTCGGCAATGAGCCTTTCGCGGTGCTGCTGCCCGACATGGTGACCATGGCGGCTGGCAACGGCCGCTGCCTCGCCCAATGCGTCGCGGCCTATGAAAAGCATGGCGGCAATATTATCGCCGTCGAGGAAGTGCCGAGCGACGAAACCCATCGCTATGGGGTCGTCTCCATCGGCATGGATTTTGGCTCGACGTTCGAGATCACCGGAATGGTTGAAAAGCCGCCGCAGGGAATGGCGCCGTCAAATCTCATCATCTCCGGCCGCTACGTGCTCGGTCCGGAAATTTTTTCCATTCTCGAAAAGGGCGAGAAGGGGGCAGGCGGCGAAATTCAGCTCACCGACGGCATGAAGGCGCTCGCCAAGAGCCAATCGTTTCACGGCGTGCGCTTCGATGGAAAGACCTACGATTGCGGGGGAAAGCTCGGGTTTCTCGCTGCCAATGTGGCCTTTGCCCTCGCCGATCCCGAGTTAGCCCATTTGCTCAAAGCGGAGTTAAAAAAAATTCTTGGATCCCTCTAATTTGTCGAAGGGGCAGCACCGCTAGCACATGATCCTCGAAATTACGCCGGCAAGGTGGCGTCCGTCTTGGCACCGGTAGCCACGATGCGCAGCATTTCATCCGGCAGCGGCCTTTGCAACGCCATGGCTTCGTCAAACGGCCCGGTAAGCCACGTGTCCCAATCTTCGGCCGCCGTCAAAAGCACCGGCATGGCCTTCGCGTGAACCGGAAGCACTATCTCGTTCGCATCGGTTGTCAGAAACGCGAAGAGCTCGTGCCGGCCCACCTCTCCCTTCCGCTCGCCGGTCCATAGGCGCCAGATGCCGGCGAAGGCAAAAAGCGGCCGGCTCTCGCCGAGCGCAAACCAGTGCGTCACCTTGGGCCGGCTACCGCTCCATTCGCAAAAGGACGTTGCCGGAACGAGACAGCGCCATTCCGCTTTTAGCCATCCGCGCCAATAGGGCGACTTCACATTGCGCACGTTGGTGACCGGCACTGAGCCGAGGTTTGGCGGCGGCGGAAAGCCCCAGCGCATCATGGTCAGCTCGCGTTCGCCATCGCGCGCAACCCGAACAACCGGGGCCATCGCGTCCGGGTACACGGCGGGCAGGGCGGGAAGGTTGCCGGTCAGGTCGCGCGTGACCTGAAAGAGGCGCCGTATAGCCTCCTGGCCGCGGGTGATGCTGTAAAGGTTGCACATTTAGGCAGACGAGCGGTTTCCACGACCCCGTTCAATAGCATCCATCCGGCGCCGGTGAAAGGCGGGGATGCCTTTCTTGGTGTCGCGCGACCATGGTCGATAAAGTCTCGCGCTTTTACCAGTTTCGTCCGTCGCTCAAGAAACATCAAGGAAACCTGCCTGGTTCGTCCGTTGCCCCTTGAAAATGGCTCGGAGTCTTTAGCCTATGCGGTCTCTTGTCGCGCCATCATGAAAAAATCGCACGATGATCAAAATCGCACAGCGACAAAGGCGCTTCGGCGTTAGTTTGTTTTAGGCGCGCTTCTGTCCCTCGTTCCGATCGCGGCAGCGGCCTTTGCGAGCAGTTGCCGCAGAACGCTCATGCATAAAATCACCGCGGTTGCGATTGCCGCCAGCCTGATCGGCGCGCCCGTATGTGGCGCTTATGCGGGGCCGAGCACGAATGGCGTACTGGGGTTTCTGAGTTCAACCGGCGCGTTCCGCCCGGTGCTGGCTGAGACGCCCGCCCCAAAGCCGCGGCGAGCATCTTCACCGGCAAGGTGGTGGCGAATTTCACCTTTACGATTGCGATGGCGTCCAACGTGCCGCCCACGGCCCCGATCCTCCGCGGGCTCCAAGCGTCTTTGTTCGGCACTGATCCGACCGGCGTGTCCGATTTCGTTACCGAGACGGAACAGGCGACGGCGACGCGCTCCGGCAACCAAGCGACTTGTCAAGTCGTGATACCCTATACTTGGACTCTGTTTGTCCCGGCATCTGACAACATCGCAATATCCGGCAGCGCACTACCCGGTCGCGGCGTCCGTCTCTGATAGACGTGTCCAACGCGGAATCTTAAAATAGTCATCTGATAATGCCGCCCGTGCCGGAGGCCGGCCCTGTCCCGCTCGGGTCATTGTGGAGTCTTTCGCGCGGAAAACCTGGTCCGGGCGGAAGGGCGCCCCTCGACATCGCCGCCTTCTAGACGCAAGATCGACCAATTGCGATGCGGGAGGGGAGCATGGTTTGGCGCGCGGTTCAAGATTGGGTTTACGCTTACGGATTGTCTTTGTGTTGTGTCGTCGCGCCCATATTGCTGGGTTTCGTCGCGCTCGATCAGACAGCTTCCATGTTGATGCATCGAGCCGCAGGGCTCGAGCTGCGTTACGAATTTCTTTCGGCGACAGACCTGTTCGGCTCCAGCACAGCTACAGTCAAACAGATCGACGAGAAGAATGTCCGGGACCTCCCCGTGACCTTCCTGGCGAAGGACCTCCGCGGCCGAGCCTTATTTGCGGTCGCCAGCGCGCTCTTGTACCTCACCTCGGCGGCGGCGATTGGATTTGGACTGGGGGTCGTCGGCCGCCGCAACGGAGCGTGGATCGCATTCGGGGCTTTGCTCTGCTCCGTCTTCCTCGGATTTGTCGTCGCCGCGACCCCCCCAGCTTCCGACCTACTATTGCGGCCGCTGGTCGTCGAGCACATCCTGGTGGCCGCCAACAAGCTGGCACCGCCCATGAACGTTCTCGCGAGCGGCGACGCGGACCGTTCGTTGTTCAGTCAATTCGTTGGAGGCTTGTTCCGCGTCGACCAGTTTGGGGACCTGGCAGTGACCAGTCTTGTGCGCCTGGATTCCATGATCGCTCTCAGCGCGGTCGCCATGCTTGTCGCGGGCACGGCCAATGTTTCGGTCCGGCCGAAAAAGCCGCCGACTCGCGAGGAATTGCTGTCGCGCCTCGTGATCATGCGAATCGTGCTCGCGTTGGGGGCCGCGGTTCTGGTCGTCGCGGTCCTCTACAGCAAAATCCTCATCGAATGGCCGACATCGCTTCTCTCCAATTCGCAGCAAAAAGCCATTGCTCCGATCGGCGAGGCGGTCATTTTGATGTATGGAGCTTTCGGCACAATCGCTTTGATCGCGGGGTTGGGACCGGCGCTCGTCGCCTTCGTCCTGGATCGTCAGGCGTTCCGCGCGACGCTTGCCGATAATCGACAGGCCGAGTCGGCAGAGGCGACCGCGCAGGATCGAGTTTCGGCGAACGCCGCTCCGGCGCAACGATTCGCCGACGATCTCGGGTTTGCTCCCTTGCCGAGCATCAGCGCCGCCATCGCGGTCTTCTCGCCATTGTTGGCGTCGCCGGTGCTGGAGCTGGTGGCGTCCATCGTCAAGATTTCACCTTCTTGAATTGCCGCCCACCGCGCGATAGGCGACACTTGCATCAGGAACTCGGCGCGGCGCGGAGGATTTGGCGCGCAAAATATTGTCGAGAAACTGGCGCGCGCTTTTCGCCCAGGTGAAGGTGAGCGCATGCACTCTGGCCTTGCCGCGCGGAATTTCAAGTGCAGCGAGACAAGCGGCGCGCAGATCCATGTCGAGCACGCCGGCGCCGCTCCCGCCGATGACATCGAGCGGACCCGGCACCGGCAGCGCCGCAACCGGCAAGCCGCAGGCGAGCGCTTCGAGCAGGACCATGCCGAACGTATCGGTGCGGCTCGGAAACACCAAAACGTCCGCCGAGGCATAATGAATGGCGAGCGCGTCGCTTCCCTGCATGCCGAGGAAATGCGATTGCGGATAGCTAGCCTCCAACGCGCGGCGCGAGGGGCCATCGCCAACCACCAGCTTCGAGCCGGGCAAGTCCAGCGCCAGAAAGGCCTCGATATTTTTTTCCGGCGCGAGACGCCCGGCGTAAAGAAAGATTGGCCGCGGCAGGTTTATCGCCGCCGCCTTGGCCGGGCTAAACAGGCTATGATCGACGCCGCGCGACCAATGCATCAAACGCTGAAACCCACGCTTTTTGAGATCGCCGGCGATCGATGCGGTGGAAACCATCACGCCAGAACCGGCATTGTGGAAGCGGCGCAGCAGCGCATAGGTGATTGCCACCGGTATCCTGGTGCGGGCGGCGATATATTCTGGAAACCTCGTGTGGTAGCTCGTGGTGAACGGGCGCTGCGCGCGCAAGCAATAGCGGCGCGCGGCAAAGCCCAACGGTCCTTCGGTCGCGATGTGGATGTGGTCGATCGCGGCTCCCTCCAGCCGTTTCGATACCGCCCCGCGGCTCGCCAGCGCAAGCCTGATCTCGCCATAGGCCGGCAACGGAACCGTCGCGAAACCTTGCGGCGTCAAAAACTCGATTTCGGCGCCGAATTCGGGCAGCGCGCGGGCCACGGATTCGAGCGAGCGAACGACGCCATTTACTTGCGGTTTCCAAGCATCCGTCGCGACCAAGATTCGCATCACGCCGCCGCCCTCGCGGCGGTCCGCGTTTCCTCATTGGCGGCGCGTGCCGCGAGGCGCTGCTCTTCGGCGGTCATCTGCCAGCACAAAATCTCGAGCCTTCCGTCGTGATGCTCGGCGATGACCGTGCAGGATTCGACGAAGTCGCCGGTGTTGACGTAAGTGATGCCGCCCATGTCGCGGATCGCGGCATGGTGGATATGGCCGCAGACGACACCGTCGGCATTGTGGCGCCTTGCGGCCGCGGCCAACGCAACCTCGAAGGCGCCGATGAAGTTCACCGCGTTCTTCACCTTGAGCTTGCCCCATGCCGAGATCGACCAGTAGGGAAACCCAAGCCTGCGGCGGACTTTGTTGAACCAGAGGTTCGACCACAACGCGATTGTATAGGCCCAATCGCCGAGCCCGGCGAGCCAGCGCGCGTGCTGTACGACGATGTCGAATTGGTCGCCATGGACGATCAGCAGACGCTTTTTATCGGCTGTCATGTGATAGGCATGATCGGCAACCTCGACGCCGCCAAAAACCGATCCAACATAGCCGCGCGCGAACTCGTCATGATTGCCGGGCAGGTAAATCACGCGGGCGCCCTTGCGAACCTTGCGCAGCAGCTTTTGCACGACATCGTTGTGCGCCTGCGGCCAATACCATCCGCTCTTGAGCTGCCACCCGTCGATCATGTCGCCGACGAGATAAATCGTCGCGGCGTCATTATTTTTTAGGAAATCCAGCAAAAGCTCGGCCTGGCAGCCGCGGGTGCCGAGGTGGACATCGGAAAGGAACAGGGTGCGGTATAAGGTTGGCTCTGGCTCTGACTCTTGGTGCAACGGCATCGCCCGCGGCTAGCTATTTGGAGCTGTTCCAAACGAAAGCAGATTCGTATTGCGTTTGGATGACGGAAGCCCAGCAAGGACTTCGCCGCGATGCGTGGCAACTGTTCGCTATTTTGGGCAAAATTGGTTATTTTCTCAAACCCAACCTCGAATCGGCGAGCCGGATCCATGGGTGTCGAGGGGCGTGACAAGGTCAAGACGTTGGATTCCGGCGCAGCTGCCTTGTCGAACCAGCTCGGCAAGACGGTACAGCGGCTGCGCAAGGCCTATAATCTTTCGCTGTCGGAACTGTCCGGACAATCCGGCGTCGCGAAATCGATCATCAGCCAGATCGAGCGCAACGAGACCAATCCGACACTCGCCACGATCTGGCGCCTCTCGCAGGCGCTCGATGTCTCGATCGAGCGGGTGCTGCGGGCGGCCGACGACGAGCCATTTCTGGAGAAATCCTCGCGCGGCGACACGCCGATCCTAGTTTCCGACGATGGCAAGTGCAGGCTCGCCATAATCGGCTGGATCAAGACGGTTGAATGGCTGCAATGGTATGAGTTCTCGGCCGATCCTGGCGGCGTGCTGGAATCGGAGGCGCATCAGCGCGGCTCGGTGGAAAGCCTGTCGGTGAGCGAAGGGGAACTCGAGGTCGAGGTGGGCAATGCGACCGAGCGGGCCAAGGCCGGCGAGACCTTGCGCTATCGCTCCGATCGTCCGCATACGATCCGCAACGTGTCGCAAAAACCGGCCTCGGCTACCATGGTCTGCATTCTGAAGGCGGCGGCGATGGAGTAACGCGGCTTGCGGCCATGCGCGGCGCGAGCCGCGAGTGGCCGATCGGCAGACTCACGCGGAATCCGGTGCCCACATCACCATCTGCGGCGGAAAGCTCACAGCGAGTTCATGGTGGCCTTGGGGCCGACCTAAGGCAAGCGGCCGGCCCCTGCTCATTTCGGCTCGGCGGCGTTCATCATCGCGTCCAGCCAAGCCCCGCCCGCCAGCCTAACCAAGCGACGAGGCATGTCGTGCAGCAACATGTCCACACGCCTTCATCGCTGAAGCGCGCGAGATGCCGGGTCAGCAATTCGACCAACCCGAGGTGTAGATGCAGCCATTCGAGCCGTAGCCAAGATCGAACCCACCGCCGTGGTAGGTCCATCCGTTCGAGCCCTGCTCTCCCCACCCGCCAGAAGTATTATAGGTCTTTGGGTAAGTATAGCCGTAGCCTTGATTGTAATTTTGATATGGCACGCGGTAGTAGTTTTGATATGGGGTGTAATAGTAGTATTGTGCCGCTGCCGGGGCAGTGGTTGCGGCGATGCTCAGGGCTAGCGAGCTGGCCGCAAGAGTCTTCCGCGAATTGATCATAATGATCACTCCTTCAATCGCCTCATCTCCCGTGCATTCAGAAATGAGCACAATTTCCGGCCCTGTAATGTGAGCAAGCGCACATTGGTCGCCGCCGCGCCGCGAAGCAGCTCAACTCACGACTGTTTCTTACACAGCCGCGCCATGGCAATGTTTATATTTCCGGCCCGAGCCGCAGGGACAAGGCTGGTTGCGCCCCACCTTGCGATAGACCGCCCGCGCCTCCGGCGGCTCGCGGACAAGGGTCTCGGCAGCATCCGCACTGGTCGCGCCGAAAACCGGCTTGGCGGCGCGGGAAACGGCGGGAGCGGCGCTGGCCGGGCCAAATGCGGCGTTGATCGGGCGGTCCGAAAAAGCCGATGCATCGGCATGGGAAACCTCCAAGGCCTCCAGCGGCGGCGGCGGCTCGAAGGCGACCTCGACGCGGTTCAACTGCGCCGTCGTCATTTCCCGCAGATGGGTAATGAGTTCGCCGAATAGCTCGAAGGCCTCGGATTTGTATTCGTTCAGCGGATCGCGCTGAGCCATGCCGCGCCAGCCGATAACCTGACGCAGATGATCGAGCGTCACGAGGTGCTCGCGCCACAAATGATCGAGCGCCTGCAGAACGATCTGCTTTTCGACATAACGCGTAACCTCCACGCCGTTCTTGTCGACCCGAGCGGCGTAGGCCTCATTGGCCGCCTTCCGCAACCTCTCGTGCATTTCCTCCTCGGCAATTCCTTCCTCCTTTACCCAGTCGGCCAGCGGAAGAGTGAGATTGAACGCGGCATGGACCGCTTGCTTCAGACCCTCGATGTCCCAGGCCTCGGGATAGGCGTCGCGAGGAACATATTTGGCGATGTGATCGTCGACGACACCCTGGCGCATATCGGAAATCATGTCCTCGAGTGACTCTTGCGCCATCATCTCGCGGCGCTGCTCGAAGACGACCTTGCGCTGATCGTTCATCACGTTGTCGTATTTCAGAACGTTCTTGCGCATGTCGAAATTGCGCGCTTCGACTTTTTGCTGGGCTTTTTCCAAGGCCTTGTTGATCCAAGGGTGGACAATCGCTTCGTCCTCCTGGAGACCAAGCTTGACGAGCATGGACTCCATCCGGTCGGACCCAAAAATCCGCATCAGATCGTCCTTCAGCGACAAGAAGAACTTCGAGCGTCCCGGATCGCCTTGGCGCCCGGAACGGCCGCGCAGCTGGTTGTCGATCCGGCGGCTCTCGTGGCGTTCGGTGCCGATGATGTAGAGGCCGCCGGCGGCGATCGCCTTTGCCTTGAATTGCGCGACTTCATCGAGGATTTCTGCTACCCGTGCCGTTACCCGCGACATTAGTTGCTCGCCTTCGAGCCCGCTACATTCTCGGGAAATATGATTGCGGACGATTGTTGCTATCTCGTCCGCGCGTTGCTGTCCTTCGAGGTCGGCGTCGAGCCCGGCACACTCTTGCGAAAAATAGCGCCAATTGACGCCGGACAGTCGCTCTCCTTCGAGCCTGGCGCATTCTTGCGCGATCCGCATTTCGACATTGCCGCCGAGCTGAATATCGACACCGCGACCAGCCATGTTGGTCGCGACCGTGATCGCGCCGGGCACTCCCGCCTCGGCGACGATATAGGCCTCCTGTTCGTGGAACCGCGCGTTCAACACCGCGAAAAGCCTTGAGGGCTTGCCCGACCGCGCCGCCGCGTAGAGTTTTTGCAAGGCTTCTGGCTGCAGAAAATCGATCTGCTTATAGCCTTGCTTTTGCATCGCCTCGGCGAGCTGCTCGGACTTCTCGATCGACGTCGTGCCAACGAGCATCGGCTGGAACTTCGCGTTCGCGGCCTCGATCTCGCGGATGATCGCACGCAGTTTCTCCTCCGCCGTTCGATAGACTTCATCGTCCTCGTCGTCGCGCATCACCGGCATATTGGTCGGTATCTCGACGACATCGAGCTTATAGATGTCGGCGAATTCATCCGCCTCGGTCGCCGCCGTTCCGGTCATCCCGGCGAGCTTGCCATAGAGGCGGAAGTAATTCTGGAAGGTGATCGAGGCAAGCGTCACGTTCTCGGGCTGGATCGCGACATGCTCCTTGGCTTCGAGCGCCTGATGGAGCCCTTCCGAATAGCGGCGGCCCGGCATCATCCGGCCGGTGAACTCGTCGATAATGACGACTTCGCCCTTGCGCACGATGTAATCCTTGTCGAGCTTGAACAATTTATGTGCGCGCAAGGCCTGGTTCACGTGATGCACGATCGTGACATTGGCGGCCTCGTAGAGCGAGCCTTCGATCAGGACCCCGGCTTCTCCTAGCAATTGCTCCATATGTTCGTTGCCGGCCTCGGTGAGATTGGTTGTGCGTTGTTTCTCGTCGAGTTCGAAGTCCTCGGCCGTGAGGCGCGGAATGACCTTATCGATCGCGAGATAGAGATCGGACCGGTCGTCGGAAGCCCCCGAAATGATCAATGGCGTCCGAGCCTCGTCGACGAGGATCGAATCGACCTCGTCGACGATCGCGTAATGATGGCCGCGCTGAACCATCTGGGCGAGCTCGTATTTCATATTGTCGCGAAGATAGTCGAAGCCGAACTCATTGTTGGTGCCATAGGTGATATCGGCGGCATAGGCGCGGCGCCGCTCGTCGTCGTCGAGGCCATGCACGATAACCCCCGTCGTAAGGCCGAGGAATTTGTAGATACCGCCCATCCATTCGGCGTCGCGGCGGGCGAGATAATCATTGACGGTGACGACATGCACGCCGTTGCCCGCGAGCGCGTTGAGATAGGCGGCGAGCGTCGCGACAAGGGTCTTGCCCTCGCCGGTGCGCATCTCGGCGATTGCGCCCTCATGCAAAACCATCCCGCCGACGAGCTGAACATCGAAATGGCGTTGGCCGAGGACGCGGCGCGCCGCTTCCCGTACCGTCGCGAACGCCTGGACGAGCAGATCGTCAAGGCTCTTGCCGGCGGCGAATTCCTCCCGGAACGTCTGAGTTCGCCCGGCGAGTTCGGCATCGGTGAGCTTCAGCATTTCGGGCTCAAGCGCGTTGATCGCCGCGACTCTCGGCCGGTATCCCTTGAGCCGGCGATCGTTCGACGATCCGAAAATCTTTTTCGCGAGGGAGCCCAACATTGCGGAACGACCTTTCTAGAAAACGGCCGGGACAATTTCCGGTCCTTTAGCCCTAGCTTTTCTGGTTATATTTTGTCCGATCCCTGCGGTGGTTGCGCAAGGCCAGGTCCGGGCTTGAGTTCGCGCGCCGGCGGACCGCCGGACCGCGACATACCATTGCAAGATTTCCGCGCCACCAAATACTCGCGTTCCTAACTGGTAATCCCTTTTCCGTGGCCGCTCGACAAAGGCCGATGTTCCGGCAAAGACCACGCGTCTCGCTCGAGAAAAGCTTATGGGCAGCGCGACAGCGCGGCACACCCAGCAGGAGGCGCCGGCAATAGGGGCCGCGAAAGCCCGAAAAATCATCCACGGAGACCTGTTCGACAGATAAGATTGGGGCCGGGGCTTGTCAAATCCGCCGCTCCGTGCATGGTCACGCGGCAAACGCCCTCTTTTGAGCAACTTGCCGCGATAACCGCGGTGCGATCTTCCTGATTCAGCCCGGAGTTCGGATTGATGTTCTTGACGAATCACGCGCGTAACAAAACCGCCGGTCTGGCGTGCATGCTGACCGTGTCCTTGCTTGCGATTGGTGCCGCCTTGCCGGCGACGGCCAAGGTGCTCGCCACGGTCAACGGCAAGCAAATCACCGACGACGATGTGAAGATCGCCGCCGACGATCTCCGCGGGAGCCTGCCGCCTCAGCTCGAAGGCAAGGCGCGCGACAGCTATCTTCTCGACTTTTTGATCGACGGCGAATTGGTGGCGCAAAAAGCCCAGGCCGAGAAGGCGGACCAAACCCCCGAATTTGCCAAGAAGCTCGCGTATTATCGTGAGAAACTGCTGATGGAGAGCGTGCTCGAGCAGGTCGCGAAGACGGCCGCCACCGACGCGGCGATCAAGGCGACCTATGACGAGGCGGCCAAGGCGCAAAAGCCCGAGACCGAAATTCACGCCCGGCATATTCTTGTTGCAACCGAGGAAGAAGCCAAGACGGCGCTGAAACGGCTGATGGGGGGCGACGAGTTCGCCACGATCGCCAAGGAAATGTCGAAAGACCCGGGCTCGCAAGGCGGAGATCTCGGCTGGTTCACCAAGGATCGCATGGTGCCGGAATTCGCCGACGCCGCGTTCAAGCTCGAGGTGGGGCAGGTTTCCGATCCGGTGAAAAGCCCGTTTGGCTGGCATATCATCGAGGTCCTGGACAAGCGACAGAGAACCTTTCCGCCCCTCGACCAGGTCAAGGAGCAAGTCACCCGCTATGTCGTGCAAAAGGCGCAAACCGCGCTGGTCGCGGACTTGCGCAAGACCGCGACGATCGAGCGGACCGAGCCTCCGGAGCCCCCCAAATCCGATAAGCCGGCGGCTCCTGCACCGGCGCCCACTCCAAGCAAGAAATAAGCGCGGCGGCGGCCTCGGCTGAAACCACCAAACCGCCGAAAACAAAGTCACGGGGGCTCGCCTCCGTCTGACGCCAGGAGCGTGGCCATGGCATTGTCGCCATTCGCCCCGGCGCGTCGAGGGTGAAGCTATTCTAGGAAACCCCGTCCCATGGCCGCCGCCGTCTCGCCGCTCGCGCCGACATCGTTCCCAAGCCTGCCGGAAATCGAAGGCGTGCGCTTTGCCTCGGGCGCGGCGGGTATCCGTTACAACGATCGCACCGATGTGATGCTCGCGGTTTTCGACAAGGGCACGCAGGCGGCAGGGGTTTTTACGAAATCGAAATGTCCGTCGGCAGCGGTCGATTGGTGCCGCGCAAGGCTCAAGTCTGGCAAGGCCCGCGCGCTCATTGTCAATTCCGGCAACGCCAATGCCTTCACCGGCAAGGCGGGGGCGCAGGCGGTGAAGCTCACCGCCGCGCTTGCCGCCAAGGCAACGGGCGCGCCGGCAACGGAAGTTTTCCTCGCCTCGACCGGGGTGATCGGCGAGCCGCTCGATGCGTCGAAATTCAATGGTGTGCTGGCAACGCTCGCCGCACGCGCGGCGCCGGACGGTCTCCTTGCGGCCGCCAAGGCAATCATGACGACCGACACCTATCCGAAAGTCGCAACCGCCACTGCGATGCTCGGCGGCGTCGAGGTCGCCCTCACCGGCCTAGCGAAGGGCGCGGGCATGATCGCGCCCGACATGGCGACGATGCTGGCATTCGCCTTTACCGACGCGCCGATTGCCTCGACGCCTCTGCAATCCATGCTGGCCAAAAGCGTGCAACGGTCGTTCAATGCGATTACCGTCGACAGCGATACCTCGACCTCCGACACTTTGATGCTGTTCGCGACGGGGGCTGCCGCCAAGCGCGGCGCGCCAAGAATCGTCGCCGCCAACGACCGCCGCCTCACTCCGTTCAAGCAAGCGCTCGACCGTCTCCTGCTTGATCTCGCGCATCAGGTCGTGCGAGACGGGGAAGGCGCGCGCAAATTCGTCGAGGTGAAGGTGACCCGCGCGGCAACCGCCGCCGGCGCCAAAAAAATCGCATTCTCGATCGCCAATTCGCCCCTGGTGAAAACAGCGATCGCCGGCGAGGATGCCAATTGGGGCCGCGTCGTGATGGCGGTCGGCAAGGCCCGCGTACGGGCCGACCGCGACAGGCTCGCGATCTGGTTCAACGATGTTCGTGTCGCCCACAAGGGCCAGCGCGATCCCGCCTATGACGAGGCCGGAGTCTCCAAGCTCATGCGCGGCGCGGAAATAATAATTCGCGTGGATTTGGGCATGGGCAAGGGCGCGGCAACGGTTTGGACCTGCGATCTCACCCAGGACTATGTCGCGATCAACGGCGATTATCGCTCGTGAGCGGCGAGTCGTGAAACTTCTGCTTGTCGCCGCCGTTGCGCTTATCGACCAGGATTGCCGGGTGCTGATCGCGCAACGTCCGAAAGGCAAGTCTTTTGCGGGCCTGTGGGAGTTTCCTGGCGGCAAGGTGGAATTGGACGAGCGGCCGGAAGCGGCCTTGATCCGGGAACTGCGCGAGGAACTCGGCATCGCGGTTGAAGAGGCTTGCCTCGCGCCGCTCACCTTTGCGAGTTATGCCTACCCAGACTTCCACCTTCTCATGCCGCTCTATATTTGCCGGCGCTGGAATGGTTTAGTCGTGCCGCGCGAAAACCAGACGCTGAAATGGGTGCAGCCACAGGATCTGCGCGCCCATCCGATGCCGCCAGCCGACGCGCCCTTGATCCCGGCGTTAATCGATCTACTTGGCTGATGCCATGAGTGAGACCATGCGCGTCCTGAAAACTGCTGTTACGGTGCGGAAGAGATTCGACTTTCGACCGTTTGCTGGGAGCAGCGCCGTCTAAATGCTCAAGCGGGAAATTGTCGATCCCTCGAACTTCAATAAGGCGGCTGCGCTGCCCTATCAGCTACGCACCGCCGATTTCGAGATTGCCATGCAGGACGTATTCGATTTCTTCTATGATGTGAACGGTCTCCTGCTCCAGCGCGGACTGTACCGCATGGACGACATGCTGCGGCCTGCGGCCATGTCTGGCATGATTTCCGACATGCTCACCGCCTCGATGGCGAAACATGCCCGCTCGCTTGTCGAAAACAGACATTTCAACGGGCATCCCGATCTAATCGTGTAGGGCCACTCCCCGAATAATTCCGTGAAGTCCGGCACGGACGGCATCGAGATTAAAAGCACCCGAACGAGGGGTGGTGCCGTCGAGACCCACGGCGCACGGGAGCAATATATGTGCGTTTTCGTCTATGAAACCGATCACGCGACGGAACCGGCCATCGACCGTGCACCAATGCGCTTCACCGAGGTTTATCTAGCTCATGTGACGGAAGCCGATTTTCGCAGGAACCCAAGCGGCGAACTCGGCACACGAACGGCAACCTTGGATCGCGCAGGAATTCAGAAACTACGCGCCAATTCGGTCTATCTTCTTAATGGTTAGGGCTGCTAGTTCCGGTATCGCCTTCCGCGCCATCGTCACATAACGCGCGTCCTTTTCGATGCCAACGCTGTCGTAGTCCATCGCATTCGCGGCGGCGAGGGTCGATCCCGAGCCTGCAAACGGATCGAGTATGACTCCTTTGCCAAGCGGCAACACCGCCTGAACAATGGCACGCAAAAACGCCTGCGGCTTCAACGAGGGATGCGCTGCTATCTGCTTCTCGCTCTTGGGCGTGGGATGCGAGGCGATGACGTCGCCAAAGGGTCGCGTCGCTGACGGGCGACGAAAACCACCCGTCTGCCACTTCCGCAAATTGTCTTGCACCCTTCCGTCAAGCGGATGACGCAATACGACCCACGGCTCAAACATCGAGCGCGGCATTACACTGACGTCCGGAAATTCTTCATGCGCATTCTTCGGCCGATCCCCGCCGCGCATAGTCATCACGAGGCGAACTAGGTAGCCGCGCAGCTCAAGCCCCGCCGCGCTCATGGCACTGGCAACAAGATGAACGAGCAGCGGGTTGCTCGCGACCACGACATTGGCGCCCGGCACGGTCGCACCTAAAACGAGATGCCCGAACTCGAAAAAGAAATCTTGCATTGCTTGGCGATCCCCATTGGTCAGCACCGTGAAGCGGGGCAAGGGAGATCGTTGATGCCCATCGAAGGCAGGTGGAATCCGCCAAACGCCACCATGTCCTTTGCGCAGCTTCGCTTGTTCCTCCTCAGTGTATTCGACGAGCCCGTAAGGTGGGTCCGTGACCACGGCATGAATTGAATGCGGAGCACAGGCTCTCATCCAGTCGAAACAACTGCCATGAAAAAGCATCGACCGAGCTATGGCGAAACCACCGCTCGGTTTCTTGGTGACGTCACCATATAAGCTGCGCAATCGATAGCGGCCCCGCGCGGTACGCTGAAATAGATCGGGAGTATTAAGGTTAAGGTAAGAGCGGACAGAAGAAGCACGGACGTCGCCAATACGCGAGGCAACGGCCGCTTGTATCTCGGCAATCGACGCGCTCTCGGCCGCTGTGAGATAGCGCACAATGGAATCACGAATGAGTCCCGGCGCAGCTCTGTACATTGCGTCCCCTCACAACCAACCCACAGTGTTGACGTCTAGACGTCAACATTCCGCGAGCGGGTATCGCATATATTCGCCTTTTCAAAAGGCAGCAGAAAATTTTGCGATTGGAACCAACGGCCATTCGTTGTGACCGCTAGTGTCGACAATGTCTCCATGTCGCCAAGGATCGCGCGGGGGAGGGGGGTGAGACCCGTTCGAATAGGTCAGGACAAGAACTGGAGCGTCCATTTGATCATCTGCTTGACTCGCTTCGTGTAGGGCGGAAACAACATCGGGGCGATACTGAATTTGTCTTCCAGCACCGCGCGTTCATGCGAGAAGGCGCGGAAACCGTAAAATCCATGCGCATTGCCGAGGCCCGAATTGCCGATCCCGCCATAAGGCAGATTGTCATGGCCATATTGCATGAGCGAGGCATTGACGCATGATCCGCCGGCCGATGTTCGCTGCAATATCCGGTCGGCGCGCGCGTGATCCTTGGCATAGACATAAAGCGCCAGTGGTTTTGGCCGGGCATTTATCGCGGCGATGGGCTCGTCCAAATAGCGATAGGCGAGGATCGGTAGAACCGGCCCGAAAATCTCCTCGCGCATGATCGCGGCATCCTCGCTGGTGCCAGCCAGGAGCGTTGGCGCGATGAATTTTTGTGCCTCGTCGCGCTCGTCCCCGGCCAAAATATTGGCTCCATGCGCCTTCGCATCGTCGATGAGGCGAGAGATGCGCTGGTAATGCCGAAGATTGATGATTCGGCAGTAATCTGGGCTTTGCTTCGCGTCGCCATACATTTTTGCTATGGCATCCTTCGCCGCATCGACAAATTGCGGCAGGCAGCTCTCGTGCACATAGGCGTAATCCGGCGCGATGCAGGTTTGACCGCAATTGGTAAACTTGCCCCAAACGATGCTCCTCGCCGCCTTGGCAAGATCGGCGGTCTCGTCGACGATGACGGGGGATTTCCCGCCAAGCTCGAGCGTGACGGAGGAAAGATGTTTGGCCGCCGCCGTCATGACCACTTTGCCGATCTGTGGGCTGCCGGTGAAGAAAATATGATCGAAAGGCTGATCGAGGAGTGCCGTCGAAACCGTGGCGTCGCCTTCGAACACGGCGAATTCTTCTGGCGCGAAAGTCTCGCCAATGAGCGTTGCCATGAGTGCTGAGCTAGCCGGGCTCATTTCCGACGGCTTGACGATCGCCGGGCAGCCAGCTGCGATCGCGGAAGTCAAAGGTCCGAGCAGGAGGCTGATTGGATAGTTCCAGGGCGAAATGATGAGCGAGACGCCCCTTGGCTCCGAGCGTATGCGCGCCTTGGTTCCCAGCATCGTCATGGTCGGCGCGGCGCGTTTCGGTTTCATCCAATGTGTCAGATGCCGGCGGGCATGGCGTATCCCGGATAACACGGGGAGGATGTCGAGGAGATCGGCCTCGGCCTCGGGCTTACGCAGGTCGGCGGCGAGCGCCTGGCAGATCGCATCGCGACGGCCGAGCACGGCCGCCTCCAGCCTGCGAAGCGTTTCGATGCGCATCTTCGCGGTTGAGGTGCGAAGCGCGATCGCCGTTTCGCGTTGGGCGGCGAAGACCTTCTCAATCGCGGGGTACGCTTGATTCGGGATGAGTCTCGCGTCTGGCGCTTCGGGCACGGGTTCGAACCTTTTCGCTCACTGTTAATCTAGGATCGGCTCCGCCAACGCCTCGGCAACGCCGCGGGCCGTGTTACGCTTAGCACTTCGTTGAAAAGCCTGGTGTCGCAATAGATGCGGATCGCGGTGGTTCTGGCCTGCGCAAGCATAAGAAATGCAGCCCTGAATTGGTGAGGGGTTTCCCCTCGAGCGTAACGCCAAAGTCGCACCATTCGCCGGCGACCGCCGTTGCCCAGCGCCAGCCTGTCGCGGCAATCGTTTTGGTCTCGAACGAGAGACCGGGGAGAACACGCGGCAAGCGCCGCCAGTCCGTCGATAACGAGCATATAATCCTGCAGCCCGAGCCTTTTGAACAGTTTTCGCACCCGCGCTGCAACGATGGAATGCAAGCTGTGGGATTCCTCCCAAAACCGCATCGGTCAATTCAGAAGTTCTTGGCTCAATTATGCCGCTGACCGGCGTCTTGTCGGCCCCAATACCCTTACGGCCCGGGCGCCGGGGCGGCCCCATATCCTTGCCCTGGCGGCGGCC
>JBOHJQ010000035.1:0-31317 GCA_050728655.1 Methylocella sp.
GTCCTGGACATCGTGGATCGCGCCGCGCGCGATGTCCTAAACCTCGAAATATCTCGACCAATTGCGGGCGATGTAAGCCTCGGAAATGAACGTGACCCCATATTCGTACCGTCTCGAAGTCAGATGGCCGTGCTGCAGCAAGAAGCAGAAGCCGGGTCCGGCATCGAATGCCGCGCGCGCCCTGCCGAGACCGCCCGCAGGCATGGCAAGCATCTAGGCGATGTTCGAGTCGGTCTAGGCCCGCTCCAAAGCGGGGGCGCCAATACGCACTAAAGAAAATCTGTATTGTACCAGGTTGTCAGAGCTTTCATTTGAATTGCCGTTACGTCCTGATGTTCATGCCATCCTTTTTCAGCAAATAAAATCAACGTAATATCATCATTTGTGCGAATTACATTCTCAAAAATCCAGTGCGGGGAGGTAAGAGAAAAGCCATATCCAGTCTCTATGTATTTGGGTACAGAATATACTTGATATCCATATCCTTTACGGTAAAAATCGCAGATAACATTATCCCATTCTGAAGGCTTTAGCATCGGGCTTAACGTGTGAAGACAACGCGGATACATTCTTCCGTGGGTCGTAAAAAGCAAGATACCATTGGGCGAAAGGCTCTGAGTCAACCGATTAATTACTTGTTTCGCGCGAGTCTCGCTCAAATGAGTGATGAGTGATCCGCACCAAATTAGATCGTTGCCCTGAGGGAAGTCGATTCGAGAGAAATCGAAATTTGAAACAAACGTTTTAGAATTAAATTGGTCTCGGCAGAACTTCGTCCCGGAAGTAATCAAATCACTAGCGTATAACGTTGCCTGGGGGAAAGCTGCACTGAGAAAGCGTAGTGTTCGACCATGACCGCATGGGAAATCCAATATTTGCTGGGGGGGTGCCGCATTGGCACGAATCAACGCGTCAATACAAATTTTCAATGCGCTCCTTCCACCATAGAAGTATTGCGCTTCTGTCCATGGTTGGTTGCGGATTATGTTTTCATCGTCTTCCGATATCGGCGTAGGAAAGGTTCGGCAAGCTTGTTCGAAAGCGTCTATAAGGATATGGTATCGTGAAAAAGCGCCCTCGGCAGGTGGGTTTTGCAAAGTAGATTCAACATACTGCGCGCGCCGTGGGAGATGTTTCGCCAGCCGGAATATAATTTTGAACACCCATTACCTCCTTGGAGACGATAGAGTCTTGCCTACACAATCAATACGAAAATTGAGCCGCAACGAGGTACGCGGGAAGTTGGGTGGTGTTCTGATCAGGCGACATTCGACGATGGCTTTCCAGTGATCCCGATTTCTTTTTGAAATTTGACATCTTCGATGACGTTCGGCAATATCCCTGAGAGAAGTGATCTTCATATTTTGGTGTAAGATTCTGTTATCGAAGCCATCGTTTTAGAAATTTTGGACGAGCCGTATACGTCGATCGGGGCTTATGCTTCATTTGTTGATATTGACCCCAGCAGTCCAACGACGTTCGGACTGTGACTGAAACTGGGTATTCAACCTTACAACCGCTCCAGTGCGCAACATCGACGGGTCAATATGACCAACAGCTCCGGCTTCGACCCAACGAAGGGGATTTGCGCCCCGCTCGACGAATGGCTCGAATTCAACGCGCACGGCGCATTTGCAACCGAAGGCGGGCTGGCGCGGGTGGCGCCATTTCCACCACCAGAACTTATGAAGGAAACGTCTGGGCTGATCCGACCGCAGGATTTCGCCAATCATGGGCTGCTTATTTGTCGCGCGTTCGCGGGCGCCTGTCCGCTGCCGCTGAGCGAATTCGGATCGATACTTGATTTCGGCGTTGGCGTCGGCCGGCTCGCGCGAATGTTCAAAGGCTTCAGTGGCACTTACGTCGGCGTTGACGTCGACCGCCGCAATATCGATTGGATCACGGAAAACCTCGTCTACGTCGCCGCGGTCAGAACTCTTCCGCGCCGCCCGCTGCCTTTTGGCGATGGTTTTTTCGAAGCGATCATCAGCGTTTCCGTGTTTACGCATATGAATGAGGCTGACTGTCAGTTTTACCTCAATGAATTAAAGCGCGTGTTGAAGCCGGGCGGATATTTCTTGGCTTCGCTACAAGGGGAGCGCGCGTTGCAGCGCGCGTCGGAAGAAGTGCCAATTAAAGAAATGCTTTGCTTGAGCCTCGCTGAAGTCGCCGCGGCGCAGAAAGAACTGTCGGCGGGAAGCGGTTTTTGTTTCGCACCACAAATTACGCATCTAACTAGCGACGCTTATGACTACGGCATGACCTTCGTGTCGCAAAGCTTCGTGGAAGAGATTTGGGGACGCGAATTTTGCAGCGTCCAAGTCCGCCAAGCCGCCATCGCGGACTTCCAAGACATTGCGGTGTTCCGGAACGCGTAGGGCGGGAAGTCCGCAAGGAGCGAGTGATTGTTCACCGATGAGCAAGGAATATTGACGGGCTCCGTTGCGTGGGAGTTGGCGCAGGAATTCCGCGTCGAGACCGCTATTTTCGAACGCGACTATTTGCTGAATGCCCTTGTATGGGTGTACAAGGGCGATGTCGCTGCCGCTTATCGGCAGTATATCGCAGACGGCCGGACCAACGCCGAGACGATCAAGAAGATTATCGAATCCTATTTTGGCGAGTGGCTGCGGCCCATCTATCAAAGCTCTTCGACGCCCGTGCTGAAAGTGCTTGATTTCGGTTGCGGCTATGGCCGCGTGGGCCGTCACTTTCGCAATGTCATGCCAGAAGTAAATTATGTCGGAGTGGACATTCACGCCGATGCGGTGACTTTCAATCGCGATAAGCTCGGCCTTCAAACGTTACGATCAGCGCATGAGATACAGGATTTTTATGTTTCCGAGACGTTCGATTTCATTTTCGCTCTTTCTTTTTTTTCGCACGTCAGGGACGAGCACTTTCTTGGCTGGCTAGCGGAATTGCACGCGTTGCTAAAACCCGGCGGAATACTGATGATCTCGACGCACGGCCGGATGTCGCATAGCCTGCTGATGCCAGGGGTCCTCGTCGACGCCCGTGGCTACGGAATGATCGTGACATCAGAGCAATTCGACCTGTCGACCGATTTCTACGTTCATGCGATTACTTATCAAGACTATGTCGAACGGATGATCGCCGCTGTCGATGGGTTGGAGCTCTTGGACTTTTCGGAAGGCTATTGGTTTGGACACCAGGATATGTACGTCCTGCGAAATATCGTGCCTGCCAAGCGAGGAATGGGACGGCGCCTCAAACCGGTGACGTCGACATTTAAGAGGATGATAAAGGCCGCCGCGCACGGAGTTCATCAACGGTTCGTTCGACTTTAAGGGGCGAATGGCTCGGTCTGCAGAGAGCCACCGACCGTTGATCTGCGCAAGTGCTTTGCGTTATGAGCACCGGTCCTGCATGGCATTCGAAGGCCTCGCGCGCGAGGGCGCAGGCGGAGGGCCGCGGCTTGGCGATATAAACGTAGCTATCCGACGGCAAGGCACCGTCGCGGATCAGGTCTTGCTCGGCCTCGAACATGGCGGCAAGGATCGCCAATCCCCCGGGGCTATCGGCCATCGCGGGGTCGAGGCAACCGCTGCCGAATATCGGCGCGAGCAAGGTACCGCCGCGCGGCCACTTACGGACAATCTCGAAATGCGCGGTCATCGCCGCCTCGATGTGCTGGGACGCAACCGCCTCGGACGGATCCAGGACGCCGAGCGCGCGCATCGCGGCGGGCGACCTTATCGCGGCGGCGCCAAGCCTTCGGCACGAGCGCCAGGAGCTCATCGGCTAGACGCATCTGCGTGTTCGACCATTGGAAGCGTTCGGCCCGACATAGTCGTTCAGCCACAGATAGCCGCCGGGCCGCAGCGACCGCGCGATGTTTCCGAAGCAGAAGTCGAGGTTTTCGACGCGGTGCATCGCGCCCGTGCTCAGCACGGCGTCGTAGGCAGCCTCCGGCAGGACCTCTTTGTTGAGGTCGATCGGCAAAAAACGGCACTTCTCGGTTGTGCCGCAATGGGTCTTGATACGTTCCGCCGCGCGGGCTAGCGATGCCGTCGAAATGTCGTAGGCGTCCACTGTCAGGCGGGGATCGCCGTCAAGGAGAACGTGAACCAGAATCCCATCGGCGCAGCCGAGATCGGCGACCCGAGCGAACGGACCATAATGCCGCATGAACCAGCCCGGCGGATGGATCGCAATATCGCCGGTAACGAGCTTGTTAAGGGCGTGCTGGATCGGCGCCGGGCTCTCCCAGTGCGCGAACGGATCGCAATGTCTCCCGGCATTCTCATCCCAAAACGATGCCACGTTGCGCGCCGGCGCGGCGCCGGCCATTTGCCCTGCTCGCGGCAAAGACGGCCTGCCAATCCGTTGGGCGCGCCGAACGCTCCGCCCCACTGCGTTTAGGGCGGCAATCAAGCCGCTAGTCATCCGAGACCGAGCTCCTTTCCGCCTCATCGCGCACCGGAATTGGGCGTAAGAAACCGACAGGCATCTGAGCAACGACCGAGAGTGGAGCGCCGACTATAATGCCGACCGGCCACTTGCCCAGCTTGGCTGAATGACCCTCTCCCGCCCAAATGGATTTAACTCAGCATAGGATTCTACCCATCGCTAAATGAACGATGCGGGTCACGTCAACCGGTATCAATTCGTAATCTTGCGCTACCGGCCCAGGCACCCTATACATCGGCTACGACAAGACTGCTCACGTCATAGCTTGAGAAACAAGCGCTAGCCATTGGCCGATAGCACTCCGAATTGGATCGTAGACTGTTAACGGGCAATCAACGTCGCGTTGATGACAAAAGCAGTTGCCTTCAGGGGAATCAGATGGAACATGTGAAGCTCAACAGAAGCAATTACAAAAGCATTTGGAACGCTGTGTCCGGCTCCGAGGATGACGCGAAAATCGCCGTCAGCGGCTGTGCGGACGAAGGGCCTTATAAGGCGATGGGGGAAGTCACAAGGAACACGCTTCAACAGTTTGTCGGAATTTCGTCGGACGACGTGGTGCTGGAAATTGGCGCCGGCGTTGGCCGGGTTGGGGCGGTGCTCGCCCCTATTTGCAAGGAATGGATCGGCACAGATGTTTCAGAAAATATGATCTCTCACATCAAGCGGCGCTTGGGCGAGTTCAAAAACGTCCGCACGGTCATCACAAATGGTTTCGATCTTTCTGAAATTCCATCCGAGTCCGTCGATGTCGTCTATTGCACAGTCGTCTTCATGCATCTAGACGAGTGGGAGCGCTTTGGTTATATCAAGGAAGGTTTTCGCGTTTTGAAACCCGGGGGACGAATGCTGGTCGACAATGTTGATTTGACCTCTGACAAGGGGTGGATTTTTTTTGTAGAGGTATGCAAGATTCCCCCGCAGGAAAGACCCGCCCAAATCAGCAAGACCTCGACGCCGCAAGAGCTCGAAACATATTTTAGGCGTGCCGGCTACGACAACATCGCGCAATCTCAGTCCGATGTTTGGATTATCACTTATGGCAAGAAACCGATAGGCATCTGAGCGTTGAAATTAAACTAGTACGGGTAGTCCCCGACAACAATGCCCGATAGATCGACATCCCATTCCAGCCTTGTTTCGCCTACCTTCTCGACGAGAACAGCTGACAAGGCATAACCACTAGCTTGGCCATAATTTACGACCGGATGCCAACGCTGTGCGACCATCATCAGGGGCTCGGCACTTGCTGCGTCAATGATTCGGAAACCCGTGGCCGGATTGAAGAGGGCTGCCCAAGCTGAGAGGGAAAAGCGCCAGAAATCCCAGGGAGTGTCATGCAATGGCCAGCTTTGGTGAGACTGAATGTAGGCCACGCCATTGGGCGCCATGACTTTGTTCATTTCTAACACGACCTTCCAAGGCATAGCAAGATGCTCGAAAACGGAAAGTGACATAGTGGCGTTGAAGTGCCCGTTCGTGAGTTGCCTCGACATAGTATGAGCGTCACCGACTACATCAACGTTTTCGCCTTGAACGATGTCGAATCCCACATAATCCCAACCGCTGGGGATGTGGGCTCGGCGAGTGATACCCGATCTAGCACGAGAGCCGATTTCCAGAGCTGCGCCACGAGGCATCGCGTTCACGCGTTGCAGGAACTTGCCGAAAAGCTGGTGGCCAGGCTCTACGCAAATGCCCGACCCGACTATGTTGTCGAGTCGCTCCTGATTACCGTCCTCATAGCTGATGACGAGACGCGGCTGCCGAAAATTATGATCGCTAAATGGGATCATCCCATGAAAATAAAATTGGTCCTTCGCTGGATGATTGTAGAGCGTTGCACAGCCGAAATCCCCGATCTCAATGTAGACGCTTGAAATCTGGCGGCAGATATTGCTCGCGGATCCACGAAGGATTAAAAGACCCGAAAAAAAAGATAGTTGATCTATGCTGACTGCAAGCTTATTTGATGTCATCATAAGAGACGCCTTACCCTTTCGAGAGAATCGCACAGAATTCAAATCGCCCGACAGGAGTGTTATAAATTCGCTCTACCCTAAGTTTGCTCAACCCCAATTGATATAGTTGAACTGAAATGTCTTCAAAAACCTTTGGCGTAAAATGCCACGCATGCGTGTTAAGATAAACACCAGCGTTGTTAACGATGTAATCTATAGCACATTTGACACAATCGAGACCTTGCAGTTGCGACACGGGGAGCCCGTGATCTCCCTGCCAATGCCTAGCAGGGTCATTGTGAGTTGTTAAAACGAGGTGCTCCAATACGCTTTTCGCGTAGTGCAGGCGTCTTTGTTCAATGTGTGCCCCAAGCACATCGGCGATTGTGGTTTCGGAGAGGTAGTGATCGAAACAAAACCGTTTGTCAGGTACTATGAGAAAATAGCTTCCGTGGTCCCGTAAAATTCGCGACACTTCGCTGAAATGACGGACCAGATCCGGCTGATGTTCAACGCAATGCGAACTGAACACTTGATCGAATTGGTCGTCTATGACGCCCATGTCTCCAGTTGGAGATACATAGTCGATAACAGGGGTCTCCATAATTGGATACTGAAGTTGTTTCGCTTTCTCAATTAACGCTTCGCGGCCGGCAATATCGAAGTACCGAACCTTATCTCCCCGCAACTGAGGACCGCAGAATGGTCCAATCTCCAATTGATCCACTGTTTGGGATAGGAGCGGCAGAAAATGCTCCCGGAACGACTGAGCAGATCCCGGCCGACCCTCGGCTTTTCCGAAATGATCGAAGTGACGGATTAATTCGTCATCGGTAAGACTTCTCAGATCGCAATTGGCGCTACGATAATAATCCAGGTCCAATACCGGAGGGAAACGCGCGTTTTTCGTTAGTTGTTGTTGCATAAATCCCCCGAAAACTGGCTGACACATCTATGTCGCTTGCTGGTTGCTCAATTTTCCTGCCGCGGCTCCGTCCTCCACGGGTACGTTACACGGGGAGGAAACGCCAGTGCATATTCGCTTCCTATCAAATCGAAGTTCGGGTTGAAAAAAGGATCGGCGTCCAGTGTCTTTTTCCATTTGCGGCGCATCCATTCGCCTTCACGGTCCAAGCGTTGCCGTTTTTCGGGGGTTATGTCAAACCCTCGTGATTTTGACTCGTGGTGAATAAGCTCGATATCCGGGTCACAAACAACCTGTAGACCGGTCTCTCTAACTTTCAAACCGAGATCGACATCGTTGTAAGCCACAGCCAACTCGGGCTCGAAGCCACCAACTTTCATAAAATCTTCCCGCCGAATAAAAAGACACGCACCGGTGACAGCACAGAATTGCTGCATAAGAATCGCTTTACTGGCCAAGCCGGGATTCGAAGTGTGTTGGCCGACGTGAGGGGTTCCAGCGACTTTATGGGGGCCTAACCCCAGGTGAACCCCAAAATGCTGTAGTGTCATATCAGGATAGAGCAACCGTGCGCCAACGATACCTATCGTGGGGATACTTAAAAGTGTTCGCGCCCGGTTGAGCCACCCGGATGAAACGACTTCTGTGTCGTCATTCAAAAAACACAGCACGCTACCTGAAGCATGGTCCACGCCGACATTATTAATCTTAGAAAAATTAAATTCCATATCGTATGACAATACTTTTGTATTTCCGGACCCGGCTAACTGCCGCAAATAGTCAATTGTCTGTTTATCCTTGGATCCATTATTTACAACGATTAATTCAACGTTCGGATCTTTATGCTTTTTTATGCTATCTATGCACGCCGCAAGATGTGATCCCCCATCTCTCGTCGGGATGATAACCGAAACTCTAGACCCTGCCTGTGCCTCAGATTTTGGCATCGTGATTGCTGTTATTCCGGGGAACCTGCCATCGACCGAACGTAATGGCAGCCCGCCGCGAGCAAAATGATCGTCGATCGATTTTTGCGCAGCTAGGATTGCGTAGCCCTTCTGATCCGCGGACACGGATGCGGACCCCGCCGTCATGCGCCAATGATAGAGCACATGGGGAATATGCACGATGGCCTTAGCGCCGCACCTATCAAAGCAGCGCAGGATCAAATCGTAGTCTTGACTTCCCTCGTAGCCTCGCCGGAACCTTCCCACTTCCTCAACAAGCGAGCGGTTGTATACCCCTAAATGGCTGACCATGTTATGGCCATATAGCAGATATTCATCAAATGCGCCTTTAAAGTACGGGTCTTGGCGCAGCCCATCATAGTTAAATTTGTCTTCGTCGGAAAATAGCACTTGACAGTCCGGATACTTATTAATGTAAGACGCCACCGTCCAAAGACTATGCTTGGGAATTACGTCGTCATGGTCGACAAGGACGACGAAATCGCCCGTTGCAAGAGAGAACGCGCTGTTGCTGCATTCCGAGATGTGCCCATTCGCGGGACGAAATAAATATTTGATCCTTTGATCCCTCCGCGCGGCCTCTTGAATAATAGCGCGAATCTCTGGATCGGATGACGCATCATCCGCAATGCAAAGTTCGAAATATGGGTAGGTTTGCGCAAGAACGGAATCAATTGCTTGCTTAAGAAAGCTAGTATTTGTGTTATAAACCGGCATTATTACTGAAAATAATGGCGTTATTTTGAACGATGAAAGTAACACATTCATTTCTATTATATCGTCTCGAGTTATTGTATCGTATCTCGCGATCCATTCCAAATACGTGGCCTGATTGATCATTGCCGAAGCATTAAGACTTTTCGCGGCAGCACCCGCGATAGCAGAGGCAGTGTAACCCGCGAACAAAGATTTGGAATCCAGAAATTTCCTGCAGCCCAGCTTCGCGAACTTGGCGATGGCCAGCACCGTTTCAGTTAACCTCTCTTTTGCTGCGTCCTCCCCAGACAAGAGTTGATCAACGAACGAATCTAGATCAACTGGCCGGACAGAAATCTCAGGTAGCCGGATTACACCGCGCCTGGACGAAGGATCGAGGCGAATTTTTTGGATGAGACGGGGCATTGGCACGAACCCTTGCCAAAGATCTTTGTTCGTCCAAGCGAGATAAAAAGCATGGTCCTCGGAAAAGCCATCGCCATAGTCAAGGTAGAGGCGCGGCTCAAGGTAATCCCCTCCTACGGCCTCCATGTGCAGCGAGAGCATAAGGCACAGCTGGTTAGTGTATGCATGTGCGGCAAAGGAAAGATTTAACTGCGGATCGCCGTTAATAAATTCCAGGCTTCCATCGGCTCTCGAAACTATGTTCGACGTAGAGGTAATAAGGAGAGCGTCTGGCGTCGGGGCACGGTGACCTTCTGCTCTGCCGTATCTAAGGAAATGGGCAAGGGGGTTAATTCCTGGCTTGGCGACGCCTTCATATTCGCCCACATACCATTGGGTATCGAAACGCGGACCGGGGTCCCGTCCTTCGGCGGCGCCATGCTTGAGATAGTGAACGAGCGGATTCATGCCGGCGTCCGCCACGTCCTTATTTTGGGCCAAGTACCATTTGGTATCGAAATACGGGTTCGGATCGCAGCCTTGTTTTGCGCCATGCCGCAGATAATGAACCAGCGGATTTGCGCGTTTTGCTTTGACGTCTGGATGTTTCGTCAAATACCAGCTGCTGTCGAAAAGCGGATGCGGGCTAAATCCGGCGGCGCCACCTTCCGTAAGAAAATGGACAAGCGGGGGAACGATTTTGGATTGAACGGGACCGGTTCTTGCGGCGTAAAATCCAACGTCGAACAAGCCTGATTTACGGACGCTGTAATACTGCCGCAGTGCCAGTATGCTGGAAAGGTGCATTTCAGACCCTCTCTAATTGGCTACGAAAAGCTATGCCGCATCCGCTATTTAATAGGAGGCACGAGCTTCGCTGATCGTGAAGCTACGCAACCGGGACTTGATATCACTTTGAAAGAAGCACATGCCGCGTGAACCTCTCGGCGATCAAGCTGACGGCAAGACACGCCGTCGCAAACATGATGAGGTAAGGAATATTGAGAAGCTTGTCCGGATAGTCCTCGTAATAAGCATAACGAATCCACTCGATGCATTGCAGCAGGGGGTTGTATGCAAGCCACCGGTCATAAGGGTCCGGAATAGCGGTTGGAAAGAAAAAGATGCCGGAGGCGGCCCAAAACACCGGAAAGGAAAAATTGAAAAGCACTTGCCAAACCGGGAGGACGTGGGCGATCAACCCATTGGAAACGCCCATGGAAAAACTAAAATAAATTGTCGCGGCGACCGCGAACACGATCCCAGGCCAGTCGCGAGGCCAAAAATCATTCGAATAAACCGCCAATACGAAGACGAAAATAATAAAAACAACGACGGAGCCGACCGCCTCCAGGATACCTCTTGCAAGGAAAATATCGAAAATCTTGACACGATTAAAATAAAGAAGGGGACGGTTTTCGGCGAGCGCCATGACGATCTGCCGCGAGAAATATAGGTAAATCACGAAGGGCAAGATCGATAAGCCGTAATAGACGAACTGATCCGTTCCGATCGGAGCCAAGCGGCCCAATACGTGGTAAACCGTATCAACGATCAGTACATGCGCCAGGGGTATCAATAAAATCATCAAAAATCCTGTATAGTATGGTCCGGCCCGCCGCTTAACGTCGCGCAAGAGGATCGCCCCGATCGCGGCGGCGTTGATCGCGAGCGGGGAAGCGCTTGGCCGCAGCATCGGCTCTGTCATTAGCGTAGGTTCCATTATCGCCTCCGGATCCGAATCAAGTTTGGCACTATCCCAGTCCTTGTCCAGCGGCGCCGCGCCGAGCACCCCTGACATCGATTGTATCGTCTCGAAGCGGCGGCCCCCCGGAGGTCATTCCCGCCCCAATCAGCTTCACGGACCGGAACGGGCGATCGGGTAAATTATCAAAGATTTTTCCGGTAGAACTCGATCGCATCGTCGATGTGACCGAAGGCCACGAGCTTGCCTCGGTAAAGCACGAGACCGCGCTCACAATACGTCTTCATCGTCCCGATGTCATGTGACACCATGATCATGCTGGTGCGGCCGCGCCTTTCCTCGAACGCCTGTCTGCACCGCAAGCCGAACCGCGCGTCGCCGACGGCGGTGATTTCGTCGACCAGGTAGCAATCGAATTCGATCGCCATGGAGAGGCCGAAGGCGAGACGGGCGCCCATCCCGGATGAATAGGTGCTGACCGGCATGTCGAGATAATTCCCGAGCTCGGAAAAATATTCGACGAAATCGATCACCCGCCGCAGGTTGGCGCCGTATAGGCGGCTAACGAATTTGATATTCTCGCGTCCCGTCATAAAAGGATGCAATCCGCCGCCGAAGCCGAGCGGCCAGGAGATCCGAAGATCGCGGAAGATTTGTCCGGAATTGGGCAGCTCGGTGCCGCCGATCAGGCGCAGAAGCGTCGATTTTCCCGCCCCGTTCGAGCCAAAGATGCCATAGGTGTATCGCGTATCGAACGAATAGGTCACGTCGTCGAGAACGACCTTCCGATGGTTCTCGGTTTTGTAAGATTTTGACACGCGGGAAAGCCGGATCATTGCCCGCCCTCACGTCGCGAGCTTGCGCAGCGCCGTCCGCCAAAGAGCCATGCCAATCGCATAAAACAAGGCGGCCGCGGCTATGCCAAGCAAGCTGAAAAGGACTCGTTTTGGATAGGTTGAGTTCCGCGCAAGAACCGGATGGACAAAGGTCGCAAGATAGACGTTCTGTCCCTGCGCGTTGACCCGCGCCCGCTCGAGGGCGGCGGCGGCCAGCGTATATTGCTTTTCGGCGATCTGCTGCTCAAGTTCGAACTCGTCGAAGCGAGTAATCTTTCCGGCGATTGTGCCGGGGTCGATATTGTCTCGCGAGGTCAAAAGCTGCTCGAGGCCGGTAATCTGTTCGCCGATCACATCGACGCGCGTGCGCATGATCTGAACCTGCGGCGCGGAGTCGCTGACATCTCCCCGCTTCGATGCCGTCAGTTCCTGTTCGAGACGGATTTTTTCCAGGCGGAGCTCCGAGATCAAGTGGCCGATTCCCTCGGCCGTGCGTTGCGGATCAAGCGTCGATTGCTGGTTGCGAAGATCCCGCATGGTCGCGAGCGCATTGGTCAGGCGCGTTTCGGCGCGCGCAAGTTCCGCCTTTGCTTCGGTGACCGCGTCTTGACGCGCGCGGGCCGAAAGCCCGTTCACCAGGCGCTCGCTCAAATCAACCGTTGCGTTGGCGATTCTGAGCGCTTCTTCCGGCGAAAATGCACTCACCTGCAGTGTTACGATCCCGGATGGCGCTCCGATCGACATTTTGATGTGCCGCTTCCAATACTTGACGAGATCTTCGATCGGATCATCGGTATCAAAGCGGGAAATCCAGTCGATCCCGCCGCGGCCAAAGATCGCGCGAAGGTCGAGCTGGTGATCGAGCGCTTCGACCAGGGCTTGGCTATTCACATAATTGACGACGATGAGAGAATCTTGGACCTGCGTGAACGATGCAAGGCCGGTCAGAGCCGCGATGGTGTCAATCGGCGGCCGCGCCCCGCCTCTGACCGCAAATCGCGCCTCCGAAGTGTATTGGCTCGATGCTACGAGCGAGAAATAAACTGTCGCCAACGCCGCCGGCATGGCGAAAAAAGCCAAAAACCCGAACAGGCGAGAGCGGGATCGCCGGATTGGACTGAATGTCTGATAGGCGATTCGCGCGGTGATGGCCCAGCTTGCCCGCGAGACGGTCCTTGCGTTGGCGACCCGCACCGAGCGCGCCGAGCGACGCAATTCCTCCGAGGCTATCGCGGCGCGTTCGAGAGCAGCCGCGTGCGCCCCGGCAAGCGCACCGGGCTTGATCCCGGCGGCATCCGACTCCATGCTGGTCACCTAAACTCGCTCCAGGCGCATTTGTTTTGCCTCATCTGCGTCTCATCACCACGATATCTTGAAAATCATGAATCGCCCCATCAACATAGGCATTTATATCAAACCATTTTGTCAAAACGGCGTCGATCCAGCGCCGATTGACGAAGGTGACGCCGTAATCGTAATCGGGAGACGTAAGGTGCCCCGCCTGGCGGGTGAAATGAAATCCCGCGCCATGGGCAAGGACCGCGTCGGCTGCCTGGAGCGCCTCCTGTGAAATTCCAAGAAGGTCAAGAACGGCGCGATCGCCCTTGGCTCGCGCCAACGCCCTTTCGCCATGAACTGTGAGCATCAATGTGGCGCCCCGCTGGGACACGCGCTGAAGTTCCTCGAGATAGAAGCAATGATCCTTTTCGTTCATATGGGTAAAAGCGGAAAGGCTCACGACGGCATCAAATTGGCCGTCCGGGCACGGCAGTGGTCGCCTCGGAACCGTGCGCAAGGCATGCACCCATGGCAGATTGTCGCGCACCCAATCGATCATGCGGGCATCGACATCGATGCCCACGTATAAGCCGGTGTAACCTTTGAACAGGCGCGCGACGCGTCCGGCGCCGACACCGAAGTCGAGCCACGAGCGATAGGAATTGAGCGGCTGCGGACTCGCCGCCGCCAAGGCGCGCATGATACCGATGCCATGCCGGCCGAAATCTTTGGGGAGGCTTAGACCGGAGGTTGCCTGCATCAGCGAAGGCGGCGGGAACGGCGCGATGGGCAGCCACTCTGCTTCGCCGAGCTGCATAACTCCTTCGTTATACGCGAGCCAAGGCTCCAAGGGACCTTCGACGCCGAGCGCAGCGGGACCCAAGTCTCCAGGATCGGCCGCCTGCTCCGTCGCGCGCACAACCCCAATATCCCAAACGTCCCGGCTGATAAGATCATGCGCGCCATACATGGCAATAAGATCGCGCGCCATATCGGCCGGAACCCGTTCATAGGAGGTCGCGGCGCTCATGCGGCTGGCGAGCTCCGGTTCGTCCGCGATTCTCCGCAATAGGCCGGTCAAACTGTCGATATCGCCGCGCAAAAAACGAAGCCCATTGACGCCATCCTCGACGAATTCGGTCATCCCCGGCACGTCAGATACGATCACCGGCGTATGGGTGGCAAGCGCCTGCAACAGAATGAGCGGACTGTTCTCGTACCAGGTCGATGGGATGACGAGATAATCCAGCCCGGCGAAGGCTTTCGCTAGTTCGGTGCGGGGCAGAATGCCGCTAAATGTGACGCGCAATCCCTCCGCCTTTTGCCGCAGCAGGGCGTAGTAGGCTTGGTCTTGATCTTGCGGCCCCCAGACCGTAAGCGAAAGATTGCCGCGCTCGCTGGCGTGCAAAGAATCGAGTAGAAGATGCGCTCCTTTGTGCGGGGAAAGCTGGCCGATGAAGCCGAGCCTCACCGCGCGGCCAGCCTCTCGCGACGGCTTTTTCGCGCGATCGATCTCGATGCCGAAATGACTGATGCCGACCGGCATGGAAAAGCCGTTGCGCTCATAGGCGCGCTTCAGAAAGTGGGTCGGCGCTATGGCCGCGCGATAGACCTCCATCGCCCGGCGTAGAATATCCGGCCGCAGGACGATGTCGTTCGGAGCAAAGGAGCTGATCGTGAAAGGCTCTCGCTCGCGGCGTCCGAGTCGAGCGAGCTGGCGAGAAACCGGAACCCGCAGAAACGGATGTCCGCCAAGCTTGGCGATGAACTCGGCGTTGCGGCGCGAGCCGGCGAGCTTAAGAAAACAGGCGATGCAATTGGCCCGCTCCGCGTCCGGCCCCTCGCAAAGGGCCCCTTGCGCATTCTCAAGGACGTTATTGTAGCAAAACCCGAAAAAATCGGTCAATGTTGCAAATACCGGAACGTTCATCCGCCGCGCCACGTCGAGCAGCGCCGTCGTGTGACTGATCAGATGACAGACATGAATGACGTCAGGCTGCAGTTTGCGTAGCAGACGCTCGTGCAGATGGCGGAGCGCGGGTTGTTCGTAAGTGTCGCGGACGCTGCGGTTGGGAAATTGGTTTTTGTCGATAGAGATGACGCGGACGCCTTCGTAGACAGCGTCGTCAATGACGCATTTCTGCGCCGGTTCGCCGGCCAAGGTCGCGGAAACCACGACGGGCTCCTGCCCCAAGGCGATCAATTCCTTGGCGAGCGCTAACGTATAGGCTTCCGTGCCGTAGAAATGGCGCGGGAAAAAGCAATGGACGTAGAGCGCGATTTTCATGTGACGCCCTTGACCATGCTTGCGAGGGTTCTTGCGACGCCTTCCTCGAAGGAAACGCGTGCCGACCAGCCGAGTTCGGCCCTAGCTTTGGCCGAATCGAGCACCGAGACCGGCACGTCGAATGGCCTTGCTGGCTCGCGCTCGACCAGGATCGGCTTAGCCAAATGCTTTTGCAGAACGGCAACGATATCGTTCAGCGAACGGCCTTTCCCGCTGCCGATGTTGAACACCGCGGATGACTCGTCGGTGTGCCCGGCGCGCACCAGCGCTTCGACCGCGTCGTCGATGTAAACGTAGTCGCGCACGACCGCGCCATCGCCAAACATGCGGATCGGCGCGCCCGCAAGCGCCCGCTTGCTGAACTGGGAGACGGCGCCAAACAGCCGCGCGGTCTCCTGCCCCGGTCCAAACAGATTACCGATCCTCAGCGACACCGGACTAATGGCGCCAAATGAAGCAAAAAGATCAAGATAGGCTTCGACCGACCGTTTTGACACGCCGTAGGCGGACAGGGGCCTCAGCGGATGCTCCTCCGGCGCCGGCGCCTTAACGAGCCGCCCATAGACCGTGCCACCGGAGGACGCGAATATGAACCGCGGATTTGTGCCACACTCGACACTTTCGAGCAAGCGCAAGGACCCAACGATGTTGGTCCGCGCGTCCTCGGAAGGCGCGAGATTGGAATCGGCGGGAATCGTCGACCAGCTCAAATGATAGATTGTATCGATGCCGCGCAGGAGTCCGGCCAGCGGCGCGGTCGAATCGGCAAGATCGGCCTGCCGCCAGACCAGGCGCGGATGCGGCGCGAAGGGGCAGGTTTTGCGGCTGGTCGCGAGCACGCTTTCGCCCAAGGCCAACAGAGCCGGGACGAGGGCCCGGCCGAGAAAGCCGCTGGCGCCCGTAACGAGGGCTCTCACCGTCATGATTATGGCACTCGTTAAATGGGAAAATGCACCGCGTCCGGAAGCCCGCTTAGAATGTCGACTTCTCGCGGCGCAAGGTCGCGGTAGAGCCGGAAATAGCGAATTGCCATATCCTCCACCGAAAACCGTTCAAGCGCGAGGGCGCGATTGCGTTCGCCAAGTGCCGCGATCCGCTTGGGATCGTCGAGAAGCGCGGCCACGATTTCCACCGTATCGGCGAGAGTTTCGCCGAGAGTCCGCGTATCGCCGAGGATTTCCGGCACCGCGCCGATCTTGTAGCCCGCGACCGCCAATCCGGCACACATGGCGAAAGGGATCACCTGACCAAAACTTTCCTGCCGCACCGGCGCAATAAAGGTCTTGAACCGCGCCAATTGCGCCGGCAGTTCCGAATAAGGGACGTAGCCGGAAAATTCAAATTGCGAAAGCCTGCCTTCCTGCTCGACGCGCGACCGGAAATGCGCGAACAAGGATCCATCGCCGATGATGATGATGCGTGTTTTTGGCCGTCGTTTGGCAATCGCTAGGAATAACTCGATCGCATCCTTGTCCAGCTTGTCGGACTCAAGCCTGTAAATCGTGCCGATGGCATCGAACGCATGGGGATTAATGACGGCAGGAGGCGCAAACCGGTCGAGCTCGATGCCAGGGTAGATGACGCTTGCCGGAACGGTCGAGCCGAATTGGTCAAGGACGCTGTGCGATACAAAGACATTGCGATCGACGCGCACGCCCGCGAAGGGAGCCACCGGCGTATTGATGTTTTGCAATATCGGACATCCGAATTCAGCCGCGATCTCAAAAATCGCCCTGTACCAAGGATCGTCGATATCGCCCCAATAGTGAACATGCACGATGTGCGGGCGGAAGCGGCTGAATATACCCCGCAATAAATGACGGGAACCGGGTTTGGGCACGACGTCGATCGCCATGCCAACGTGAGAACCATGCGCAGGCAAGGCGGAGGTTACGACCTTCATTTCGAAGCGGTGCCCAAGATGGTTGTGAAGATCGACGATAAGCTGTGTCGAGCCTCCAACCCAGACATTCGCGATCACATGCAGAATCCTCGGCCGGCTTGCAAGAGCGAGCCTCTGGCGGGGCTCGACTCGATAGACGGCAGGCGGGAAAAAACCGAATGAGCGCTGCAAATGTCCCGCGAACGCGGCAAAATCGACCCTACGCATAAAGACGCTCCGCGAGGAATCGAAAACCAAACGTTCGCTGCGAAAACGCGCGTCCTTGATGCGACGGCTGGTCTCGCGCCAACGCAAGATCTGAGCCGCGAGCATGAGCGGAAACCGGAAAATCCCGGCCAGACGGCGAAGCCCGGTTCGCGCCAAGGAGCCTGCCCGCAGCAACGGTTCAAGACGCGTCAGCCGCGCGTCGAGTTCGGCTATATGATCTTGCATCATGAAAAGCCTACGGTTGATCGCCGCCCTCTCGTTGCGCGCCGCCGCATCATCCGTCCCGGTACAATCCGTTGGATGGGATAGACCAGGGCTTGCTGACGATGCGGGTTGCACCCCGACCGGCCATTCCTCGGCCGGTCTCGCGGCGGCCGCCGCCGGCGCCTCTTTTGCCTCGGGACTCACGGCAGATCCGTGCACGACCGCTCCCCACAACTCCGGACCGCCAATCCGATCGCAGACCGGCCGCCCGTCGAATGTCCTGGGGCCATGATGCCAGATAACGCTCCTTCTGCAAACCCGGCAACGAATCGCTTCCTCTCAGGCGAGGGCGGCCGACAAACTGACGAGCGAAAGACCGGGATGAAAGAAAGGATCGTCGCGCAGCCGATCGGCCCAGCGTTGGCGGAAATAGGCGCGCTCGGCCGCGTGCGTCGCGAGACGCCGGAACGTCGCCTTGCCACGGCTTGCCGATTCAAAATGAACGACACGCGCGAATGGCGTCCACAGCACCGCGAACCCGAGCTCCTCGAGCCGCAGGCAAAGGTCAATGTCGTTGTATTCCACCGGGAGATGAACGGCATCGAACCCGCCGGCGGCCGCGAATTTTGCCCGCTCAACGGCAAGACACGCTCCGGTGACCGCCGACGCCTCGTGAAGGATAAGATTGCGGCCGAGCCAGCCTGGCTCCCCATCGCGGCGCCCTGCATCGAAATGCCCCACGCCCTCGCCAATGCCGAGGACCACTCCGGCGTGCTGAATTCGTCCGTCCGGATAAAGGAGCTTGCAGCCGACAGCGCCAACTTGTGGGTCGATCGCCCATTGCGCAAGCTCGCGGAGCCATTCGGGCTCGATGATTTCCATGTCGTCATTCACGAAAACAATGACGTCGCCCCGCGCCTGGGCGGCACCGAGATTGTTCAAGGCCGCGAAATTGAAAGGCCCCGGAGCACGCAGCAGCGTGACGCGCTTGTCCCTGGCGGCCGATCGAAGCAGGCGGAGAGCCCGCGGATCGGTGCTGCCATTGTCGACGATGACGAGGTCGAGCCGCGCGAACCGGGTTTTCTCCAAAATGCCGGAAAGCGTCCGGCGCAAAAACGCCTCATTGTTGCGCGTCGCCATCACGATTGTCACGCTTGTTTCGGGCGCCCGCGCGGGGCGAACCTCGCTTGCGGCGGTTACGGCCTGCTCTTCGCGGCGGCTTCGTCTCGTTTGCACGAGAAAACGCCTAATATGGCGAACCTCTCGCCGCCCCAGACCATGCAGGACGTTTCGGACAAAGCCAATCTCACGGATGGGGACTTTCGCCCATCCAATCTGGCGCCGCGCATGGCCGAGCCTGGTCAACATCAATCGCCCAACATATGGCCTTTCGGCCTGCAAATGGGCGCTCCAATCCGGTTTGAATATTGGCGCCTGGCCTACCGCCGTCGCGCTCTCCTCGTCGCAATAAAACACCAAAGCCTCCGGCGCCCGCTGGCTAGCCTCGATAAAACAAGCGAGCGCATGGGGCGCGAGACGATCTCCAAATTCCACGAATGCAACAAAATCCGCGTCTTCTCCATCAAGTTCCGTCCGGTCGCCGCGCCGCGCAAGCCGGGTGTCCTTGGTCAGCCAAGAATTGAGCCGGCTATTGACCTCGGCGTTCTCCGAGGTTCCCAGAATCGCGAGCGTCCAGCGCGGGTAGAGTTGGTCTCGAAGCGCCGCGATGGTTGCATCGATTTGCGCCGCCGTAGTCTGGGTTGCGAGGAAAACGAGCAGCCTTGCCATCGGCGCGCGCGCCCAGTCGCAGCGCGGGCTCTCGAATTCATCGAGACGAGCGGCGACCGAGAGCTTGTCGCGATAGGTGGGCCATGCGGTCAAGGGCGCGCCTTGAATGGACCAGCGGAGATTTTCCTGGGCTTCCTTCCGCCACCCCATAAGCCAGGTACCGACCGCACTTAAGAATCGGCCTCTGTTGCCCGCCAATCCCATACGCAGCAAAGCGAAAGTCGATAATGGTTCAGTTTCCTCGATGGCAAAGCAAAAACGGCCGGGTTCGGAGACCGGCGATATCCACACCGCGGTGGCCTCCGCCGGCACGATGGCAAACCAATCCGCGCGCCCAAGAACAGGGCCAGGCAAAAGATGCCAGCCGATCTCCTCCGCGCCTTGCCGGTAGCTTACTAACGGGCGCACCGGCCGGTCGTAAAGCCCGAGCCGGTAACGCATCCGGAACCACCGTCCGGGCGCAAAAACCGAAATCGGCTCAATCGACAGCCATGGCCGCCCGTTCGCGGCGAGGTAGGCTCCGGCGTTCCCCTCCACGCCGGAAACGGCGATCAGGCGGGCCGTTGGCGGCGCGCAATCAATGGCGGCCATCCGCGTGGATTTGTCCATCAAGGCGCTTCCCAATCGAGCGGCGCATTTGGGTGAAGACGAACCGCTCAAAATTAAGAACTTGAAGCTGGTCCGCGTCGAACAAATCTGGCAATTTTTCAACCGTCTGCTAGCCTAATTGATCCGCCGGACCCGGCGCAAGAACCCGGGCTACCTCGGAATAAACCTCGAGGTCTTTTTCGATCAACGCGCGCGCTGGGGCCATTTCACGCAATATTTCCGCAAGCCTAATCACCGTCGGACTTGTGCGCGGCGCAATGTCGGGTAGCTCGTCCGGCAGGTCCAGCACGGCGGCGACAAGACGGAGGAACGAACCCGCGTCGTCGCGCAAGCCAACAGCGTCCATCTCAGCCAGCGAATCGAGCGCGGCGGCGGTTTCCGGCGTCCGCGGAGGATCGAAGGCGTTCGGCGCCGCCAGTTGATAGACGCATGGATTGTACAGAACGGCGCGCAACTCGTCGGAGGGGTGCGACAGCAGATCCTGCAGGGCAGTCATATCGCTCAGATTGACATTGCAAAACGTCTTCGCGCAGAGTTGGACGGTTTGTCCTAGGACGGCGGCCATAGCATTCGCGTCGGAATGCGATGCCCACTTCAAGATCAGCAGCCGTTCGGACAGCTCCTCGAATGGCTCACGCAACAGAATCCCGGCTTTGAAGTCACGATCACGGACCATCGGCTCCCACACCCGCCAAAAAATGCGGCCGGATGCGAAAATGGAGCTCGTGAACGAAATGGCGAATATTGACCTCGTGGTTTCTTCGGGAAGCAGCTCCAAGGATTTATAGGACATGTGAAACCGCGCGATCAGCGCATCATCCAGACTGTGTGAGCGAAACAACTGGGTCTCAACCCGCAAGAATTTCCGGTCAACGAGTTGCGCGTGATTGCGGCGCCGGTACACGAGGATATGGTTGTCGGCATCCTTGATTTCCAAATGTCCAGCGGTGGTCACCCCGGGGCAATTATTTTCGTCCACCAAGAAGCCGCAAACGCCAGTGTTGTGGAGGCCTTGTTCCTTGAGCAGGGGACGCACCACGAAGGCGTCGATAACGACACGATGTTCTGGACCGAGATGGATTACGACCTTCGGGGTCGTCGCCGGATTGTCGGGCATGACCCAACCGACGATCCGCGAACCGGTGTCCTCGTCGATACTGAATAACATCGCCGTCCGGCGTTCCCATTTTGCGGCGCCCGCGGGGTCTCCGCGATGCGCCGCCGCTCAACGTTCGATTTTGTGATCCCTAATACCCGTGACCGCGAGCATTAACACGCTCCACAGCGAGAATGTGCATATCCCGGCGAAGGCGACCGATCGCGCGCGGCGCGGATATTCGGCGATTTCCGGTTTCTTCGGTTCGACGAAGAGCACAAAATAGACATGCTGCCGCTCGGACTCCTGACGGGCGCGTTCACAAGCGGCCTGAGCGACCTCCAGAAGACGTTTCGAGAAGCGGACTTCCAGCTCCTGCTTCTCCAGTTGCGCGATGGATTGAGCCGCGGTCTTGGCGTCCTTCCTAGGGCTGGTTAGAGCCTCTGTCAGGGAAGCGACCTGGGACCCAAGCGCTCGGATCTGATCGGAAAGAACTACTTGTTGAGGCGCGTCGGCGGACAAAACCTTAAGGTTGGAGTCGCGGTCGCGTTCCAGAGATAATTTCTCACGCATGACGCCCAACAAGGTTTCCGTGGCGCTTTTTAACGTTCGTTCCGGATCGACGGTTCCCGCCAGGTTGCGCACATCACGCAAACCAGAGAGCGCCGCCGAATAACGCAGGCTCGCGCTTTCCAATTCCTGTTCGGCCAAAGACAACGTGTCCCGGCGCTCCCGCGTCGCGAGACTGTCAATCATCTTTTCAGCGGAAACCGAGGTCGCGCGAGCCAGGGCGAGCGCGTCATCGGGGGTGAAAGCGAGGACCCGCACGAGCACGAGCCCCGAGACGCGGTCAACGTTGACGGTTATCATATCCCGCCAATAAAGCCAGAGATCGTCGTCGCTCTTCGTTGTATCGAAGCGAGATAGCCAATCCGCCTGATCGCGCGAAAATGCCGACCGCAACCATCCGTCCCGATCGAGTTCCCTGACGACATTGCGGCTTCGCAAATAATCCGCGGCCATGTATGCGAGACGCGCGATTTCGTGTGTCCCAGGTTTGCCGGCCTTGATCATCAGCGCAATTTTGTCGTCGTCCGCGACGAACTCCGTCGCCGATCTGACGCTAAATCGAAATTCCACGCAATATTTGCCGGCGGCAATGAGACCGTAGTAGATTGCCGTGCACAATATGGGCAGTGCTACCAGGAGCGCGAATGACAGACCGTGCATTCGCCATGATCCGAACTGATCGATCGGGACAGAGGAGCGGCGCAGATCTTCCCTCAGGGCCAAATGATCTAGCCCGGTCTCGCCTGATATGTCCGCCGGAGAACGATCGGGGGGCCTGGCCGCGAGATGCGCTTCGTTCATCGGAATGCCGCCCGAACCCCGGCCGCTACCTTGTTCTTCATATGGTGTGGTCGCGCACGTTGGCGGCGATCCCCGCGATGAGCGACCAGAAGCTCAGCGCGCCCAGCGATATCATCAATATCATGTGCGCTCGTCGCGGAGCGATCGGGCTTTGCGGTACCGTGGGATCTTCAATGGCGACGAGATAGATATGGTGGCGGTTGGCGTCCACCCTTGCGTTGTCCAACATCCTCTCCGAGAGCACGGCGGCTTGCTCGGCCAGGCTCTTTTCGACGTCCAGCTTATCATAGTCAGCGAGCACCGCGGACGCGGTCGGCGAATTGAGGTTGGTGCCGGTGATCCTGGCTTCGAGCGCCACGATCTGATCAGATAAGATTTGCCGATTTGCCGCGAGCATCTTGATTTGCGGCGCATCGACGGCAAGCGAAGACTTTGCGGTATCCAACTTTACGTCAATGTCGATGAGATCGCGCCGCAATGTCGTGATCGTCTCGCTCAGAGACCGCGCCAGGGCAAGCGGGTCGATCTGCATCCGCGCGTTGCGGAACTGTTCGAGACTCGCCTGGCGCTCGGACAGTTGCGCCATCGCGGTCTTCACCTCGGCTTTGGCCTGTTCGACCGCATCGCGCCGCACCCGGTTCAGCAGCTGATTCGCAACGATGTCGCATCGGGCGCGAAGGGCAGTGGCGAGGCGCACTGAATCCTCGCGGGAAAATGTTTTGACGGTGACCGTTACGATGCCCGAAGCGGCCTCGACCGACGTTTGGACCATTCCGCGCCAATAGCGAAGCAGGTCCTCTGCCGCTCTCGAAGGCGCGAACCTCGCCCACCCGTCGATCCTCGGCTTGCTATATATGGCGCCCAGATCAATCTCCTTTGAGAGATCGTCGATCATCGAACGGCTAGCGATATAATCGGCGATGATGTAGACATCCTGACTGGAATTGAGGGACGTCAAAGTGCCCAATCCCGAAGCCGCCAAGGCGTCGCTGCCAGGAAGCAGCTCCGTCGCGCCTCGCACGGCGAACCGCGTTTCGGACCCGAACTGATCGGACGCGAGCAACCCAAAATAGATGGAACTCGTGACGAAGGGGGCGAGGACAAGGACAATTAAGCTGCGCCAAAGCCAAGACGATCGCGCGTTTGTCGCGATCATCGGCGTGGCTGCGCCGGGCCCCGAAAGACCGCGTTTTTGCAAGCTGTGCCCGGCCTTCGTGGCAAGCCGGTTCAAGCTCTCGATCGAAAACCATAGGCTCACGCGCGGGTCGCGCGTGACCGTGCCAAAGCCCGGCCTCGGCAGCATTTGGGCGGCGGACGTTAGCAGTCTTTCTAACATCGTTCCTTGGTATCGCTCGGCCGTGAGGGACACGGGTTAAACCAGACATTTTCAGCAAAATTTGACGATATGCCGACAAGCTGGAAGTTGACCCAATCGTTTATTTTTACAGCGAAAGCCGCGTTAGCCAACCAGCAGAAGCAAAGGTAGAAGAATAAAACATCGTGGGTGACTGAATAGAGACTCAACATGTGAAAATACAATAAATACGAAAATTAATAGAGCATGTCAAGACATTACGGAATACATCGGTTGTCGGTGAATAACTTACTTTTGCCATAATAAGGCCCTCAAACGCGGGAATATCCGTGTCAACAATAAAAATACATTCTCCATATTGGCCTTTGAATCGTTATATGTTTGTTTACCATCAGAGGTCCGCGCCTAGCGGCGCAAAATAATTATTCTTAGTCTCCCTGTCGGTTTTCCAGCGGATTTGCTTCCATAGCTCTAGGCAAAGCGCATTCGCGGCTATATGACAAGTTAACATATCACATAAAGATTTCCGCGATGATGTCGGAGTGGACGCTGCTCGGTTCCAATTGGCCATTATAAATCAGGCAGGATTATGAGAAAACAGCAGAGCGGTCGCCAAGGGTCTGCCAATTTGGACGGGTTGGACATCGCGATTATTGGGCGCGCGTGCCGACTGCCCGGCGCCAATTCCGCCGCGGAGCTTTGGGATTTGCTTGCGGCGGGCCGCTGCACGGTTTCCCGCATCCCCCCGGATCGATGGCCGCTGGAACGACTCGCCCATCCGCGCCCGAAGGAACGAGGCCGCAGTTATTCCTGGGCGGCGGGCGTGCTGGATGATGTGTGGGGCTTCGATCCCGCCGTTTTCGGCATTTCCCCGCGCGAGGCCGAACAAATGGACCCGCAGCAGCGGCTGCTGCTCGAACTCACTTGGGAAGCTCTCGAAGATGCCGGAATTCGTCCATCGGACTTTGCCGGAGCGGAAACCGGTGTGTTCGTCGGCGGCTCGGCGCTCGATTATGGCAACCTCAGGCTGCATGACGCCGCCGCCGCGGATGCCTATTTCGCCACCGGCAATTCGCTGGCCATTCTATCAAATCGGATTTCCTACGTCTTCGACCTCCATGGGCCTAGCTTCACGGTCGATACGGCGTGCTCCTCGTCGCTCGTCGCGTTGGATGCGGCGGTCGCGGCGATCCAATGCGGCAGGATTGACACCGCGATTGTCGGCGGCGTGAACATCCTGGCCAGCCCCTTCGGCTTCATCAGCTTCTCGCAGGCCACGATGCTGTCGCCAAGCGGTCTTTGCCGGGCATTTTCGGCGAAAGCCGATGGCTATGTTCGTGCCGAAGGTGGCGTCGTCCTGATTCTGCGCGCGCTCGGCGCCGCGCGCGCAAGCGGGGATCGCCTCCATGCGGTGATTGCCGGTTCGCACAGCAATTCCGACGGCCGCACGACCGGCATCTCTTTGCCCTCGAAGGCGCATCAGGCTGCCCTTCTTGAACGCGCCTATTTGAAGAATGGCCTCAATCCAGATGCGATCGCCTTCATCGAAGCGCATGGAACGGGAACACGCGCCGGCGATCCTATCGAGGCGGCCGCAATTGGCGAAGTGTTGGGCCAGCGGCGCACCCAGCCGTTGCCGATCGGTTCGATCAAGACGAATATCGGCCATACCGAACCGGCATCTGGCCTCGCGGGAGTATTAAAGGCCATGCTGGCGCTCGAGCGCGACGAATTGCCGCGCTCGCTGCATTTCGATGAACCAAATCCCGACATTCCCTTCGCTGATCTCAACCTTTTGGTCTGCACCGCGCCCCTGGCGCTGCCCCGCAATGGCCGCGTGCGTTATGCCGGCATCAGTTCGTTGGGTTTTGGCGGCACGAATGCGCATGTGATCCTCGCCGACCCGCCACCTGTCGCGAATCGGGCCGTCCCGGCGATCGCGCCTCGGTTTCTGCTGCTCTCCGCGCAAAGCCGGGACGGCTTGGCGGACCTCGCGCGCCACTATTCCATTCGGCTCGCCGGCGCCGGCGTCGAGGAAACGCAGCGGGTCGTCGCCGCGACCGGTCACCGGCGCGAGCTCCATTCCGAAAGACTAGCGATCCCGTTTGACGAGCCAGAAGCTTTGATTCGAGCACTGGAGCAAGCTGGCGACAAGAATGCCTTGGACTCGACGACAATCACCGGCACGGCGGTTGCGCGCTCCGCGCCCGTCGCCTTCGTGTTTTCAGGCAATGGCGGCCAATGGCCTGGCATGGGCCGGGCCGCGTATGAGGCGAACGTGGCTTTCCGTGAGCAATTCAATGCGATTGACCGTGTGTTCCTGGGCCTCGCAGGCTGGTCCCTCGCCGAAACAATGTTTAGTTCCGGCATCGCCACGCGCCTCAAAAAGACGAGCGTAGCGCAACCGCTCATATTCGCGATCCAGGTTGCGACGACGCGTTGCCTCGCCGAGCTCGGTCTCGCCCCGGCCATGGTCCTCGGCCACAGCATGGGCGAAATCGCCGCGGCGGAGGCCGCAGGCATTCTTGACCTCGAAAGCGCGGTCCGGGTTGTTTATTTCCGCAGCCGCCACCAGGAGATTGTCCGCGGCGCCGGCGGCATGGCCGCTATCTTTGGCCCGCTCGACGTGATCGAAATCTTGGTCCGCAACGTGCCCGGGCTCGCAATAGCGGCGCATAATTCACCCCGCAGCTTCACGGTCGCGGGCCCCCTATTCGCTTTGGATCAAGCGACCAAGATGGGCCGCGCCCATAAAGCGCGCATGCGCCGCCTCGACCTCGCCTACCCGTTCCACAGCGATCTCATGGCGCCTGTCGAGGCGCCTTTCCTCGCCGATCTCGAAGGGCTTAGGCCGGGATCGAGCCGGGCAAGTTTTGTATCGACGGTGGACGCCGACGTTGTTGCCGCTCCCGGCGCAGACGCAAAGTATTGGTGGCGCAATGTCCGCGAGCCGGTGCGCTTCATGGAAGGCGTGCAGCTCGCGATGCGCCTTGGCGCGCGCGTTTTTGTCGAGATCGGGCCTGGCCCGGTGCTGCTCTCCGATCTTAGAAGGATTGCCGAGCAATCGGAGTCGCCGATTGCCACGCTCGACCTGCATGAGCAAAAGCCAACCTCCGGCGACCCGTTCCGGCACGCGGTTGCGCTCGCCCTATCGCTTGGGGCGCGAATCGATGCAAATATCGCGTTCGGCGACGATCCAGGCCCGGTATCAAGCCTGCCCGCCTATCCGTGGAGGCGCAAGCCCTACCGGCTGGCGGAAACCTCCGAATCGACGGGATGGCTCCGCGTGCGTCCATCGCATCCCCTCATCGGCGCGCGTCTTTCATCCGATTCGCTCGAATGGCGCGCCCAGCTCGACCCGTTGCTCGTGCCCGGCCTCGCCGATCATCGCATCGACGGTCAGGTGCTTCTTCCGGGTGCCGCCTTCGCCGAAATGGCGCTCGCGGTCGCGCGCGATTGGAACGGCTCCGAAACCGCGACGATCCACGATCTCGACATCGTCCAACCGATGGCGTTTTCCCCGAACTCGTCGCGCGAGATCCTATGCCGGGCGGCGCCGGTCACCGGCACGATCGAGATCATGAGCCGGACGCGGTTGAGCGATGCTCCCTGGGTCCATCATGCCAAGGCCAAAGTTATCTTTAAGCCCGCGCCACCCGCCGCGATTCCCGCTATCACTGGGCCGCGCGCAAAGCGTGTCTCCGGCGCCGATCTTTACGCGGCCGCGCGGCGCTTTGGCCTCGAATTCGGTCCCGCCTACCAGCAAGTCTTGGCCGCCTCGCGTATCGGCGCAGATGTCATCCTCGTGGATCTTGTCGCGGCGGAGGCTATCCCCGAGTATGGTCTCGATCCAGCCCGCCTCGATGCGTGTTTCCACGGTTTGATCCTGCTCTTTGCGGACGATGCTTCGCGCCGCCGGCCTGCCGCCTACTTGCCTGTCCGTTTCGGCGAGATAAGGCTGGAAAACCCCGGCGCCGTGATCGCGCGGGCGCGGATCGACGTCCGCCGCCACGACGCGCGCGCCATCGTCGCCGATTTTGCGCTGATCGATGGCGATGGCGGCCTGATCGCGAGGTTGCAGGGCGTGCGCTACCAAGCGGTCCGTCTTCGCGGGACGGGCGACCTCGCCAGCCATTCCCTCGTGCCAACCTTGATTCTCGCCGACGAACCCACGGCAATTCCGCACGATCCGCCGCTCTCAATCGAACTGCTGATCAAGGCGGCGATCCCTGAGGCGGCGGCCGCGGAAACCTTGCCGCCGGATTTGATGTTGCTCGAGGGGTGGGCTACCGCGGCCGCCCACCGTCTCGCCTGCGCGCTGGCGGTTGACGGCGCGATCGCGCCGGACCGGCTGATCGCGGCGGGACGGTTCGCCGCGGCGCGGCGCGGGTGGCTCGGCAATTTGCTGGTCGCTCTCGAAAAGAGCGGCCTCGTCCGTTCCGATGGCGAACTGTTCGTTTTGGCGGACGGCGTCCCTCTTCCCGCTCCAAGGGACATTTTACGCAGTATCGCCGCAGATTACCCGCGCCGGTCCGCCGAGCTTCTGCTGGCGGCTCGCGCCAGCGCCGTTATGGAGGCCTTGGCGGCCGGCGAAAGCGAGATCGCCCCGGTAACCGGCTCCATGATCGAGTCGTTCGAAATCGGTTCGGTCTCGGTTGTCGCGGCGGCGGGGCTCCTTGCCGAACTCTTGCGCCGTTCGGAGGCATCCTGGCCGCGCGACCGGGCGCTACGGATCCTGCAGATCGGCCATGGGCCTCTGTCGCGGCACGCGGCGGCACTGGCAAATGCGCACGACGGACGGCTGACTATCGTCGATCCCAATCCCCGCCGTCTGGAAGTCGCCCGCCTGGCTTTCGCGCGGGAGCCAGGGATCTGCTTTGCGGACGGCCTCGAAAATCTCGCCGGCGGCTCCTTCGATGTCATCATCGCGGCGGATGCCTTGCACCGGATCGCGCCGGACGCCGCGCTGCTCGCGCGGGTCGTCGAAACGATGGCACCTAACGCCTTGCTGGCCGCGATCGAGCCGGCACCCTCGCTATTCCGCGAAATTGTATTTGGTCTCCTAGGGGACCAGTTTTTTGGCAGGGTGGCCGAGGAAGAATCGTTTTCCGCGCCATCCGATTGGGCGGCGCGGTTCGCGGCCACGCCCCTGCCCGGCCTCGCGATCAAGACGATCGGGACCGCGGCCGGCCCGGCGCTTCTGGTTGCCGGACAAATGCCGGCATTCGCCGGGCGGCGAAACCTTCCGGCCAAGGTGGTGATCGTCGGCCGGCGCGACCTCCAACAGGCGGAAACCGCCGGCATGCTTTCGAGCTTGCTTGGGGCCGCCGGGGTTGATTCCATGATCGCGGATGAGCGCGCGTTCGAACAGCTCGCATTCGCGGGCGCCGACACGATCGTCTTTCTCGCCCCCGTCAAGGCGGGCGGCGCGACATCGGCCGGGCATCTTGCCGATCGATGCCTGACTCTCAAGAACTGCGCGGCGCAGCTTGGAAATCAGAGGCGGCGGCTTTGGATCGAAAGCCCCGGCGCGCTGCGCGCCGTTGCGGGTGCAGCGGGTCCCGTCGAGACCGGATTTTGGGCTTTTACCCGCAGCTTCGCCAACGAATGTCAGACGCTTGACGTGCGCCGGGTCGATCTTGACCCCGGCTTGCCCCCACGCGTCAAAGCGCGGCGCCTGGCCGACATCATTCTTTCAGGTACGGCCGAGACGGAAATTGTTCTCGACGCGCATTCCACCAGGGTTATGCGTCTGCGAGCACGCGATTCCGTGGCGACGGCAGCGCCAGAGCCGCCTGCTCCTGCGAGCCGGCTCGAAAAGGGCGAGGGGACCGGCCTCGACCGCATCCGCTGGATGCCGATCGAGCGTCGACCGCCCGGACCTGGGCAAGTGGAAATTGCCGTCGCGGCAACCGGCCTTAACTTCCGTGACGTCATGTGGGGGCTTTCGGTTCTGCCCGACGAAATGCTCGAAGATGGGTTGGCTGGTCCGGTCCTCGGCCTTGAATGCGCGGGGCATATCGTCGCGACGGGAGAAAATGTCGAGGGTCTCAAAAGCGGCGATGCCGTTGTCGCCATTACCGGGGGAGCGTTCGCCACCCATGTCACCGTGGACACAAGGACGGTGGCAAGGATCCCGGAGGGGCTTCCGCTCGAAGCCGCCGTCACTATCCCGGTCGCCTTTCTCACCGCATATTATGCCCTGGTCACTTGTGCCCGTCTTACCCGCGGCGAATGGGTTCTTATCCATGGCGGGGCGGGCGGCGTCGGTCTCGCGGCTTTGCAGGTGGCTCGCTGGCGCGGCGCGCGGGTCATCGCGACCGCGAGTTCGGTTGAAAAACGCGATCTCGCCGCGGCGCTCGGCGCCGAGCATGTCTTTGACGCGCGCGCCCAGGGTTTCGTCGATGGCGTGCGTCGGGCGACGGGCGATGGCGTGGCGGTCGTGCTCAACAGCCTTTCTGGCGAGGCGATGGAGCTCACCGTCGGGTTGCTTGCGCCGTTCGGCCGTTTCGTGGAACTCGGCAAGCGCGACTTTCTCGCGAACACGCATATCGGTCTGCGCCCGTTCCGCAAGAACCTTACCTACTTTGGCGTCGATCTTGACCAGCTCATGCTCGCGCAACCTGACAAAAGCCGGCAATTGTTCAAGGAAGTCATCGAGCTTATCGCGGAAGGCGAATTCTCCCCTTTGCCGTATCGCACCTTCAGGGCGCACGAATTCATTGACGCGATGCGGCTCATGCAGCAGTCCGGCCATGTCGGTAAAATCGTCATAACGCCGCCCGAGGTAAGTGAGCATGGAATTGCGCCGCGCCGGCGGTTCAAGCCGGCGCCGGACAAGACGCATCTTGTCACCGGAGGATGCGGCGGATTTGGTTTGGCGACGGCGCGCTGGCTTACCGAGCACGGCGCGCGTCATCTCGTCCTTGCCGGGCGGAGTGGCGCGGCGAGCCCCGAGGCGCGGGAAGCGCTCGCCAGTCTCGCGGCTAGCGGCGTAAACGTCCACGCCGAGGCGCTCGATGTCGCCGACGCGGCCGCGGTCGAGACGCTCATTCAGAAGTTTGGGCGCACCCTGCCACCGCTTGCCGGAGTGTTTCATGCCGCAATGGTGCTCGACGACGCACTTATTGCCAATCTCGATGCCGAACGGCTGAAAAAAGTGTTGGCGCCGAAGGTGACGGGGGCCGAAAACCTCGACCGGCTTACCCGGGATCTGCCGCTCGACTATTTCGTTCTGTTCTCCTCGGCGACCACGGCAATCGGCAATCCCGGTCAAGGCAGCTATGTCGCGGCCAATGGCTTCCTCGAAGGGCTCGCGCGGCAAAGAAG